>NZ_CP133019.1:1208506-1510632 GCF_030866805.1 Microbacterium terrisoli
CGTGCGCTGCTCGGCGGCCGCCTCGTCCCAGCCCGGCGTGTTCGTCAGCGGCCGGGCGAGCATGGCACCGAAGCGCACGATCGCCTCACGCGTGACATCGTCGCGGACGGTGCCGTCGGTGTGGCCGCGCTCGACGATCTGGTCGAGGAGCATCTGCAGCCGTCTGCGCTGTGTCGTTGATTCGACGTCGTACGCCATGGGTGCCCCGTGCAGAGGAAGTACGAACTCATCTCGGCGGGAGAAGGTGCGGCTCAGATAGCGGTCCACCGCCTCCCGGCCCGATTCTGCGGAGGCCAGCGCATCCTCGGCCTCGGCGGCGAGGATGCGGTAGGCGCGGGCCTGCATGGCCTCCAGCAGGGCCTCACGAGTCGGGTACCGACGGTAGAGCGTCCCCACGCCGACGCCCGCTGCGGCGGCGACCTGCGCCACGGTGACAGATGCATCGTGGCCGAAGCCTGCACGCACCGCGGCGGCGATCACGCGTTCCGCGTTCTGCGCGGCATCCTTGCGCAGTCGCCGCTGAGGACCGGCAGGGGCGGAGGTGCGTGCGGGGTCCGGTGCGGCTGGATCCTGGGCGGGTTCGCCGTCGCCCAGCAAGGCGGCTTCCAACACTGCGAGCACCGCCAGCGCCCGGCGGCGTTCAGCCACGGTCAGCGGGCCGGTGGTGAGTCGCTCCAGCTCGCGCCAGGCGGCTTCGACCTTGGGGCGCAGCAGTCGACTCTTCGGGGTCGGCGAGACGATGATCGCGCGACGATCGGCCGGCGAGGGTGCCCGGGTGACCAGACCCGCCTTCTGCAGGCGGGCGACGCTGCGCGTCAGGCTCGGCGCATCGGACTCCGTCGCGGCGGCGAGGTCGACCATCCGCTGCGGCCCGTTCGTCCACAGCGTCATCAGCACCAGTTCCTGTCCCGGATACAGGCCGCCCTCACGCAGGAGGCGGCCGGCGATCGCCTTGTGGGCGCGGGCGACGCGGAAGATCGCGTGGCTCACCGGCGCCATGGTGTCCAGTCCTTGATCGCTCACAAGCCAAGCGTAGGTCAGAGAAGTTGCTCGAACAAGGAATACCGTCCCAAAAGCAGTTGTTCGGCTAACCATTGCATCCGAATGGAAGATCAAGGAGATCTCATGCCCACCGCATTCGAGCCGCTGACCGCCGGTGCCCTGAAACTGCGCAACCGCATCGTCATGGCGCCGATGACCCGCAGTCGCGCCTACGGCACCCTCGCCTCCGCCGATATGGCCACGTACTACTCGCAGCGCGCCGAGGCGGGGTTGATCATCACCGAAGGCACCCAGCCCTCTGCCGTCGGGCAGGGGTATCCGGCCACACCGGGCCTGCACTCGCCGGCGCAGGTCGACTCCTGGCGTCCGGTCACCGACGCCGTGCACGAGGCCGGCGGACTGATCGTCGCTCAGCTCATGCACGTCGGTCGGATCGGCCACCCCCGCAACGCTGAGGCGGCCGGCAACGGCGCGCTCAGGTCGGTGGGGCCGTCTGCGGTGCGCCCCGCCGGGCAGATCTTCACTCCGGAGGGACTGCAAGACATCCCCACGCCCGAGGCGTTGACCGGCCAGGGCATCGCCGAGACCATCGGCGACTTCGTCACCGCTGCGCGCAACGCGATCCAGGCGGGATTCGACGGTGTGGAGGTCCACGGCGCCAACGGCTATCTGCTGCACCAGTTCTTCGCCACCAATGCCAATCAGCGCACCGATGACTGGGGCGGGTCGATCCAGAACCGCATCCGTTTCGCACTGGAGGTCACCAGCGCCGTCGCTGCCGCCATCGGCGCCGACCGCACCGGCATCCGGCTGTCGCCGAACAACGGGCTCGGCGACACCGTGGAGGCCGACTACGCCGAGCTGTATCCCGTGCTCGTGCGCGAGCTCGGCACGATGGGACTCGCGTACCTTCACCTGGTCGAGGCGGGCGACCCCGCGCTGACGCCGGTGCTGCGCGACATCTGGCCGGGTGCATTCCTGCTCAACCCCGCCGGGGGACGCGACCTCGCCGTGCAGACGGCGCGACTGGATCTGGTCGCGACGGGGGCGGTGGATGCCGTGTCGTTCGCTCGGCTGTTCCTGTCGAACCCCGACCTGGTCACACGCCTGAGCATCGGCGCCGAGTTCGCCGAACCCGATTTCAGCAAGTCCTACGGCGGCGACCGCACCGGCTACACCGACTACCCGACGCTGGTCGAGCAGGGGGGTGCCGTCCGCGTCTGACATGACGGCTAACGTGGCGGCATGAGCGCTTTCACGGGTCGCGGCTCGGATCCTTCGCCGACGTCGGCCGGCCGACCCGACCGCATCGCGGTGCGCGGGGCGCGCGTGCACAACCTCAAGAACGTCGATGTCGACATCCCCCTGCAGACGATGGTCGGCATCGCCGGCGTCTCAGGATCGGGTAAATCGTCGCTGGCCCTCGGCGTGCTGTACGCCGAGGGCTCTCGTCGCTATCTCGAGGCTCTGTCCACCTACACGCGTCGCCGTATGGCGCAGGCGTCGCGTGCCGACGTCGACGCGGTCGAGCACGTTCCCGCCGCTCTCGCGCTGCGTCAGCGTCCGGGTGTTCCCGGTGTTCGGTCGACGTTCGGCACGTCGACCGAACTGCTGAACGTCCTGCGGCTGATGTTCTCGCGTCTCGCGTCGCACGTGTGCCCGAACGGCCACCGCGTGCCGCCGACGATCGATGTGGCCGCCGAGGTCCCGATCTTCTGCGCGGTCTGCGGCGCGCGCGTGCAGCCGCCGGGCGCCGAAGCGCTCTCGTTCAACTCGACGGGCGCGTGCCCGACGTGTCAGGGCACGGGCGTGGTCAGAACGGTGGATGACGCGACCCTCGTGCCCGACCCGTCGAAGTCTCTCGACGCGGGAGCGGTGGCCCCGTGGCAGATGTTCGGCTTCAACGTCCAGCCTGACATCGCCCGCGAGTTCGGGGTGCGCACCGACGTGCCGTGGTCCGAGCTGACCGATGCCGAGCGGCAGATTGTGTTGGACGGACCCGCCGAGAAGAAGCACATCACGGTCACCAGCCGCAAGGGCATCCACGAGCTGGACTTCACGTTCCGCAACGCCCGGCTGACGGTCACCGAAGAGCTCAAGCGCGCCGACGGTCCGAAGCGGCTGGCGCGGGTCAGTCGGTTCCTGACGGAGGGCACGTGCCCCGACTGCCTCGGCACGCGCCTCAGCCCCGCCGCGCGGGCGCCTCGCATCGGACAGCAGAACCTGGCCGAGGTCACGGCGATGCCGCTGGATGAGGTGCTGGCGTGGGCGCCGCAGGTCTCGTCCACCGTCGGGCCCGATATGCAGGCGATGGCGCGGACCTTGATCGACACCCTGCAGGGGATGGCACGACGCCTCGTGCAGCTCGGTCTCGGGTATCTCGCCCTGGACCGTGCCGGTTCGACACTGTCGACGGGGGAGCGGCAGCGCGCCCAGCTGGCACGTGCCGTGCGCAATCGGACGACCGGTGTGCTGTACGTGCTGGACGAGCCGTCGATCGGCCTGCACCCGGCGAACGTCGAGGGCCTGCTCGGCGTGATGGGCGACCTGATGGCCGACGGCAACTCCGTCGTGTTCGTCGACCACGACGTGCAGATCCTGCGCCGCGCCCAGTGGCTCATCGAGATCGGACCCGGCTCGGGAGCAGAAGGCGGCACGGTCGTGGTGGCCGGGAGCCCGGTCGACCTCGCGCACGCACCCGAGTCGCTCATCGGAGGCTTTCTCAGCGGCGATCAGCAGGTTGTCGTGCGTGATCGTGTGGCGCCGTCCGCCGCATTCGACCTCGGACGCATCCACCTCGAGACCGCGGCGATCCATACCGTGCATCCGCTGGCGGTCGACATCCCCGTCGGCCGACTGACCGCGGTGACCGGCGTCTCGGGCTCGGGCAAGACCACGCTGGTGCTCGAGTCGCTCGTGCCGGCGCTGGATGCGGCATCCGACCACCATGCAGCGCCCGCCCACGTGCGCGTCATCGATGCGCCCGATCTCATGAAGGTCCACGTCGTGGACGCCACCCCGATCGGCATCAACGTGCGCTCCACCGTGGCCACGTACTCCGGCGTGATGGATGATCTTCGCGCCGCGTACGCCGAGGTGCCCGCCGCGCGGGCCGCGGGTCTGACGGCGTCGGATTTCTCCTACAACACCGGGTCGCTGGCCTGTCCGCGCTGTGAGGGCACGGGGGAGATCTCGCTGGACGTGCAGTTCCTTCCCGACATCGACATCGTCTGCCCCGTCTGCGCCGGCACGCGGTTCGCGCCGCGCGCGTTCGAGTTCGTGCGGGACGGGATGCCGCTGCCCGAGCTGTTGCAGCGCACGGTGCGCGAAGCCCTGGAGCTGACCGCGGACCTGCCGCGGGTGCACCGCAGACTGACCGCTTTCGACGAGCTCGGCCTCGGATACCTGACCCTCGGCGAGTCCACGCCGGCGCTCTCGGGCGGTGAGGCGCAGCGCCTGAAGCTGGTCACGCAGATGCATCGCAACCAGTCCGGCGCGGTGTTCGTGCTCGACGAACCGAGCGTGGGCCTGCACCCGCTCGACGTGCGCACACTGCTGAGGGTGCTGCAGCGGCTGTGCGAGCGAGGCGCCACGGTGATCGTGATCGAGCACGATCTGGACCTCATCGCCAACGCCGACCACGTGATCGATCTGGGACCCGGCGGCGGTGCCGACGGCGGGCGCGTGATCGCGGTCGGCTCGCCCGAGCAGGTGGCCGCCTCGGCGACCGCCACCGGGCGTCACCTGTTGCGGCATCTCCGGCCGGAGTAGCCGCAGCCGCCCGACGGCCTCAGCGGATGAGCTCTCCGTTCGCGTCCCGCGGGCGGACGGGATGCTCGCTGAGGATCGAGATGCGGTTGAACAGGTTGATCGTGGTCGCCAGCCACTCCGTGGCCGCGAACGCCTCATCGCCGAGCACGCCTCGTGCCATGTCGAGGTCTGCGTGGGAGTCCTCTGACAGCGGCAGTCGGGTGGCAGCCTCGGCGACGGCCAGCACCGCAGCCTCGCGGTCGGTGAACAGCGTCGACTCGCGCCATGCGGGCAGCAGGTCGAGCTTCTGCTGGGGGATGCCGGCATTGCGCGCTTCGCGCGCATGCAGGTCGAGGCAGAACATGCACGCATTGATCTGGGACGCGCGGACCTTGACCAGCTCGGTCTCGGCGACGGACAGGCCCATCCGCGACGCGTTGTCGGTGACCGACGCCGAGAGCGCCGAGGCCGCCTTCCACGCTTCAGGGGCGACTTTGTCCAGATAGGGGCGGTCCGGATACGGGGGCATGATTCTCCTCATCGGTCGTCGTCAGCCTTGCACGGTGCCGGCCTGCCGGGCCTCGGTGAACGCCTGCACGCACCGTCGGATCTGCTCTTCGGTGTGCGCAGCCGACAGCTGCACGCGGATGCGGGCCTTCTCGCGCGGCACGACGGGAAAGCTGAACGCGGTCACGTAGATGCCGCGCGCGCCCATCTCATCGGCGATGCGCGCGGTCAGCGCCGCGTCGCCGAACATCACCGGCACGATCGGGTGCTCTCCGGGCTGCAGGTCGAAGCCCGCCTCGGTCATCAGCGTGCGGAACAGGGCCGCGTTCGCGGTGAGCCGTGCGCGCAGATCGTCCGAGCCTTCGAGCAGGTCGATCGCCCGCAGCGTGCCCGCAACGATCGCCGGTGCCAGCGTGTTCGAGAACAGATACGGCCGCGCACGCTGACGCAGCACGTCGACGATCTCACGACGCGACGAGACGTATCCGCCGCTGGCACCGCCCAGCGCCTTGCCGAACGTGCCGGTGTAGATGTCGACCCTGCCCTCCACACCGCACAGCTCGGGAGTGCCGCGACCGTGTGCGCCGATGAATCCGACCGCGTGCGAATCGTCGACGAACACGAGCGCGTCGTACCGGTCGGCCAGGTCGCAGATCTCGGCGAGCGGGGCGATGTAGCCGTCCATCGAGAACACGCCGTCGGTGACGATGACCCGGAACCGGGCGTCGGCGGCAGCTTGCAGCTGCGCCTCGAGGTCTGCCATGTCGCGATTGCGGTAGCGCAGTCTGCGAGCCTTGCACAGTCGGATGCCGTCGATCAGCGACGCGTGGTTCAACTCGTCCGAGATGATCGCGTCCTCGTCGGTGAACAGCGCTTCGAACACTCCGCCGTTGGCATCGAAGCACGACGAGAACAGGATCGTGGCCTCGGTTCCCAGGAACGAGGAGACCCGTCGCTCGAGCTCGAGGTGCTGCTCTTGCGTGCCGCAGATGAACCGTACCGACGCAAGACCGTAGCCCCAGGCATCCAACGCCCCCTTGGCCGCCTCGATCAGGCGCGGGTCATCGGCCAATCCCAGGTAGTTGTTGGCACAGAAGTTCAGGACCTCGACGCCGTCGGCGGTGATCTCCGCCTGCTGGGGGCCGGTGATGCCGCGTTCGCGCTTGGTGAGGCCCGCCCGCTCGATCTCTTCGAGGACGGATGCCGCGTGTGCGGCGTAGCGGGTGGAAGTCATAGCTGCGTCCAATCCAGGATGATCTTGCCGGTGGCGCCGGCCGCTGCCGCGTCGAATGCCTGCTGCCAGTCGCGGGCCGGGAAGCGCGCGGAGATGATGGATGCGATCGCCGCACGCAGCGTGGCGCTGGTCTGCAGCATCGCACCCATGGCGTTCCACGTCTCGAACATCTCGCGGCCGTAGATTCCCTTGACCGTCAGCATGTGCGTGACGATCTTTCCCCAGTCCACGGCGAACGGGCCCGAGGGCAGGCCCAGCATCGCGATGCGGCCGCCGTGGTTCATGTTCTCGATCATCTGCGGCAGGGCGGCGGGCGCGCCGCTCATCTCGAATCCCACGTCGAAGCCCTCGCGCATGCCGAGGGCCCGCTGCGCGTCGGCGATGTCGGCGCGCGAGACGTCGACGACCTGGTCGGCGCCCATGTGCACGGCCATCTCGAGTCGCGGCGCGCTGACGTCGGTGCCGACGATGAAGCGGGCGCCGACGTGGCGGGCCACCGCGATCGCCATGAGGCCGATCGGGCCGCAGCCGGTGACCAGCACGTCCTCGCCGACCACGGGGTAGGTGAGGGCGGTGTGCACCGCGTTGCCCAGCGGGTCGAAGATCGCGCCCACATCGGGCTCGATCGACTCGTGGTGCACCCACACGTTGCTCGCCGGCAGCGACAGGTACTCGGCGAACGCACCGTCGCGCTGCACGCCCAGTCCCTGCGTGCGGATGCACATCTGACGCCGTCCCGCCCGGCAGTTGCGGCACGTGCCGCACACGATGTGACCTTCGCCCGAGACCTGGTCGCCGACCGCGACGTCGCGCACGCGCTCGCCGATCCAGGCGACCTCGCCGAAGAACTCGTGACCGGGGGTCAGCGGTGTCGTGATGGTGGAGGCGGCCCAGTCGTCCCAGCGCAGGATGTGCAGATCGGTGCCGCAGATGCCGGTCCGCAGCACGCGGATGATCACATCATCCGGGCCGGCGGTGGGATCGGGGCGGTCGATGAGTTCGAAGCCGGGTCCCGGCTCGGGTTTGAACAACGCCTTCACGGTGCCTCCTGGTCGAGGATTCGACGGGCACAGTGTCGGGCTTGTGGCGCCGGTGCCCTGCGCAGACAAATCTAGTCGGTCGCGGGGCAGAACCAGGATGCCGCGCAGCGCTCGATCGCGCGCCCGGCATCGATGCGCGATCAGTGTGCGGCGTCAGTGTGCGGCGTCGCTGTGGGCTTCGGTCCGCTCCCGGGCCTCGGCCTGCATCTCGGGCGTGATCACCGGATGCGAGCCGGTGTAGTCGGGCCGTCCGGGTTGATGCGTGTCGTGCGCACCCTCGCCGCCCTGGCGGCCGCCGTACGGCAGGCCGTGGTCGGCGAATTCGTCGCGCATGAACACGAACGCCCAGTCGCCGAGCACGAAGCGCGCGCCGGTGCGCAGGATCTCACCGCGCCGGCCGCCGATCGTGGGGATCGGCTCGTGTCGAGCACTGGTGGTTCCTGCGCCGTGCAGCACGAGCACGTACTCGTCGCGCTCATCGTGGAGCACCTGGGCGTGCAGGGGATCGAGGCCCGCGAGGGTCACCTCGACCTCGCCCGATGACCCGATGCGCACCAGATCGCGGTCCAGAGGAACCTCGCGGTGGCCCTCTTCGCTGCTCACGATCAGGTGCGGATGCCCGGCACCCCAGGCACTGTGCGTAGTGGTCGGAATGTATCGCTCGGCCATGATCGCTCCTCACTCGTCGGCGAGTCGGATTCCCCTCAGGATAGGCCCGTTTGACGGCCCCGGGACCGGAATCCGACCGTCCTTCCCGGGCGCCCGGCACGGGCCTGCGCTGCTGAGGATTCGGGCGCGCTCGCGCCCGCGTGGCCCGGTTCGATCGAGGCCGACCGCACGAGCGTCCGACCTCACTGGTTGACTGTTCTCATGTCCTCGAGCGAGCGCGGCGAGACGACACGACTGGACCGACCGCGAAAAGGAGCAGAGCGTGACGACCGAACCCAGCGTCGAGCTTTATCAGTCCAGCGATGGCATCGTGCTCGACGTGCGTGGCGATCCCGAGACGGTGTGGCTGTCCACCGACCAGCTCGCAGCACTGTTCGGTCGTGACACGTCCACGATCTTGCGTCACGTGAGAAGCGTCTTCGCCGACGGTGAGCTGTCGCGCGAGTCAGTCGTTGCAGACTTTGCAACGACTGCCGAGGACGGCAGAACCTCTCGGGTGCGGCACTACAACCTCGACGTGATCATCTCGGTCGGCTATCGCGTCAAATCGAGCGAGGGTGTCCGTTTCCGTCAATGGGCGGCCTCCGTGCTGCGACGCTATGTGGTTGAGGGCGCTGCGCTCGACGAGCGCCGCCTCGAGCAGCTGGCTCAGATCGTGCAGGTGCCGGGGCGCTCGGGCGATGAGGAGATCACCGGCGTCGCCGAGGTGCTGACCGGATACCTCCCGAGCCTGCGTGTGCTGCGCGACTACGACGAAGGGCTGCTCGACGACCAGCCGAACGGCGACGAACCGACGTGGACGCTCACCTACGATGACGCGCGCGGGGTGATCGACGCCATCCGCGACGAGTTCCCCCATGACACACTGTTCGGCGCCGAGCGCGGGGACGGCTTGCGCGCAGTCGTCGCCACGATCTACCAGGGCTTTGCCGGTCACGAGCTGTATCCGACGGTGCAGGCCAAGGCGGCGAACCTGCTCTACCTGATCGTCAAGGACCATCCGCTCAGCGATGGCAACAAGCGCAGCGCTGCGGCGCTGTTCGTGCACTTCCTCGCTCACAACGGACAGTTGCGGGATGCCGTGGGCAGGTCGCGCATCACCAACAACGCACTGGCGGCCATCACGCTCATGGTCGCGATGAGCGATCCGAAGGAGAAGGAGACGATGATCGCCCTCGTGCAGCGGATGCTGCTGGAGGATGCTGCGTGAGCGGCCGCTGAAGCCCCCTCCGTCGACCCGCGGTCAGTACCCGACGGCCTCGCGCGTGCGCAGATCCTTGCGCAGGATCTTGCCCGAGCTGGACTTGGGGATCGCGTCGATGAATTCGACCCGACGCACCTTCTTGTAGGGCGCGACCTGGCCGGCGACGAACTCCATGACCTCTTCGGCGGTGAGATCGGCACCGGCGGCCGGCACGACGAACGCCTTCGGGATCTCTTGGCCGTCGTCGTCGCGAACGCCGATCACGGCGACGTCGGCGACCTTGGGGTGACCCAGCAGCAGTGCTTCGAGCTCGGCCGGGGGCACTTGGTAGCCGTGGTACTTGATGAGCTCCTTGACGCGATCCACCACGGTGTACCAGCCGCCCTGGTTGAGGGTGGCGACATCGCCGGTGTGGAAGAAGCCGTCGTCGTCGATCGCGTCGGCCGTGGCATCCGGCTTGTTCAGATAGCCCACCATCACCTGCGGGCCCTTGATCCAGAGCTCGCCGGGGCGGGTCTCACCGTTGTCGTCGAACTCGGTGATCTCGGCGCCGGTGTCGGGGTCGACGAGCTTGCAGGTCGTGTTCGGCAGCGCGACGCCCACCGAGCTGACCGGCACGTCGTCGCGCGTGTACGGCATCGCATGGGTGACCGGACTCGTCTCGGTCAGGCCATAGCCCTGGAACATGCGGGCGTGGATGCGGCTGCCGGCGTGATCCGCGGTCTCGCCGTCGAGCGGGGCGGCGCCGGAGAACACCGAGTGCACCGTCGAGATGTCGTACTTGTCGACGATCGGGTGCTTGGCCAGGGCGACCGCGATCGGCGGCGCGATGTAGAGGTACGTGCAGCCGTAGTCCTGGATGTTCTTCAGGAACTCCTCGAGGTCGAAGCGGGCCATGGTCACCAGGCTCGCCCGCTGGCGAAGCGCCAGGTTCAGCAGCACGGTCATGCCGTAGATGTGGAAGAACGGCAGCACCGCCAGCACCCGGTCGGAGGCCTGAAGGTTGATGTTCACGCGGGACTGCTCGACGTTGGCGACCAGGTTGCGGTGGCTGAGCATGACGCCCTTGGGCACCCCGGTGGTCCCCGACGAATAGGGGAGGGCGGCGATGTGCGTGGCGGGGTCGAAGCTCACCTCGGGCGGGGTGCGCTGCTCGCCCAGCAGCTCACGCAGGTCAGGATGGCCCTCAGCGCCATCCAGGACGATCACGTGGTCGTCGGCGATGCCGCAGGCGGCGGCGGCGGCTTCGGCCGCGTGGGCCAGCAGCGGGCCGACGGTGACGATCCAGGTGGCCCCGGCATCCTCTATCTGCTTCTGGATCTCGCGCGCCGTGTACAGCGAATTGAAGGTCGTGACGGTCGCCCCCAGGCGCAGCGCACCGTGGAACACCGTGGCGAACGCCGGAATGTTGGGGCACAGGATGCCGATGACCGTGTTCTCGTCGACGCCGCGGGCGGCCATGGCGCCGGCGAACGCGTCGATCTGCGCCTTCAGGGCCCCATACGTCGTCTCCGCGCCGGTGGCGGCGTCGATCAGGGCCACGCGGGCGAGGTCTTCGCCGCTCAGATCGCCGAACAGATAGTCGTAGACGCTGAGAGCCGGAATCTCGACATCGGGGAACGGGCTGTGGAACACGAGGCTTCTCCCTTGATTCATCGTGCGGGCGCCGCTGCTGGTGGCGGCCGTCGGCGACATCGCCCACGTGCGACCATCATGCCACGCGGACCGGGTATCAGCAGGGGAGACCCGATCCGCGTGCGCACCGGTCAGACCCGGGCTGTGCGGGCCGCATCCAGCCGCGCCGCGGCCAGCTGCTCGGCAGCGTCCAGCGGGGTGATGCCGTCTGCCTCGGCGTGGTCGAACACGCGGCGCACGGTGTCGCCGATGGCACCGACGCGCTGCATGATCTCGTCGTGCGTGCCGTGCTTTTTCGCCTCGAGGTCGAGGTAGATCACCCCGCCCGCGTTCACGACGAAGTCGGGCGCGTACAGGATGCCGCGGCCGGCCAGTCGCGCAGCACCGGAGCGGCCCGCCAACGGGTTGTTGGCCGGGCCGCAGACCGCCTTCACCTGCAGGGCGTCGATGACCTCGTCATCGAGCACCCCGCCGATGCCGGCCGGCACGAACACGTCGCCGGGGACGTGGTGCTCGGTGCCGGGGGTGACCCACGTCGCGCCCAGCCGCCGGGCGAGGTCCTTCTTTTCCGGGTTCACGTCGGTGACGGTCAGCACCGCGCCTTCGGCCGCGAGCCGCTGCGTGAGCCGGCCGCCGACCTGGCCGAGGCCCGAGATCGTGATGCGGCGCTCGGCGACCTCGGGCGAGCCGGTCACGCGCTCCAGGGTCGCCCGCAGCGATTCGTAGACGCCCAGGCTCGTGGGACCGGCGGGCTCACCCGAGCCGCCGGCGGTGTCGGGCAGCCCCACGACGTGGGCGGTGCGCTCGCTGACGGTGAGCATGTCTTCTGCTGTGGACCCGACATCCTCCGCCGTCCGGTACCGGCCGCCCAGGCTCTCGACGGCGTCGCCGAGGTCGAGGAAGGCGGCGCGACGCCGGTCGGCGTCGAGGCTCTGGCCCGGTTCGAGCCGGATGACGGATTTGCCGCCGCCGGCATCCAGGCCCGCCGCCGCGTTCTTCAGCGTCATGGCGGCGGACAGGCGCAGGGCGTCGCCGAGGGCGTCGCTCCAGTGCGGGTAGGTCCACAGGCGCGCGCCGCCGAGGGCCGATCCGAGGGCGGAGGAGTGCAGCGCGACGGTGAGGAACAGGCCGCTGCGTGCTCCGGTGATCACCTCCACGCGCTCGTGGACGAAATCGGGCAGGGGCAGGGTGTGCGTCATCGCGACCTCTTTCGGCGGGCCTTGTGGGCTGTGCGTGGTGACGCCGCTGCTTCGTGGCGTCAGTGTCCATTCTGCCCTGTCGGGCTGTGGCGCGTCACCCGGCCGAGTGGGAGGATGCCTCGATGGCGGCCCCGTCGACGGCAGGCGTCTGAAGGTCGGCGACCGGGGCGCGCAGTGCGCGCAGCGCGTACAGGATCGTGGCCAGGTCCACGCCCTCTTGCACGAAGGCCCCGACGATGGCCGGGATCACGCCGGTGGTGGCCACGAGCATGAGACCGATGCTCAGCGCGATGCCGATGCCGATGGCGACGTAGGCGACCTGCAGCGTGTGGCGGCTGATCGCGATGGCGTCGGCGAGGTTGGTCAGCGAGTCCTTCAGCACGACGGCGTCGGCGGCCTCGCCGGCCGCGGTGCTGCCCCGGGCGCCCATCGCGACCCCGACATCTGCGGCGGCGAGGACCGGCGCGTCGTTGACGCCGTCGCCGACCATCATCACCGGCCGTGGCTGCATGCCGCCGGCCAGCGCGACCTTCTCGGCGGGCAGCAGCTCGGCGTGCACTTCGTCGATGCCGACCCGCTCGGCGATCGAGTGCGCCGTCGATCGTGCATCGCCGGTGAGCATCGCCAGCCGCTCGACGCCGGTGCGCCGCAGCCAGCCGACGACGGCGGCCGACTCGGGGCGCACCGCGTCTGCCAGCACCAGCACTCCGGCGAACGCCCCGTCGATCGCGACATACGCCGCGGCCTGTCCCGGACCGATCTCGGCGCGCTCGGTCTCGGGCGCGATCTGCGCGACGAACGCCGACTTGCCGACCACGACGGTGTGAGAGTCGATGATGGCGGTCACCCCGTTCGTGGCCTGCTCGCTGGCCGCGGTGGCAGGGCGCAGCACGAGACCGCGCTCGACGGCCGCAGAGTGGATGCCGGCGGCCAGGACGTGCGTCGAATACTCCTCGGCGGAGGCGGCAAGGGTGAGCAGCTCGTCAGCGTCGAAGCCGGACTCGGGGTGCACACCGACCAGTCGCGGGGCGCCGAGGGTCAGCGTGCCGGTCTTGTCGAAAGCGGCCGATCTCACGCGCGCGAGCTGCTCGAGCACCTGCCCGCCCTTGACGATCACGCCCGCCCGCGCCGTGCGCGAGAGGCCGCCCAGGAACGCGACGGGCGCGGCGATCAGCAGGGGACACGGCGTTGCCAGGACGAGCACCTCGGCGAAGCGGACCGGCGTGCCCGAGATCGCCCAGGCTGCCCCGGCGATCACGAGCGAGACGAGTGTGAACGGAATGGCGAACCGATCGGCCAGGCGCACCATCGGAGCGCGAGATTCCTGCGCGCTGCGCACCAGCGCGACGACCTGCTGGTACTGGCTGTCGGCGGCGCGGCGGATCACGCGCACGCGCACGGCCTGCGACCCGTTGACCGAGCCCGACAGCACCTCGTCTCCCACCGTGCGTGACACCGGCATGCTCTCGCCGGTCAGCGACGACTCGTCGAACGAGCCGCCGCCGGCGACCAGCACCCCGTCCACCGGCACGATCTCGGACGGGCGCACCAGCAGCACGTCATCGACGCGCACGTCATCGACATCGGCATCCTGGCTCTCCGCCGAGGACGGATCGTTCGGATGCACGAGCACGTGCGCGCGCTGCGGCGACCGATCCAACAGCGCGGTCAGCTCGCGCTTGGCGCGGCGCGACGCGTAGTCCTCGAGCGCCTCGCCGCCGGAGAGCATCAGCACGATCACCAGCGAGGCGAGGTGTTCGCCGACGGCGAGGGTTGCGACCATGGCGATGACGGCGAGGATGTCGAGGCCGACGTGCCCGCGCATCACGTCGCGGATCATTCCGAGCACGGTCCACGCGATGACGACCGAGACGAACGCGATGGACAGCCACTTCGCCGCTGCCGCCGCACCGGTCGCCGACAGCACGACCACCACGATCGCGACGACGATGGTCGCGATGATCACCGGATAGCGGCGGACGATGCGTACGACTCCCATGCCCCCACCCTGCCCTGCTGCGCCGATCGGCGCCAGCGTCTACGCCGGTACTGGCGGTCATATGCTGAGTGCATGACCGACCAGCTCTCTGCCCGCAGCCGTCTGGTGCACGACGCGCTGCGTGCTGCCGGCATCCCCGGCGAGATCGTCATCCTGCCCGACTCCGCCGCCACCGCACCGCTGGCGGCGGCAGCACTGAACGTCGAGGTGGCAGCCATCGCCAACAGCCTTCTGTTCTGGTCGGACGGCGCACCCTTGCTGGTGATGACCAGCGGAGCGCACCGCGTCGACGTGAAGGCGCTCGCCGAGCGCCTGGGGCGCACCAAGATCGCACGAGCCACGCCCGATCAGGTGCGTGAAGCGACCGGGCAGGCCATCGGCGGGGTCGCCCCCACCGGCCATCCGCAGCCGGTGGAGACGGTCGTCGACCAGTCTCTTGCCGACCAGCCGATCCTGTGGGCGTCGGCGGGCACGCCGCATGCCGTGTTCCCGTTGACCTTCGACGAGCTGGTCCGCCTGACGGCCGGCAGCGTTCAGCGGGTCGATTGAGGCCCCGCACCCTTCGTGCGCGGCCTACGCTGGGCACATGGTGGATGTGGATGCCCTCGCGCAGCGAGCGGCCGACTACGGGTTCGCATACCTGATCTCGATCACCCCTTCGGGTCGCGTGCACACTTCGGTCGTGCACCCCGGCATCGGCGACGGTGCAGTCACGGTCCCGGCCAGCGACCGCGTGCGCAGAAACGTCGGCGAGAACCCGCAGGTGAGTCTGGTGTGGCCGCCGGCCGATGCCACCGGATATTCGCTCATCGCCGACGGCGTGGGCGATGAGAAGGACGGCATCGTGACGATCACTCCTTCGCGGGCGATCCTGCACCGGCCGGCCACCGAGCCCAGCGTCCCGGGCGCCGCCGACGGGTGTGTGCAGGACTGCGTCGAGCTGTAGCTCACTGTCTGATATCCCAGACACTCGATCCCAGAGCCGGCGCCGTTCGGGCGTCGAAAGGTGTGGAATCGAGGCATGGTCACCCCCGTACTCGACACCGTCATCGTCGGCGCCTCGCCGCTGTCTCCCGCCCAGGTCGTCGCGGTCGCCCGCCACGGCGCGCACGTGCAGATCGATCCCGGGGCCCAGGCACGGGTGGTCGAGGCTCGCGCCCTGGTCGAGCGACTCGCCGATGACCCGGTGCCGCATTACGGCATCTCCACCGGGTTCGGAGCGCTGGCCACGACCTTCATCGCCGCCGACCGGCGCCGCCAGCTGCAAGAGAGCCTGATCCGCTCGCACGCCGCCGGCACCGGCGCCGAGGTCGAGGCCGAGGTCGTGCGCGCACTGCAGGTGCTGCGCCTGCAGACCCTGGCCACCGGCCACACCGGCGTGCGCCCCGAGGTCGTCGACACCTATGCGGCGCTGCTGAACGCCGGCATCGTGCCGGTGGTCCGCGAATACGGGTCGCTCGGCTGCTCGGGCGATCTCGCCCCGCTCGCGCACATCGCGCTGGCCACGATGGGCGAGGGCCAGGTGCGGGTGGACGGTGACCTCATGGATGCCGCAGCCGCGCTGGCAGCGGCATCCCTCACGCCGTTGGTCCTGGCCGAGAAAGAAGGACTCGCCCTGATCAACGGCACCGACGGCATGCTCGGCATGCTGCTGATGGCGATCGCCGATCTGGACATGCTGCTGGACACGGCCGACGCCGCCGCCGCCATCTCGATCGAGAGCCAGCTGGGCACCGACGCCGTGTTCGCCGCCGACCTGATGGCGCTGCGCCCGCAGGTCGGGCAGGCCACGAGCGCCCAGAACCTGCGGACACTGCTGAACGCGTCGCCGATGGTCGCCAGCCACAAGGGCCCCGGCGACGGCCGGGTGCAGGACGCCTACTCGCTGCGCTGTTCGCCGCAGGTGCACGGCGCCGCCCGCGACACCGTCGACCACGCGCGCATGATCGCCGGCCGCGAGCTGCAGGCAGCCGTCGACAACCCCGTGATCACCTCGGACGGCCGCGTCGAATCCAACGGCAACTTCCACGGCGCGCCCGTGGCGTACGTGCTCGACTTCCTCGCCATCGCCGTCGCCGACGTCGCCAGCATCTCGGAGCGGCGCACCGACCGGGCTCTGGACCCCGCACGCAGCCACGGGCTGCCGCCGTTCCTGGCCGACGAGGTGGGCGTGGACTCGGGCCTGATGATCGCGCAGTACGCCTCGGCGGGCATCGTCTCGGAGCTCAAGCGCCTGGCGGTGCCGGCATCCGTCGATTCGATCCCGTCGTCGGCGATGCAGGAGGACCACGTGTCGATGGGCTGGTCGGCCGCGCGCAAGCTGCGCCGCGCGATCGACGGGCTGGCCCGTGTGCTGGCCGTCGAGGTCATCACCGGGTCGCGCGCGCTCGATCTGCGCGCTCCGCTGCAGGCGGGCCCCGGCACAGGCGCCGTCCGCGACCTGCTGCGCAGCAGCGGCGTCGCCGGCCCCGGCCACGACCGGTTCGTCAGCCCCGACATCGAGGCCGTGACCGCACTCGTGCTCTCGGGCGCCGTCCGCGACGCCGCATACGCACAGCGCTGATCGGCCCCGGCCGATCCACACCGAACTCACGAAGGAGAAGCACAATGAGTGAACCGCGAGTCGTCCGCGCCGAGCGCGGCAACGTGCGCACCGCCAAGAGCTGGGGCGCCGAAGCCGCCAAGCGCATGCTGATGAACAACCTCGACCCCGAGGTCGCCGAGCATCCCGAAGACCTCGTCGTCTACGGCGGCACGGGCAAGGCCGCCCGCACCTGGGAGGCGTATGACGCGATCGTGCGCACGCTCGACGAGCTCGAGCCCGACGAGACGCTGCTCGTGCAGTCGGGCAAGCCGGTCGGAGTGTTTCGCACGCACGAATGGTCTCCGCGCGTGCTGATCGCCAACTCGAACCTCGTGGGCGACTGGGCGACGTGGCCCGAGTTCCGCCGCCTCGAGCAGCTCGGACTGATCATGTACGGCCAGATGACCGCGGGCTCGTGGATCTACATCGGCACGCAGGGCATTCTGCAGGGCACCTACGAGACGTTCGCCGCGGTGGCCCGGTCACTGGGCAAGGAATCGCTGGCCGGCACCCTGACCCTGACCGCCGGCGCCGGCGGCATGGGCGGGGCGCAGCCGCTGGCGGTCACGCTCAACGACGGCGTCGTGCTCATCGTCGACGTCGATGAGTCGCGCCTGGCACGCCGCGTCGAGCACGGCTACCTCGACGAGTACACGACCGATCTCGACGCGGCCGTGGAGCGCGTGGTCGCGGCGAAGAACGCCGGTGAGGTGCTCTCGGTGGGTGTTGTCGGCAATGCCGCCGAGATCTTCCCCGAGCTGCTGCGCCGCGGCACGCCGATCGACATCGTCACCGACCAGACCAGCGCGCACGACCCGCTCGCGTACCTGCCGATCGGCGTCTCGGTGGACGACTGGAAGGCCGAGGCCGAGCGCGATCCCGAAGGCTTCACGATCCGGTCGCGCGAGTCGATGGCCGCACACGTGTCGGCCATGGTGGCATTCAAGGATGCCGGGGCCGCCGTGTTCGACTACGGCAACTCGGTCCGCGCCGAGGCGAAGCTGGGCGGATGCGAGAGGGCGTTCGAGTTCCCCGGCTTCGTGCCGGCCTACATCCGCCCGCAGTTCGAAGAGGGCCGTGGCCCCTTCCGCTGGGCGGCGCTGTCGGGCGACCCCGAAGACATCTACAAGACCGATCGGGCGATCGCCGAGCTCTTCCCCGAAGACAAGGCGCTGCATCGCTGGCTCGACAAGGCCCGCGAGAAGGTCCACTTCGAGGGACTGCCCGCCCGCATCTGCTGGCTCGGCTACAAGGAGCGGCACCTGGCGGGACTCACGTTCAACGAGATGGTCGCCTCGGGCGAACTGAGCGCGCCGATCGTGATCGGCCGCGACCACCTCGACTCCGGCTCGGTGGCCTCGCCGTACCGCGAGACCGAGGCCATGAAGGACGGCTCGGATGCGATCGCCGACTGGCCGTTGCTGAACGCCCTGCTGAACACCGCGTCGGGCGCGAGCTGGGTCTCGCTGCACCACGGCGGCGGCGTCGGCATCGGGCGGTCGATCCACGCCGGTCAGGTCACCGTCGCAGACGGGTCGGAGCTGGCCGCCCAGAAGCTCGAGCGGGTGCTGACCAATGACCCCGGCACCGGTGTCATGCGGCACGTCGACGCGGGCTACGAGCGCGCGAAGCAGGTGGCCCGCGAGCGGGGCCTGAAGATTCCGATGCTCTCGGAGGACTGAGATGACGGTTGCCGGTCGCCTCGCCGAGATCGCCGATCTCGGACGCGACGCCGAGCGCAGCGGGTACTCCCGCCACCTCTTCGACGCGTCCGACCCGCCGCTGCGAGCGTGGTTCGGCAGCAGTGCCGAGGCACTCGGACTGCTGGTCGAAGAGGACGACGACGCGAATCTCTGGGCGTGGTGGATGCCGCAGCCCGGGGCCGTGCGCCACGACGCGATCGCGACCGGCAGCCATCTGGACTCCGTCCCCGGCGGCGGCGCATTCGACGGCCCGTTGGGCGTCGCCAGCGCGTTCGAGGCCGTTGCGCAGCTGCGAGCAGACGGCTTCGTCCCGGTTCGGCCCATCGTCGTGTGCGCGTTCGCCGAAGAGGAGGGCTCCCGGTTCGGCCTGCCGTGCCTGGGCACCCGGCTGCTCACCGGCGCCGCCGACGCGGCATCCGCTCTGGCGCGTGCCGACGCTGCGGGTGTGACCCTTGAGCAGGCGTGGCGCGACTCGGGGCGCGACCCCGAACGGGTCGGGCCCGACCCCGAGCGTCTCGGGCGCCTCGCCGCGTTCGTCGAGCTGCACGTCGAGCAGGGCCGCGACCTCGAGGACCGGGGACTTCCTGTCTCGACGGCGTCGGCGATCATCCCGCACGGCCGCTGGCGTCTGACGATCACCGGCGAGGGCAACCACGCCGGCACCACGACGATGGACCTGCGTGCAGACCCGGTCGTTGCCTTCGCCGGTGCCGTGCAGGCGGTGCGCGAGGTCGCCGCATCCCGGATGCCGGGCGCGCGCGGCACGATCGGCAAAGCGCAGATCATCCCGGGCGGCACCAACGTGATCGCCTCGCGCGTGATCGCGTGGATGGATCTGCGCGCCTTCACCGACGACGACGTGCGCGAGCAGTACGCGCTGACTCTTCAGCGGATGCGCGCAGCAGTGCAGGCCGAAGGGTGCACGCTCGACGTGCACGAAGAGTCGTTCAGCGCCCGCGTCGACTTCGACGACGAGCTCACCGCCCGCGTCACCGCAGCGCTGCAGCCCGAGTTCGGACAGGTTCCTGCCATCCCGACCGGAGCCGGCCATGACGCCGGCATCCTGTCGGCAGTGCTGCCCACGGCGATGATCTTCGTGCGCAACCCCACCGGCGTCTCGCATGCACCGGGCGAAGACGCGCGCGACGGGGACTGCGAAGCAGGCGCCCGCGCGCTGGCGGCGACGCTGCGGATGCTGGCGGGGTCGGCATGAGCGCGCTCACGTCGGCGCACGCCACCGCCGCGTTGATGGGCGGCGCGTTCACGGCCGACGTGCGGATCACCGCGCAGGACGGGATGATCACCGCGCTCGCCGTCGGCGCCGAAGCGCAGCCGGGCGACACGCGGCTCGGAGTGGTCGCACCGGGGTTCGTCAACGCGCATTCGCACGCGTTCCACCGTCTGCTGCGCGGGCGCACGCATGGCGGGGGCGGCGATTTCTGGGTGTGGCGCGAGCAGATGTACCGCGCGGCGCAGTCCCTCACGCCCGAGATCTATCGCGCGCTGGCCGAGCAGGTGTTCGCCGAGATGCGGGATGCCGGCTGCACGGCGGTGGGGGAGTTCCATTACGTGCACCACCGGCCCGACGGCACGCCGTATGCCGGCCACGCGATGGAGCTCGCGCTCGCCGACGCAGCGGTGGCCGCAGGCATCCGTCTCGTGCTGCTGGACACGTGCTACCTGCGCGGCGGCGTGGGCCTGGACCTGTCCGAGCGTCAGCGGCGCTTCGGCGACGCCGACGTGCACGCCTGGCTCGAGCGCTGGCACTCGCTGCACGACGCGATCGCGGGCGATCCGCACCGGCGTGGGCTGGTGACGGTCGGGGCAGCGGTGCATTCGGTGCGGGCGGTCACGCCCGACGACCTCGCCGTGGTCGCCCGGGAGCTGCCCGCAGCCGTGCCGCTGCATGTGCATCTGTCGGAGCAGACCGCCGAGAACGACGCGTGCCTTCGGGCCTACGGTGTGACCCCGACGGGTCTGCTGGCCGAGCACGGCCTGCTGCGGCCGGACCTTGCCGCCGTGCATGCGACGCACCTGACCGACGCCGACATCGCCCTGCTGGGCGAAGCAGGCGCCTCCATCGTGATGTGTCCGACGACCGAAGCCGACCTCGGCGACGGCATCGGGCCGGCCCCCGAACTGCGCGCGGCAGGGGCCACCCTGTCGATCGGATCGGACCAGCACGCCGTCATCGACCCCTTCGAAGAGGTCGCCCGCCTCGAGCTCGACCAGCGCCTGCGCGCACAGAAGCGCGGCATCTTCACGCCCGCGCAGCTGTGGCACGCGGGCAGTTCCGGCGGGGCGCGGGCGCTGGGTCTGTCGGGTGCGCGGGCGCTGGGTCTGTCGGGTGCGCGGCAGGATGAGGCGGGCCTGCGCGTGGGCGACCCGTTCGACGTCGTCGAGATCGATGCCGAGACGACGCGCACCCGGGGCGCCGACCTGCTGCAGCTGCCGCTGGTGGCCCGCGCGTCGGACGTGACCGCGACGATCGTGGCGGGTAGTCTCACCCGCAAGGGCGCAGCCCCCTCGGGCCTCACCCGGAAGGGCGTCGCATGACAACCCCCGCCACACTCCTCACGAACATCGGCGAGCTCACCACGAACGTGGCCCACGGAGACGATCTGTGCGGCACTCTCACCGATGCCGCCGTCCTGATGGAGGGCACGCGCATCGCATGGGTGGGGTCGGTGGCATCGGCCCCCTCGGTGCAGAACGTGATCGATGCGCGCGGGCACGCGGTCATCCCCGGCTTCGTCGACAGCCACAGCCACCTCGTCTTCGGCGGGGAGCGTTCGGCCGAGTTCGCCGCACGAATGGCCGGCCAACCGTATTCCGCCGGTGGCATACGCACGACGGTGGCCGCGACCCGGGCGGCGACCGACGACGAGCTGCGCCGGCGCCTGGCCGGGCTGATGACCGAGTTGCACGCGCAGGGCACCACCACGGTCGAGATCAAGACCGGCTACGGCCTGACCGTGCACGATGAGGCGCGCCTGGCGCGCCTGGCAGCCGAAGTCACCGCCGAGGTCACCTACCTGGGCGCGCACGTGGTGCCCGCCGAGTACGCCGACGCACGGGACGAATACGTCGATCTCGTGTGCGGTCCGATGCTGGCCGCCTGCGCACCGCACGCGAAGTGGGTGGACGTGTTCTGCGAGACCGGCGCGTTCACCGCCGATGAGTCGCGACGCATCCTCGAGGCCGGCATCGCCCGCGGTCTGGTGCCGCGCGTGCACGGCAACCAGCTCGGTGACGGACCCGGTGTGCAGCTGGCCGTCGCGCTGGGCGCGGCATCCGTCGATCACTGCACGTTTCTTTCGGATGACGATGTCGCAGCACTCGCCGCGTCCGACACCGTCGCGACGCTGCTGCCCGGCGTGGAGTTCGCGACCCGCCACCCGTACCCCGACGCGCGGCGCCTCATCGACGCGGGCGTGACCGTCGCCATCGCGTGCGACTGCAACCCCGGGTCGAACTTCTCCAGCTCGATGCCGCTGATGATCGCCCTGGCCGTGCGCGAGATGAGGATGACGGTGCCCGAGGCGATCTGGGCCGCCACCGCCGGCGGTGCCCGGGCCCTCCGCCGTGACGACATCGGCGTCTTGGCGGTGGGCAAGCGCGCCGACCTCGTGGTGCTGGATGCTCCCAGCCGCACGTATCTCGCCTACCGCGCAGGAGTGCCGCAGGTCGACAGCGTCTACAAGGACGGCGTGCAGGTCGGCTGATCTGCATACGTGACGCGTCTGGTCGTCGGTGGTGGATGTCGGGGGCCGGTGCGATGATATGGATGTTCGATAGTGGATGCCGCGGGACTAGGAGTCTGCTGAAGGAACAGAAGCTGAGGAGATCAGGGGATAAGCCTCTTGTGTACCGTAGATAGGTACGATACTATGAGGATGTTCAGATTCGAAACAGTGATCGATCGGAGGGCATCGTGGACGCAGCATCGCACGGGGAGTCCCCGGTCGTGTCGGCGCTGGATGGGCTGATCGACAGTCTGGGCGGTGCGCGTGCCTTGGCCGCGAACGCGTTCGCGACGGAGATGTACTTCTTCGCGAACGTCGCCGACATGGTCCAGCAGCGGGAGGAAGAACGCGCGGCCCGGCAGGACACGGGCGCGAAGGTGTCCGCGTCGCAGTTGGCGATGCGGGAGATCTACGCGGAGATCGGCGCCGCGCTGCGGCTGTCCGAGTTCCAGGTGACGGCCCGGGTCAATCAAGCTCATACTCTGGCGCACAAGTTCTATGACACGTTGCGGCACGCCAGCGAGGGCAGCCTCTCGCCGCAGCATGCGCAGACCATCGCGGAGGTCGGTGGCGACCTGGGCGATGACGCTCTCCGCGGCGAGTATGAGCGTCTCGCGTTGGACATGGCCCGCGAGCTGACCCCGTCCCAGTTGCGGGATGCGCTCGAAGCGGTGGTCGACCGGTTGGATCCGGAGGGCACGCAGGAACGTATCCGGCAGGCCGTGGCCCGCCGCGGTGTCCGCAAGCGCGCGGCCGGGCCCGGGGTGGGGCAGTTGATCGTGACCGGTCCCGCCGCGGAGATCGAGGGCGCGTACAACCGGTTGCGTGACATCGCCGCCGAGGTCCACGCCGACAACGAGGCCGACGTCGCCGAGCACGCCGCCGCCCAGGCCGCACGTGACGCCACCGAGGTCCCCGCGGCCGACGTGGCGCAAACGGACGCGATCGAGGGTGCGGGCGAAGCCGCCGAGGGTGCGGGCGCGCCGGACGGGTCGGGTTTTGTGGCCGACGAGCGTACTCGGGGCCAGATCATGGCCGATGTGGCGTTGGATCTGTTGTTGACGTCCGCCCCGGACGGGCATGGGACCACCGAGGAACGCAGGGCCGGGCTGGGCGCGATCCGGGCGACGGTGACCATCACCATCCCTGCCGCGACCCTCACCACGGTCGGGGTCGGCGGCGCGCAGCTGGTGGGTGTGGGCGCCATTGATGACGAGACGGCACGGCGCCTGGCCGGCACGTCGGACACCTGGTACCGGTTCTTCATCGACCCGGCCATCGGAGTGCCGGTCAGCGTCGACAAGCGCCACCCTTGCACCGCGCAGAAACGGCTTCTGCGGGCACGGGACGAGCATTGTCGGTTCCCGGGCTGCCGACGCCCGGCCGAGAAATGCGACCTGGATCACACGATCGCATACCAGGATGGTGGGCCCACCGCGCTGTGGAACCTCGGCGATTTCTGCAAACGCCACCACACAGTGAAGCACCACACGGACTGGCACGTGCAGCAACTGCCCGGCGGGGTGCTCCGCTTCACCGCACCCACCCGCCGCACCTACATCACCCGACCACCCGGCGCCGTCAGATTCGTCCCCGACGATGTGCGACGCGCCATACGACCACCCGGATACGCCGACTCTCCCGTGCCCGAAGGCGAACCCGCACCCTTCTGAGCGACACTCGACGACACTCGAGAGCGACACTCGAGGAGGGGTGGCGCCGAGTGCGCCGTTACGCTGATCACCGCGCCGATAGGCTGGCCACGATGTCTGCGCTCTTCCGTCCTCGTCGTCGCCGTTCGCCCGGAAGCACCGCCGAGCCGGTGCTCGTCGCCCGCCGGGCCGGATATACGATCGATGATCAGATCCTGCTGGATCCCGTCGATCTGTCGATCGTGCCGGGGGAGTGCATCGCCGTGCGCGGCGAGAACGGCGCGGGCAAGACGACGCTGCTGCGGCTGCTCGCCGGCCACGCGCGCCCCACCTCGGGCACGGTGCTGTTCCGCGGTGGCACGGTCGACGAGCGCCGTGCCGAGGTGCGCGCCCACATCAGCACCGTGATCGGCCCGCCCGACGTCTACCCCGACCTCACCGTGCGTGAGCAGCTGCGGCTGATCGCGACGTCGTGGCGGATGCCTCACCCCGAGGCCGACGCGAAAGTGGACGCCGTGCTGGCAGCGCTGGAACTCGCGCACCTGTCCGCGCGGTTCGCGCACGAACTGTCGTCGGGCCAGACGCAGCTGTACCACCTGGCGTGTGCGTTCACTCGTCCGTTCGATGTGCTGATCCTCGACGAACCCGAGCAGCGGCTCGATCCCGACCGTCGCGCGGTGCTCGCCGGCGTCCTGCGGGGCGTGCGCCAGCAGGGCGCGGCCATCGTGTTCGCCACGCACGACCCTCGCCTGGCTCAGAGCGTCGCCGACCGATCGCTGCGGCTGGAACCGGGGTTGTGAGCGTCATCCACGCCGACGCGCACGCGCTGAGAGCAAGCCGACGCGTCCTGCGCGAGCGCGCCGACCGTCCGCGCGCCTCCGACGTCGCCTATCGTGCCTACGTGACGGTGCTCGTGGGAGTGATCGTCCTCATCCCGTTCGGGCGCGCCGTGGTGCTCACCATGGCTGCCTCGCTGGCGACGGACGGTGTGCCGCCAGCGGCGGTGGCAGCCGGCGGGAGTCTGCTCTGCCTGGGACTGTTCCTCGCGGGGGCCGTGTGCGGGCCCGCGTTCGTCTCGATGCCGTATCTGAACGCGGTCGTGGACTCTTCGATCGACCGGCGGCTGACGCTGCGCCGCGCCCAGCTGCGTGGACAGATCATCGTCATGGTCTCCGTCGCGGCGGTTGCAGCGCTGGCCGTGATGGCCGCGTCGTCGGTGACGGTCGTGGGAGCGGTGGCGGCGCCCGTGGCAGCTGCCGCCCTGGGTTCGATCGCCGGATCGTTGTGGCTTGCCGGACAGCTGCGCCCGCCGTGGTGGGTGACGCTGATCATCTCGGTCTGGCTGGTGGCGGCCGCTGGTGCCGGGTTCGTCCCCGCCGTCTCGGACCTCGCCACGTGGGTGGCGCCCGGGGGATGGGCAGCCCAGGTCGGGGCCGGGACGGTCGGGGCCGGGATGCCGCAGTCCGCACTGTCCGTATCGACGCTGCTCGCGCTGGGCCTGCTGATCGTGACCGCCGCAGTCGGGTGGCTGGTCGCGGGCTCATGGCGCCGGCGGCTGCGCCGAGACGAGCTGGCCCGGCAGGCGCGTCGGTGGAGCGTCGTGGCGGCACTGTCGTTGAGCGCCGATGTGTCATCGGCGACGCGGGTGCTCGCAACCCCCGCGCACGGCGGCCGGCACTGGAACTGGACGATCGGTCGCACCGCGGCTTCGACGATCGTGCGCCGCGACGTGGCAGGGCTGCTGCGGGCGCCGGCGCGCACCGCGACCGCGGCGGTGGCCTGCGTGGGCTTGGGAGCACTGGTGGGGTGGGCGGCCGGCGGCGTGTTCGCCGTACTCGCCGCCGTCCTGCTCTACTTCGCTGTCGGCGGGTGGGCCACGGGACTGCGCACCGCCGCCTCATCGGTGGGTGCCGCCACGTTCTACGGCCTCGCCGACCGTGAACGGCTGCTGCTGCACACAATCGTGCCGGGCGTGGCATCCCTCGCCTTCTGTGCGGCTGGTGCCGCCCTCACCGGGGGAGTCGGCGGGGCGATTTGGGCCGCGGCCCTTGCGCTGTTCGTCGTGCTGCTGCAGGGTTTTGCGAGTCTGCGCGGTGCGCTTCCGAGCTATCTGCTCACCCCGATCCCGTCGCCGGTGGGCGACCTGGCGATCGTGAACGTGCTCGTGTGGATGGCCGACGCCGTGCTGCTGACCGCCGTCTTCGGTGGCATCGGCACCTACCTGGTCGCCTCGATTCCGGCTGCGGCTGCCCTGGCCCTCATCGGCGGTGTCGTGATCGCCGCCTTCTGGGCGGGCGCCCGCCTGCGCCACCGCACGCGCGGGTGAGTCATCGTCTCTGCCACGTTCTGCCCGGTGTGGGGTCAGACCCGAGCGGGCAGAAGCACGACCTCGCGGGTGCGGTCGGGCCACAGCACGGTGATCGCGTGGCCTCCGTCGGGGGTGGGCGCGAGCTCCACCTCGGGAATCGACAGCCCCGTGCGCAGGATGCGCATCGGCTTCTTGCTGCTGCCGACGATCTTCTCCTCGATCTGCGGCACAGCGGGGTCGTTCGCACCCAGCCGCACCGCGATGATCATCGGAAAACCCGTCGGCGGGTCCAGCACCGTCGCCGACGGCATCGGCGACATGCCACCGACGACGGCGAGTTCGCCGTCCCACGGCACGAGCATGCGCACCTCGGTGTGCACCGGGGCGCCATCGGCGTCGACGCGCACGTCCACTCCCTGGTGCACTTCGGTGACCACCGGCTGCGCACCGTCGGGCACACTCACCGCGTGCCCGGTCAGTCGCACCGCGTGCACGATGTTATGCACGGTGTCGTGCACCGTGTCGTTCGCGGCACCGTCGATACGCAGCATCCGCAGCTGCCAGTCGCCGCGGGTGGCCGTCATGGCCGTGATCGCCACCTGGCCGAGGCGGCCGTCGAGCTCTGCCCATGGCATCCCGTCGGTGACCGCGCCGTCGGCATCGAGCACGCCGACCGCGTTCGCGGGCAGTCCGCCCGTCTGGTCGCCCTGCCCGCTCATGCGCGCGGCGCCTGGAAGGTGAAGGATGCCGGATCCACCGCGGTCGCGACATCCCAGTCGGCGTCCCACGTGAACGTCGCGACGGCGCACGTCGGCATGTGCGCGATCGCCTGGCCCGACAACCGCGACGCCAGCACGGTCATGCCCGGGTCGTGCGCGACGACCATGACGGCGGCGGCCCCGGTGCGGGCGGCCCGCTCCAGGAGCGCGTCGGCCGGAGCGCCGTACAGGTCGTCGTCCAGGTCGACGGCGACACCCAGCGCCGCGCCGAACGCCTCAGCGGTGGTGCGCGCGCGCAGTGCGGTGCTGGCCACGATCACGTCAGGACGCCAGCCGGTCGCCGTGACCCGGGCGGCCATCGCAGGCGCATCGCGCAGCCCGCGCGCGTTCAGCGGCCGGTCGTGATCGGCGATCTCGGGGTCGCCCCAGTCAGATTTGGCATGACGCACGAGCGCGAGAGAGACCATGCCTCCATCATGCCGTCTCGCGCGGGTGCGATCTCACCCCAGAAGCAGCTGTGCCACCGTGTAGATCGCGAGCCCTGCCAGCGCTCCGATCACCGTGCCGTTCAGTCGGATGTACTGCAGGTCGCGCCCCACCATCAGCTCGATCTTCTCGGTGGTCTCGGCGGCGTCCCACCGCTCGATCGTGTCGGTGATGATCGAGGCGATGTCGTGGCGATAGCGCTCGACTCCGAACACGGCGGCGTCGGTGATCCAGCCGTCCACGCGTCGCTGCAGGGCGTCGTCGGTGCGCAGGCGCTCGCCGGCGTCCACGAGCGCGTCGGTCATGCGGCGGCGCAGTCCGCTGTCGGGATCGGCGAGCGCGCCGAGCAGTCCTGCCTTCACCGCCTGCCACGCCCGGGTCGCGAGCTCGCGCACGCGGGGGCTGTCGAACACGGCGCTCTTCGCGTTCTCGAGCTGCGCGATCATCGCCGGATCGTGCTGCAGCCGGTCGGCGAGGCGTCCGAGATACGCGTCCAGGGCCAGGCGGGCGGGATGCTGCGGGTCGGCCTGCACGGCATCCACGAATTTCACGGCCTCGCTGTAGACCGTGTCGTCGACGAACCTGTGGGCGATCTTGGGGACCCAGCCGGGCAGACGCCGCGAGACGAGGCCCTCGAACGCGGGCCGGTTCGCTGCCAGCCATGACGCGATGCTGTCCACGGCGAGGTCGACCGCACCGCGGTGGGCATCGGCATCCACCACTCTGGTCAGCCAGGCACCCGCCGGCGGCCCCCATTCCGGTGCGATCAGATGGTCGCGCGCCAGGTCGGTGATCAGGTCCTGCACGTCGGCGTCGTCGAGGGCCCGCAGCACTCCGGCGGCCATCGTCGATCCCTCGGCGGCAACCCGCTGCGCGTGCTCGGGCTGCGCGAGCCACGCGCCCAGCCGTGCGGCTATCGCGGCGGCCTCGAGCTTGGTGCGCACCACCGGACCCGACAAGAAGTTCGTCTCGACAAATTCTCCGAGCGTGCGGCCGATCTCGTCCTTGCGGGTCGGGATGATCGCCGTGTGCGGAATGGGCAGACCGAACGGATGCCGGAACAGCGCCGTGACGGCGAACCAGTCCGCAAGCGCGCCGACCATGCCGCCTTCGGCGGCTGCGCGCACGTACGCCAGGGCCGGCAGGCGCTCTTCGAACACGAACGAGACGGTGAACACGATCGCGAGGAACACCAGCGCGCTCAGCGCAATGGCCTTCATGCGCCGGAGTCCGCGCTTGCGCGCCTGATCGGCGGGAGAAAGCAGGGCGAAAGGGGTGCGCACCGTGCGCGTGGGTGCGGTCGGGGTGCGCGCCATAGGCCCATCCTCGCACCCGAGGGCACCACACGCGGGCGCGGACGGGTACCCTTGCCGCGTGATCGAAGACATCAAGAAGCGGGCCCTTCACCGCACGGCGATCCTGGAGGGACAGGTGCGAGGCCTCGCGAAGATGATCGAGAGCGAGGACTACTGCATGGACATCATCGGGCAGTCGCGCGCCATTCAGAAGGCGCTCGCCTCGCTCGACAAGCTGCTGCTGGAGAACCACCTGCGCACGCACGTGGCGCACATGTTCGAGAACGGCGGGGCCGAGCGCGAGCAGGCCGTCGCCGAGGTGCTGAAGGTCTACGACGTCGGCAACCGCTGATGATCACAGCGCGCACCGGTCGGGACCGGTGCGCGCTGTCAGCCATGGAATCGGTGGTCAGGCAGTGGCGTGGATGTCGACGTCCTTGCCTTCGGGGGCGATGAACATCGCGACAGCGGCCGCCAGGAGCACCGCGATCCAGAGCATCGCCACCGGCCACACAGCGCCGGTCGCGACCACGAAACCGGTTGCGATCAGCGGCGAGAACCCTGCACCGATCGTCGATGCCGACTGGTAGGCGGCAGAGGCGCCCGAGAAGCGCAGCGCGGTCGGGAACTGCTCGGCGACGAATGCGCCGACCGGCCCGTAGACCAGGCCCTGAACGAGCCCGTTGCCCAAGACGATCGCGATTGCGAAGCCCCACACGGTGCCCGTGCCCAGCAGCAGGATGATCGGGAAGGCCAGCAGTGCCCCCAGCACGCAGCCGGTGATGACGACGGTGCGCCGGCCGATGCGGTCGCTCACCTTGGCAGCCAGGATGCCGATCACGACGGTCAGCACAGCGGCGATGGCCTTCCAGTTCAGCACGCCGGTGCGGTCGGCGCCGTGGTCGACGGCCTCGGCGACGCCCCAGACGGTCATGAGTCCCTGCGTCGAGGTGAAGGCGAGCACGGCCAGCAGCGACAGCACGACCGCGCGCCAGTGGTTGCGCAGGACCTGTACGATCGGAATGCGGGTGCGCGTGGCTTCGGCGTGCTGCGCGAGACGCTGGAAGTTCGGGGTCTCGGAGACCTTCAGCCGGATGACCAGGCCCACACCCACCAGCACGATGCTGAACAGGAACGGCACGCGCCAGCCCCAGGTCAGGAACTGGTCGTCGGGCAGCACCGAGAACAGGCCGAGCATGAGCGTGGCGAGCACCGCTCCGACCGGACCTCCGGCGCTGGAGAACGCGGCGGCCAGACCGCGGCTGCGTGCCGGGGCGTGCTCGAGTGCGACCAGGGTCGCACCGCCCCACTCGCCGCCGACCGAGATCCCCTGCACGACGCGCAGGACGACCAGGGCGATCGGGGCGAGGATGCCGATCTGGGCCGTGGTGGGCAGTACTCCCATCAGGGTGGATGCCACGCCCATGAGCACGAGCGTCAGCACTAGCACGACCTTGCGTCCGCGAGTATCGCCGAAGTGGCCGAACAGGATCCCTCCGAGGGGACGGGCGATGTAGCCCACCGTGAAGGTCGCGATCGAGGCGAACAGCCCGAACTGTGCTCCCAGTCCTGCGAAGAACACATGGCTGAACACGATGCTGGCGGCCGTGGCATAGAGCACGAAATCATAGAACTCGATCATGCTGCCCATGAAGCTGGACACGATCACGCGCCGCATCTCGCGCGTGGTCAGCGACGGCTGGGTGCCGTCCGCGCTCACGTGCGCGTCGTGTGCGGGGGATCCGGAAGACATCTCTGCAACCGTATTGCGGGTCATCATCGACCTCTCTTGTCTGGGGTGGGTTTTCTGCGGTGGGTGGAATCAGACGGCGACCCGCGCGCGGGCGCCCTGAGGGACGAGGGTCTGCAGGTCATCGGGCACGATCACATCGCGGTCGTATCCGGTCTCGGCCAGCCACTGCCGTGTCGGCAGGTGACCGGGCACGAGATGGTGCAGGGCGAGGCGCGCGACTCCGGCCTCATGTGCGAGGTCGATCGCCTCGGCGGCGCTGGTGTGCGACTTGCGGTGGTGATCGATGGATGCCTGGGATGTGGCATCCGGTGCCCCGTTGTAGGTGCGGTTCACCCAGTCGAAGCTGATGGCCTCGTGCAGCAGCAGGTCTGCCCCGGTGGCCAGCCGTGCCATGTTCGGCGTCTTGCGAGTGTCGCCCGAGATGGCGATCGTGGTGTCGTCGGTGGTGAAGCGGAAGCCGAAGGCGGGAGCGATCGGCGGGTGCTCGACGAGGACAGCCTCCACGCGTACACGGTCGTCTTCGAAGATCGTGTACGGCTGCATGTCGGGGGTCATCGCATCGTTCGGGTGGTACCCGATGTCGGCGGGCACTGGGATGTCACGGGCGTCGAAGAGGTCGAACGGCGAGGGACGCAGCGCATCGAGCACACGGTCGTTGAGATCGGTGGCGTGCGCCTCCATCAGCAGCCGGAACATGTCGGCGGTGCCGGGGGTGGGCAGATGCGGGGCGACCGGCTCGGGTTTCACGAGCGCCCGGAGGGAGACCGGGGGAGTCATGCCGCGGTCGCCGGGGCCCAGGATCGGAATACGCGGCCCGGTGCCCGGCAGATCGAACATGCCGAACAGCGCGATGTTGGCGAGGTCGGTGGTGTGGTCGGAATGCAGGTGGGTGAAGAAGATGCCGCCCAGCTGATCCATCGCGAATCCGGCGCGCGTGAACTGGCGACCGGCGCCGAGGCCGGCGTCGACGAGGTAGACGCGGTCGCCGACGACGATCGCGGTGGAGATTCCGAAGCGTGCGTGCGCATCGATCGGGGTCCACCAGCGCGGGCCGCCGGCAGTGCCGAGCGTGACGACAGAGGTGCCGGTCATGTTCTCTCCCAGTTCGTTCGGGTGATGGATTCATCGTGCGCGCTGTGAAATCATTTGAAAAACGAGAAATATAGAACTAATACATAAGGAGAAGCGATGAATGGGGGTACGCTGCGGCAGCTCGAGTACTTCGTGGCCGCCGTCGAGACCGGCACGGTAAGCGCGGCCGCGGTGCGCTGCCAAGCGTCGCAGGCGGCGGTCTCGGCGGCATTGAACGACCTCGAGCGCGCCCTGGGCATGCAGCTTCTGGTGCGGCGCCCAGCGAAGGGTGTCACGGTGACCGGCGGCGGTCAGAGCGTGCTGCCGATCGCACGGCGGATGCTGGCCGATGCCGCGGAACTGGCCGATCTCGCCGCCGCCGAACACGGAGAGGTGGCCGGCCGTCTGCGCATCGCCTGCACGATCGCCCTGTCCCCGCGCGTTCTGCCCCTACTGGCCGCGCTGTTGACCGTTCGGTACCCGCGCGTCGAATTGGACGTGACCGATGGCCTGGCCACCGACGTGCAGGAGTGGGCGCGCGCCGGGGTCGCCGATGCCTGTCTGCTCTACCGTCGCCAGTTGGGTGAGGGGCTGGACGCGCGCACTGTGTGCGTGGTCGAGCCCTATGCAGTGCTGGCCGCAGATCACCCGCTGGCCGATCGCGACGACCTCGCACTCGAGGAGCTGTCGGGCGAACAGTTGATCATCGTGCGCGCCGCCGAGTCCAGCCGCGTCATCGAAGCGCTGATGGAAGATGCCGGCGTCGTGCCCCACGCGGGCTGGGCGTTCTCGAACCCCGAGACGGTCCGCGCGATGGTCGCGCACGGCCTCGGCTACTCGGTGTTCAGCGGCAGACCCAGCGGCACCGAGGCGTTCGATGGTCGGCGGGTGGCATATGTGCGCGTGCGCGACAGGGTGGCGCCGAACGAGGTCGTGCTGGCCGTGCCGCGCGGCCAGCGGCCGAACGCCCGACTGGATGCGCTGTGGAAACTGCTCGGCGAACCCGAGTTGCAGGCCGCGTTCGGCTGAACCGGCGGCATACTCTGAGGGGATGATCTCCACGGACCTCGCCCGGGCGCTGCGTGATGCCGGGCTGATCTGGCATCCGGCTTCCGGCGACCGGTTCCAGCTCGACGAGCCCGAGTTCGAGGCCGACGTGTTCACCGTCAGCGACATGACGATCGAGGCGCGTGTCTATTCGACCGGGGCGATTCTGGCGTTCAACGGCACGACCGAGTGGGCGCTGGATTCCGTCGCGCTCGATGACGCGCTCTGGCTGCCGTCCGAGGCGCAGCTGCGTGAACTGCTGCGCGGCACGTTCCGGGCGCTGCGGCGTCTGGCCGACACTTTCGCCGTCGACGTCGAGATCGCCGGCACCGCGCTGACATTCGAGCACCCCGAGCCCTCCGACGCGTATGCGATGGCGCTGCTGCAGCTCCTCGGGCGGGTGAACGACTGAGGTCACGGCGTGTGGCTGAGCGTCAGGTCGAGGTGATCGTGCGCACCGGCTCGGTGTCGGGCATGGGCGCTGCGTCCCGGAAGCGCAGGTCGGGAAATCCGCGCACGCACAGCACGGCAACGATCAAGCCCACCACGGCGAAAGCCGCCGCCGTCAGGTAGGCACCGCGCGGGCCCGAGCCGTCGATGAGGAATCCGGCGATCGCCGACCCCGCCGCCGCACCGATCAGCTGGCCCGTGCCGACCCATCCGAACGCCTCGGCGGTGTCGCTGAACTTGACGCTGGCCGTCGTCATGGCGAACATGACCGCCAGCGCCGGGGCCACTCCGATGCCGGCCACCAGCAGCGAGCCGCTGAGCCACCACACCGACAGCGAGAGTGTCGTCACGACCAGCCCCCCGGCCACGACGGCCATGCGCCGGGCCATCGCCCATCGTCCGATCGCGATGCCGCCCGAGACCAGACCGCCCGCGAGGCTTCCGATCGAGAAGATCGCCAGCACCAGGCCTGCTTCAAGGCCCCCTTCGCCGAACGTGGCGATGACGCCGGCCTCGACGGCCGCGCACGCGCCGATCAGCAGGAACCCCATGACGGTGGCCAGCAGCACGGCGGGCCGGGCCAGCACCAGGCCGAACCGGTGCCGGCTGCGGGGGATGCGCACGCGCCCGAGCTCGGGCGAGAGGATGAACCAGCTGCCGCCCGCCAGCAGGATCACGACGATCAACATGATGCCCACGACCGTGCTGATCTGCGTCGCAACGAGCGTGATCACCACCGGCGCGAGGATCCAGATGATCTCCTGCAGCGAGGCATCCAACGAGAAAAGCGGGGTGAGCTGACGTGAGTTGACCATCTTCGGGTAGATCGTGCGCACGGCGGACTGCACCGGAGGCGTGGACAGCCCTGACACGAGGCCCAGCGCCATGTAGGCGCTGATGGAGAGCGTGAACAGACCGATGCCGGCCAGGGCGATCGCGCAGACGACCATCGTCAGGGTCAGCACACGGCGCATGCCCCATCTGCCCATCCAGCGGCTCGTGATCGGCCCCGACACGGCCTGACCGACCGAGGCGGCGGCCAGCACCAGCCCCGCCGCGCCGTACGTTCCGGTGACGTGCTCGATGTGCATCAGCAGCGCGAGACTCGTCATTCCCGAAGGGAAGCGCGCGGTCAGCTGCGCGGCGATGATGCGCCCGACACCCGGCGTGCGCAGTAGGTCTCGGTATCCCGCCACGCATCACACGTTACCGGCGGTGGCGGACACGTTCGCGCCACGTCCACGACACGCCGGGAGTGCTGTCCACAGGCAAATCGATGTCGGAGGCCCCGCGTAGCGTGCGGCCTGTGGATGGATGTCGCGGTTCGGCCGGAAGAACCGCATGAATCAGGCTTTTCCGCGCCTCGGCGACACGCCGTGGGCTGTGGATGAAACGGTGGACAAGCTGTGTTGTACATGGGGAGAGCGGTGGAAAACTACAGGGATGTAACTACTATCCCTTGTGGTGCTTCTCAGTGTCTGTCCCCATATGTAGTATTGGGGGACCGGCGGGGGGAACTGCCGGAATGAGGGACCGAACGAGGGGAGAGACAGCCGACATGGCGATCACGGTCTACACGAAGCCGTCCTGTGTCCAGTGCAACGCGACGTACCGCGCTTTGGACTCGAAGGGCATCGAATATGAAGTGCACGACCTCACCGAGGACCCGGCAGCGCTCGAGCAGGTGAAGTCGCTCGGCTACCTCCAGGCGCCCGTCGTCATCACCGATGAGGACCACTGGTCGGGCTTCCGTCCCGACAAGATCGACGAGCTCGCCGCCCGTCTGGCCTGACATGCCCACCGCGGTGGCAGCGCCGCTCCTCGTCTACTTCTCCAGCATCTCGGGAAACACGGCGCGATTCGTCGAGAAGCTCGGTCTGCCGGCCCAGCGCATTCCACTGCACATGGGCCCGCACAGCACCGAGCCGCCGTTGCACGTGGATGAGCCCTTCGTGCTCGTCACACCGACATACGGCGGCGGACAGGGGCGCGGGCAAGAGCAAGGGGCCGTCCCCAAGCAGGTCATCAGGTTCCTCAACGATGAGGACAACCGCAAGTGGATCCGCGGAGTCATCTCCGCCGGGAACACGAACTTCGGTCAGTCGTTCTGTCTGGCCGGAGAGATCATCAGCCGCAAGTGCCGTGTGCCGCACTTGTACCGGCTCGAAGTGTTCGGCACGCCCGAGGACGTCGCGCGTGTGAGCGATGGATTGGAAAAATGGTGGAAGCTGCAGTGACGGAACAGGTTCCGTTCGAGACCGGGTTCAAGACCGATGCGCGGTTCGACGGGATGGACTACCACGAGCTGAACGCGATGCTGAATCTGTACGGCGCGAACGGAGAGATCCAGTTCGACGCCGACAAGCGCGCCGCGCGGGAGTACTTCCTGCAGCACGTGAATCAGAACACCGTGTTCTTCCATTCCCTCAAGGAGCGCCTCGACTACCTCGTCGAGAAGGAGTACTACGAGCCGGGCGTGCTCGCGAAGTACCCGTTCGAGTTCATCCAGAAGCTCAACGACCACGCCTACGCGAAGAAGTTCCGCTTCGAGACGTTCCTGGGCGCGTTCAAGTACTACACGAGCTACACGCTGAAGACATTCGACGGCAAGCGCTACCTCGAGCGCTTCGAGGACCGCGTGGTGATGACCGCGCTGGGGCTCGCCGACGGTGACCAGGACCTCGCCGTCGACCTCGTCGACGAGATCATCTCGGGTCGGTTCCAGCCGGCGACGCCGACGTTCCTGAACACCGGCAAGGCGCAGCGCGGCGAACTCGTGAGCTGCTTCCTGCTGCGCATCGAAGACAACATGGAGTCGATCGCCCGCGGCATCAACTCTGCGCTGCAGCTGTCCAAGCGCGGCGGCGGCGTGGCGCTGCTGCTCTCGAACATCCGCGAATCGGGGGCTCCGATCAAGCAGATCGAGAACCAGTCTTCCGGCATCATCCCGGTCATGAAGCTGCTCGAAGACAGCTTCAGCTACGCGAACCAGCTGGGTGCCCGTCAGGGCGCCGGCGCGGTGTATCTGAACGCCCACCACCCCGACATCATGCGGTTCCTCGACACCAAGCGCGAGAACGCCGACGAGAAGATCCGCATCAAGACGCTGTCGCTGGGCGTGGTCGTGCCCGACATCACGTTCGAGCTGGCCAAGACCGGCGACGACATGTACCTGTTCAGCCCGTACGACGTCGAGCGCGTGTACGGCGTGCCGTTCGGCGACATCTCGGTCACGGAGAAGTACCACGAGATGGTCGACGATCCGCGCATCAAGAAGACGAAGATCAACGCGCGCGAGTTCTTCCAGACCCTCGCCGAGATCCAGTTCGAGTCGGGCTACCCGTACATCATGTTCGAAGACACGGTGAACAAGGCCAACCCGATCAAGGGCCGCATCAACATGTCGAACCTGTGCAGCGAGATTCTGCAGGTGAACACGCCGACCACGTATCACGACGACCTGTCGTACGACCAGATCGGCAAGGACATCTCGTGCAACCTCGGCTCGATGAACATCGCTCTGGCGATGGACGGCGGCGACCTGGGCAAGAGCGTCGAGACGGCCATCCGTGGGCTGACCGCCGTCAGCAATCAGAGCCACATCTCGTCGGTGCGCTCGATCGAGGACGGCAACGACCGTTCGCACGCGATCGGCCTCGGGCAGATGAACCTGCACGGCTACCTCGCCCGCGAGCACGTGCACTACGGGTCCGAAGAGGGCCTGGACTTCACGAACATCTACTTCTACACGGTGCTCTACCACGCGCTGCGCGCGTCGAACCGGCTCGCCATCGAGCGCGGTGAGACCTTCGACGGCTTCGCCGATTCGACGTACGCGTCGGGGGAGTTCTTCGACAAGTACGTCGAGCGCGAGTGGGTGCCGAGCACCTCGAAGGTCAAGGAGATGTTCGTCGGGCACGCCATCCCCACACAGGAGGACTGGCGCGAGCTGAAGGCATCCATTCAGGAGCACGGCATCTACAACCAGAACCTGCAGGCGGTGCCGCCGACCGGATCGATCTCCTACATCAACAACTCGACCAGCTCGATCCACCCGATCGTGTCGAAGATCGAGATCCGCAAGGAAGGCAAGCTCGGTCGCGTCTACTACCCGGCGCCGTTCATGACGAACGAGAACCTGGAGTATTACCAGGACGCGTACGAGATCGGCCCTGACAAGATCATCGACACGTACGCCGTGGCCACTCAGCACGTCGACCAGGGCCTGAGCCTGACGCTGTTCTTCAAGGACACTGCGACCACGCGTGACGTCAACCGGGCGCAGATCTACGCCTGGCGCAAGGGCATCAAGACGCTGTACTACATCCGCGTGCGCCAGATGGCACTCGAGGGGACCGAGGTGGAGGGCTGCGTCAGCTGCATGCTGTGACAGCCGCCGGTCGCTGAGCGAGCGCAGCGAGAAGAAGCGCCGCACCGTGTACGTGAGAAAGAGAAATGACATGACACCCGAACCGCTCAAGCTCCTGGACAAGGTCCAGGCGATCAACTGGAACCGCATCGAGGACGAGAAGGACCTCGAGGTGTGGCACCGCCTGACCGGCAACTTCTGGCTGCCCGAGAAGGTGCCGCTGTCCAACGACGTGCAGTCGTGGAACACGCTGACGCCGGGTGAGCAGCTGGCGACGATGCGTGTGTTCACCGGGCTCACGCTGCTGGACACGATCCAGGGCACGGTGGGAGCCGTTTCGCTGATCCCCGACGCGATCACGCCGCACGAAGAGGCCGTGTACACGAACATCGCGTTCATGGAGTCGGTGCACGCGAAGAGCTACTCGTCGATCTTCTCGACCCTGGCCTCGACGAAGGACATCGACGAGGCGTTCCGCTGGTCGACCGAGAACGCGAACCTGCAGCGCAAGGCCAACATCGTGCTGGACTACTACCGCGGTGACGAGCCGCTCAAGCGCAAGGTCGCCTCGACGCTGCTCGAGTCGTTCCTGTTCTACTCGGGCTTCTACCTGCCGATGCACTTCTCCTCGAAGGCGAAGCTCACGAACACGGCCGACATCATCCGCCTCATCATCCGTGACGAGGCCGTGCACGGCTACTACATCGGCTACAAATACCAGAAGGGTCAGGAGCACCTGGACCAGGCGGCGCGCGACGAGCTGAAGGACTACACGTTCTCGCTGCTGTATGAGCTGTACGACAACGAGGTGCAGTACACGCAGGACCTCTACGACGGCCTCGGGCTGACCGAAGACGTCAAGAAGTTCCTGCACTACAACGCGAACAAGGCGCTCATGAACCTCGGCTACGAGGCCATGTTCCCCTCCACCGTCACCGATGTGAACCCGGCGATCCTGTCGGCGCTGTCGCCGAACGCCGACGAGAACCATGACTTCTTCAGCGGGTCGGGCTCGTCGTACGTGATGGGAAAGGCCGAGGCCACCGAGGACGACGACTGGGACTTCTGAGACTGTGGGCGCACGGCGGTGAAGAACGGCATCCTGCTCGCTGACGCGGAGCGCAGACGCGGCTCGGGCGGCAGGCAGGGTCCGTATCCGCCTCTGCCACCGCTGCCCGATCCGGGTCAGGCGGGGCCGCCGCCGACGCGCTGAGCGGCAACTGTGTCTTCTGTTCGCCGGCCGTGACCGACGCGTAGCCTGGTGACACGGCCGGATGTCGGCGGTGGATCGCCCAGGCGCAGCGTGAGCGCCCGAAGCACGACACCATGCGATCTCTGGCCGAACGGCAGTGAGGGAGCATGGACATGGATGACGAGCAGTTGTCGTTCGCGCGGGAGTTGGCGGCGCAGTTGCGGGTGGATTCGATTCGGTGCAGCACGCAGGCGGGTTCGGGGCATCCCACCTCGTCCCTGTCGGCGGCCGATCTGATGGCGGTGCTTCTGGTCGGTCACCTGCGCTACGACTGGGAGCGGCCCGCGCTGGCTGCCAACGATCACCTGATCTTCTCCAAGGGCCACGCCTCGCCGTTGCTGTATTCGATGTTCCGTGCCGTGGGTGTGGTGGACGAGGACGAGCTGATCAACACTTACCGGCAGTTCGGGTCCCGCCTGCAAGGCCATCCGACGCCGGTGCTGCCATGGGTGGACGTGGCCACGGGGTCTCTGGGGCAGGGGCTGCCGGATGCGGTCGGTGTCGCTCTGGCGGGCAAATACCTGGACCGGTTGCCGTTTCATACCTGGATCCTGTGCGGGGACAGCGAAACGGCGGAAGGTTCCATGTGGGAAGCGCTGGACAAGGCCAGCTACTACAAGCTGGGAAATCTGACGGCGATCATCGATGTCAACCGCCTCGGCCAGCGCGGTCCCACCGAGTTGGAATGGGACCTCGAGCGGTACGCAGCCCGGGTGAGGGCGTTCGGCTGCGCGCCGGTGATCATCGACGGACACGACCTGGCCGCAATCGACCAGGCATTGACCGAGGCGCGGACCTCGCAAGACGTTCCGACCGTGGTGCTGGCCCGCACGATCAAGGCCAAGGGTGTGCCCGAGATCGAGGATGAGAACGGCTGGCACGGCAAGGCGCTTCCACCGGAGATGGCCGAGCGCGCCATCGCTGCCCTGGGCGGCCGATCTGAGCTGCACGTGACCACGGCCGGTCCGGAAGCGGGGGAGCCGGCGATCGCGGCGAACCCGGAGGCTCAGGTCCTGCTTCCCACGTACGAACCAGGGCAGAAGGTTGCCACACGGGCGGCGTTCGGCGCCGCCATTGCGGCCCTGGCCGCGCGGCCTGAGATCGTGGTCATCGACGGGGAGGTGGGCAACTCCACGCATGCGGAGGAATTCGAGAAGGTCGCACCGGAGCGCTACTTCGAGGTGTTCATCGCGGAACAGCAGCTGGTGGCCACGGCGGTCGGCGTGGCGGTGCGCGGGTATGTCGCCTTCGCTTCGACGTTCGCCGTGTTCTTCTCCCGCGCGTTCGATTTCGTCAGGATGGCCGGGATCTCCCAGGTGGACATTCGCCTGGTCGGCTCCCACGCGGGAGTGGAGATCGGCCAAGACGGCCCGTCGCAGATGGCTTTGGAGGACATCGCCTCGCTGCGGGCGGTGCACGGGTCGATCGTTCTCTGTCCGGCCGATGCCTCCTGCGCGGTGAAACTGACCGCCGCGATGGCCGACACCGCTGGGATCGTCTACCTGCGCACCACGCGCGGAGCGTACTCGGTGCTCTACGGGCCTGAGGAGGACTTCCCCATCGGGGGATCGAAGACGCTTCGCGCCACGCCGGAGGATGACGTGACCCTGATCGGTGCCGGTGTGACCGTGCACGAATGCATCGCGGCGGCCGAAGAACTTGCCGGTGTCGGTGTCAGCGCGCGGGTCATCGACCTGTACTCGATCAAGCCGTTGGACCGAGACACCCTCATTCGCGCCTGCCGCGACACCGGCGGCCGCTTGGTCGTGGCCGAGGACCACTATCCCGAGGGCGGCATCGGCAGTGCCGTGCTCGAAGCCCTCGCCGACGCCGACGTGCCCGTTCGTCTGGCCCATCTGGCGGTCAAAGACCTCCCGACGTCGGGGACACCGGCCGAGCTGCTCAATGCCGCCGGCATCTCCGCACGCCACATCGCTGACGCCGCTCGCCGGCTGGTCGGCGACCATGACTGACGCAACCGACGCACAGCAGATGGTCATCGTCGGCGCGGGGCTGGCCGGCACGGGTGCGGCGGCAACGCTGCGCAAAGAGGGCTACACGGGCCGGGTCGTGCTGATCAGCAGCGATGCCGCACAGCCCTATGACCACGTTCCTCTGTCGAAGAACCACCTGCGAGACGAGCCGGGGTACCACCGACTGTTCCTGCACGACCCGGCGTTCTACCGCGAGCAGCGCATCGACCTGAGGCTCGACACGACGGTGACCGCGATCGATGCCGCAGCCCATCGCATCCGGACAGACGGGGGCGGAGGCGTCGCCTATGACAAGCTGCTGCTGGCCACCGGTTCGCACAACCGCCCGCTTGAGCTTCCGGGCAGCGACCTGGACGGAATCTTCTCCCTGCGGACACTGGGGGAGGCCGACCGCCTCAAGGCAGCACTGGCACGCGCTCGGCGTCTGGTCGTCGTCGGCGCCGGCTTCGTCGGCTGCGAGGTCGCCGCGTCGGCGCGGCAGCTCGGGGTGGATGTGACTCTGGTCGGCAGCCGGGAGCTGCCGATGCTGCACGTCCTGGGCCCGGTCGGTGCCGCCTACTACCGCGACGTGCACCAGGCCCACGGCGTTCACCTGTGCATGCCCGCGACGGCATCCGAGTTCCGCGGCACCGATGGTCGGGTGCGCTGGGTGGTGCTCTCGGACGGCACCGAGCTGCCGGCAGACGTCGTCGTGGTCGGCGTCGGCGCGCTGCCGGACGTGCAGCTGGCCGAGGCGGCGGGTATTCCCGTGGACGACGGCATCCTCACCGATGACACGCTCGCCACCGGCGTGGCTGACGTGTACGCGGCCGGCGATGTGGCGGCCGTGCCGTATCGCGCACTGGGCCGGCGGTTGCGGGTCGAGCACTTCGCCACCGCGCTGTCTCAAGGGCCCGTCGCCGGCCGGAACATGCTGGGTGGCAACGTCCCTTACGGCGCGGTCCCGTTCTTCTTCTCCGACCAGTACGACGTGTGGATGGAATACACCGGGCACAACACCGGCGATACCGACACGGTGATCCGCGGCGATGTCGCGGACGGTCGATTCGTCGTGTTCTGGCTGCGCGGCAGTCAGCTCGTCGCCGCGATGAACATCAACATCCGCGGCGTGCCCGACATCGTCACTCCGTTGATCGCCGAGGGTATTCCGGTCGACCGGGCAGCGCTCGTCGATCCGAAGACCGATCTCGCGTACGTGGCGGGGTAAGCCCGCCATGACGGCTACGGATTCTGCATGAGGATGGCGGCGGCGATGCCCGCACCGCCGAGCACGACGGCCGGCACCACCAGGATCAGCAGCGCCTGCCAGGCGCGGTATCTCTCGTACGCTCCGGTGAACCGTGCCGTTCCCACCGTGCCGACGGCCCAGCGCGTCGCTTTGCCGTGTTGCGTGCTGGACGCCATCATGCCTCTTCCCGTGTGCGACGGGTGTCTTCTCGCCGTGTCTTCACCGTACGCCGCCCGCAGCCGGGGAGGGCCCGCTGGGCGCAAGTCCGCTGCCGGAGCCGTCTGAAGAGCGTCAGGGCAGCAGCGCGCCGACCGACAGCATCAGGCACAGCGCGAGGATCATCCACATCGAACCGTGGAACATGCGGTGCGACCACTGCTCGACATCACGCGTGCGCAGGCCGACGACGGCCAGGATGATCCAGACCAGGCCGAGCCCGCCCATCACGACGGCGTAGGCGATGCCGACGTAGCCGAATGCCGGCAGCAGCAGCGAGGCCGCCACGAACAGCACCGTGTAGATGAAGATCTCCCACACGGCCCGGCGGATGCTGCGCACCACGGTGATCACGGGCACGCCGGCGCGCGCGTATTCGTCGCGCCGGTAGATCGCGATCGAATAGAACTCGGGCATCTGCCAGAAGAACATCATGAGGAAGACGGCGATCGCGGCCACGTCGAACTGCCCCGACGCGGCGATGTAGCCGCCCAGCACGGGAGCCGCCCCCGAGACGCTGCCCACGAGCGTGCCGTGCACCGACTTGCGCTTCGAGAGCGCGCCGTAGAGCCAGACGTAGACGACGAAGCCGCCGACACCGGTGGCCACCACGAGCCAGTTCGTCGTCAGGATCAGCAGTGCGACACCCAGCACGCCGAGCACGATCGAGAAGATCGTTGCGGGCACGCCCTTGATGGCTCCGGTCACCGTCGCGCGGGTGCTGGTGCGGCGCATCAGAGTGTCGATATCGCGGTCGAGCACGTTGTTCAAGACGCACGCCGAGGCGATGACCAGTGTGCTGCCCACGACGACGCCGACGAACACGATCCACGAGAACTCGAACAGTGCCGCGGCCAGCAGGTAGCCGGCGACCGTCGTCAGGACATTGCCGTACAGCACGCCCGGCTTGGTCAACGAGTAATACCGCGTGACGGCACTGAGAACACCTGGGCGCGTCGCACGCGCGGCAAGGGCGGCGTCCGTTCCCAAGCGAGATGAGGTGGCAGAGTGGCTCATACATCCCGATCGGCTGGAAGGGCTTCAGCCAGCCAGTTTACCCGCTCGCGAGGCGCCCACGTCCCACGGCGCGCATGCCGGGATGGTGCCGGCGCTCAGCTGAATGCGTCGCTTCCGGTGAGCTCTCGCCCGAGGATCAGGGCGTGGATCTCGTCGGTGCCCTCGTAGGTGCGCACCGCCTCGAGGTTGGCCATGTGGCGCATGACGGGGAACTCGTCGGTGATGCCGTCGCCGGCGAGGATGCTGCGGGCCTGGCCCGCGATGCGGATCGCCTCGCGTACATTGTTCAGCTTCGCCACACTCAGCTGCGCGGGCGTGAGGGTGCCGGCATCCCTCAGCTGTCCCAGATGCAACGCCAGCAGGGCGCCCTTCTCATACTCGAGCAGCATGTCGGCCAGCTGCGCCTGGATGAGCTGGCGCGCCCCGATCGGCGCACCGAACACGTGCCGCGTGCGCGCACGGTCGACGGCGACCTCGAGGCACGTGCGCGCAGCGCCCATCGCGCCCCAGGCGATGCCGAACCGCGCCTCGTTCAGACACGTGAACGGCCCGCGCAGCCCGCGTGCGTCCGGCAGCCGGGCATCGTCGGGCAGGCGCACATCGTCCAGGTCGATGTCGCACTGGATCGACGTGCGCATGGCGCGCTTGCCGGTGATCGGGCGCGCCGTGAAGCCGGCGGAGTCGGTGGGCACGACGAATCCGCGCACTCCCTCATCGGTCTGCGCCCACACCACCGCGACATCGGCGATCGAGGCCAGGCCGATCCAGCGCTTCGTGCCGCTGAGCAGCCAGTCAGCCCCGTCGCGTCGGGCGAAGGTGGTCATCGCGGCCGGATCGCTGCCGCCGGCGGGCTCGGTGAGGGCGAAGCATCCCACCGCGCGTCCGGCCGCCATCTCGGGCAGCCAGCGCCGCTTCTGATCGTCGGACCCGAAGGTCGAGATCGCCGTCATCGCCAGCGACCCCTGCACAGAGACGAACGTGCGCCAGCCGCTGTCGACCGCTTCGACCTCGAGGCACGCGGCGCCGTAGCTGACGGCGCTCGCTCCCGCGCAGCCGTACCCGTGCAGGTGCATCCCGAGCAGGCCCGCCTCGCCGAGCGCCGGGATGTGCTCGGCGCGCAAGCGCTGCGTCTCGAAGTCGTCCTCGATCGTGGGCGCGAGCACGTCGCGGGCCACCGTGCGGGCGACCTGCTGCCATCGGCGGGCCGCGTCCGGCAGCAGATCGTCGAGGCAGAAGACGCGTGCAAGGGCCTGTTCGCCCGTCAGCGGGTCATCGGTCACGATGCGATCATCGCAGATCCCCGCCGTCGCGGGCACGGCTCGCGAGCGCCACAGGGCCGAAGACTACGATGGATGCCATGCCTCAGCCGCGCCGGTTCAGCCCTGTCATCTCGCTGCTGACGCTGTCGAGCATCTGGGACGTGCAGTTCAACAAGCAGTTGAAGGGCCTCGGGCTGACCACCCGCAAGTACGGGCTGCTGGCACACATCCAGGCGATGCCCGGCATCTCGTTCTCCGAGCTCGCTCGCCGCTCGCAGATCACCGTGCAGACGGCCCACACGGCGGTTCGTGCGCTCGTCGACGACGGGCTGGCGATGGATGCCACGTCCCACGCCGGTGCGGCATCGGACCTGCGCGTGACCGAACAGGGCTCGGCGGCGCTCGCCGAAGCCGACGCGCGTCTGGAGAAGCTCGACGTCGCCTTCGGTGCGGATGCGCCGGTGCTGGCCAGCGCGCTGGAGGGCCTGCACGAGAAGCCGTTCGGCGAGAGCCTGCAGGGTCGCTGACGCGGCGGCCGCCGCCCGATGCCGTAGGCTCAGCCCGCGGGATCAGCGCGCGGGAGCCGCGGCATCCGGGTCCGGAGTCGGAACGCGCGCAGGGCGCAGGACCGTGCGCCACAGGTTCACCAGCATCCAGATGAACGTGCCCGTCCACGCGGCCAGCGCCACCCAGCTCTCGCCGTACCCGATGGCGTGCACGATCGGCAGGTGGTCGACGTCGCCGAGGAACTGCGACCCCACGCCGTACATCCCGAGCGGGAAGATGATGCTCCACAGCGTCGCCTCGTAGCGGAACGGGATGCGGTGGCGAACGTGTCGCCACCAGCCCGCCATGATCAGCGGAGGGATGAGCCACGTGCCGAACGCCCAGAAGAAGACGGCAGCGCCTGCGATGAGGCCCCGGGTGGCATCCACCATCGGAGCATTGGCCATCTCGACGATGCGGGCACCGGCCACGACCGTGATCGCGGTCGCACCCATCGCCACCCAGTACGGGGGAGTGAGGTCGGCGGGCCGGAACGGCACCGTCAGCATGCGCACGCCGACGAACACGCCGACCGCGCAGTACAGGAAAGTGCCCACCGACCAAGAGAACACCGCCAGCAGCGCGAGCAGGCCGCGCCACTGCGTGAGCTCGACCTCGAGGGTGGCCGCGAGCACCGCGATCGACTGACTGGCGACGGCCCAGATGAACCAGGTGCCGTTGGCGGTCGTGATGGGTGCGTTCTTGCGGTCGCCGAGCACGGCGGTCCACGGCACCGTGTAACCGAGCACGATCCAGGCGACCGAGGCCACAGCCAGCAGCGCCACGGCCACGCCGTGGAACCCGTCTTCTTCGCTGATGCGGCTGCCGAGCACGCAGGTGGCGGCCACGAACGTGAAGAATCCGAAGGCGCGCGCGGGGTCGGCGAAGTCCTCGGCCATCGCCGACCAGTGGCGCACGATGCGGATCGCGTTGAGCACCAGCAGCAGGACGTATGCCGCGCCGGCGATCACCAGCAGAAGCAGGGACACCGCCGCCCAGTCGTCGGTGCGCATGCCCACCGAGACGATCCCCGTCGCCATGACCAGGGCGAAATAGCCCGGTGTGAGTCCCTCGACGGCCTTGTCGAGTCTGTCGGACAACGAAGGGGGCGTGGACACGCCCCCAGGCTAGTGCCACGGTGCGCCGCGCGCGGGGTGCAGGATCGTGAATATGCGATTGTCGAGCACGTCGTCCCAGCGCACCTATCGGTACCTTCGAATCACCATCGTCGGGGCCGCCCTGGCGCTCGTCCTCGGATTGATCGTCGTGTTCGCAACCGACGGACCGGTCACCTCGATCAGTGCGATGTTCTACACCTCGGGGCGCACAGTGTTCGTGGGCGCGATGTGCGCGATCGCGCTCGCGCTGGCTGCGCTGTCGGGGCACAGCGTCGAGCAGCTGCTGCTGGATGTCGCGGCTGTGTTCGCCGCGATGATCGCGTTCGTGCCGACGCCGATCGCCCCGGGCGACGTGTCGGGGCTGATGCCGGGGTGTGCGGGCGGAGGCGGGTGCGTGCCGCAGGCGGAATGGGCCACCGTGCGCACCGGTGTGCTGGTGCTCGGCATCGCTGCGGTGCTGGTCGCCCTCGTGGCCGTCGTGCTGGCCCGCGTGCAGCGCAGGGTCACCGCGGGTGTGATCGCCGGCGCGGCGATCACGGGCCTGCTGGGCGTCGGCCTGGTCGTCTGGCTGCTCGTCGCCCCGGACGTGCTCGCGGCCCAGGGCCACATGGTGGCCACCAGCGGATTCTTCGGGCTGATGGTCGCCGTGGCCGTCATCAGTGCGGTGACCGCGCCGCACGCGACACGCCGTGCCGTACTGCGCGCGTCGGCGGGCACGCGCCCGGAGCCGTGGCGCCTCGTGTACACCGTGGTGGCGGTCGGGATGCTCGTGTGCGTCGCGTATCTGCTGGGTGTGGCGATCGTGCGCGTGGCGGGCATCGATCTGACCGGGCATCCGTGGGTGCTCGGAGGCGAACTGGGCCTCGTCGCGTTCTTCGCGGTGTTCTGGATCGCCCAGACCGCACAGAAATGGGACGAGACGGACCCGTCGATCCTGCCCGAGGGCTGACTACCGCACCGGCATCTGCTGCAGGGTCCAGCGGTTGCCGTCGGGGTCGCGGAACGTCACGAACCGGCCCCACGCCTGCTCATCGACGCCCTCCGCGTCGACGCCCAAGCCGCGCAGATGCGCCAGCGCCTCTTCGGCGTCGGGGATGACGACCTGGATCGTGTTCTGCCGCCCCGGCTCGAGCTCGATGCCGAGGTTCGTGCCGAACGCGATCGAGCAGGCCGAGCCGGGCGGGGTCATCTGCACGAAGCGCAGCCCCTCGAACGGCGTCTGGTCGTGGTCGGGGTGGAAGCCGATGCGAGTGTAGAACTCCTTCGCTCGGTCGACGTCGGTCACGGGGACGAAGATCAGCTCGATGCGCCAGTCCATGGGAATCCTCCTGGGGTGATGTGGTTTCACCCTATGCAGGGGTTCCGACATCCCGAATGCTCCAGGAATACGATCGCCGAACAGACGTTGAACTTGATATAACAGTGCTCAAGTTTCTAAACTTGACACCCCAAGACTCATCTTTTGGAGAACACGAATGAACGACGATGGCACCACCCCGGTCGAGGGCGCCGCAGACGGCGCGGGCGCGTTCGACGATTTCCTGGCGCGCTACCTTGCCGGTGAGCGCGCTCGCGAGCAGCGCTCGATCGATCTGAGCCGGTTCTTGACCTCGCGCACGCAAGACGTGCTGCAGCGCTCCGCGCAGTACGCGCTGGACCGCGGACAGCGCGAGGTCGACACGCTGCACCTGCTGCACGTGCTGATGCAGGAAGGTCCTGCCACCGAGGCCGTGCGCCGCATCGGCGCCGATCCGGCCGCGATCGCGCAGGCGGTCGAAGAACGGCTGCCGTCGGCGGTCACCGGCCAGAACGCCGCCGACGGGGCGATCATCACGCCCCCGCTGCAGCGCGCGCTGTTCCACGCCTTCCAGGTCGCCCGCTCGTCGGGGGCCACATATGTCGACCCCGAGCACCTGTTCTTTGCGATCGTGCTCAGTCAGGACACGCCCGCGGGCCAGGTGCTGGCCCGGGCAGGGGTGAGCGCCGAGGCCCTCAGCCAGGGCATGCGCGAGACCGTGACGCCCAGCGGCGCGTCGGCCGGCGCCGACCGGGAGGAGGGATCCGAGACCCCGATGCTCGACCGATTCGGCACCGACCTGACCGCACTGGCCACCGAGGGTTCGCTCGACCCGGTGATCGGCCGCGCGGTCGAGATCGAGCAGACCATCGAGATCCTCAGCCGCCGAACGAAGAACAACCCGGTGCTCGTGGGCGCCGCCGGCGTCGGCAAGACCGCGATCGTGGAGGGCCTGGCCCGCGCGATCGTGGCAGGTCAGGTGCCCGAGCAGCTGCGCGGCAAGCGCGTGATCGCGCTCGACCTGCCGGGCATGGTCGCCGGCACCCGCTACCGCGGCGACTTCGAAGAGCGGCTGACCAAGACGATGGATGAGATCACCGCACGCAAGGACGAGCTGATCGTGTTCATCGACGAGCTGCACACCGTGGTCGGCGCCGGCGGCAACGGCGACGGCGGAATGGACGCGGGCAACATCCTCAAGCCGCGCCTGGCCCGCGGCGACCTGCACCTGATCGGCGCGACGACGCTGGACGAATACCGCCGCATCGAGAAGGATGCCGCCCTGGAGCGCCGCTTCCAGCCCGTCAAGGTGGGCGAGCCGAGCGTCGAAGACGCGGTGAAGATCCTGCACGGACTGAAGCCCGCATACGAGCTGCACCACGGTGTGACCTACACCGATGCTGCGCTGCAGTCGGCTGCAGAACTGTCGGACCGTTACCTCACCGAACGGGTGCTGCCCGACAAGGCGATCGACCTGATCGACCAGGCGGGTGCTCGGCTGCGCCTGCGGCTCGGCCTGCAGACCGATGCCGCGCAGCTCATGCAGCGCCTGGCCGACCTCGAGGCCGACAAGAATGCGGCCGTCGCGGCCGAGCACTACGAAGACGCCTCGCGCATCCGCGACGAGATCGGCGACGTGCAGAGCAAGCTCGATGAGGTCGCCGCCGGCGCGGGCGGACCTCACGCAGAAGCCGTCGTGGACGAGCCCGAGATCGCTGCGGTCATCAGCCGGTCCACCGGCATCCCGGTCTCGCGCCTGACCGAGACCGAGCGCGACCGCCTGGCCTCGCTCGAAGACGAGCTGCACGCGCGCGTGATCGGGCAGGATGACGCGGTGACCGCGGTCGCCAAGGCCGTGCGGCGCAACCGCACCGGCATGGGCGACGCGCACCGGCCGATCGGGTCGTTCCTGTTCTTGGGACCGACCGGCGTCGGCAAGACCGAGCTGGCCAAGGCTCTGGCCCAGTCGCTGTTCGACGACGACTCGGCCGTGATCCGGTTCGACATGAGCGAGTTCGGCGAGCGGCACACCGCCGCGCGGCTGGTGGGAGCCCCTCCCGGATACGTCGGCTACGACGAAGCCGGTCAGCTGACCGAGCGCGTGCGGCGCAACCCCTACGCGGTCGTGCTGTTCGACGAGATCGAGAAGGCGCACCCCGACGTGTTCAACCTGCTGCTGCAGGTGCTCGACGACGGGCGGCTGACCGACGGTCAGGGGCGCACGGTCGACTTCCGGAACACGGTGGTGGTCATGACATCGAACCTCGGCAGCGAGTTCCTCGCATCTCGCGGCGGTGCCATCGGCTTCCTCGCCGACGGCGGGGGAGAGACCGGATTCGGCTCACAGCAGCAGCTGCGCGACCGCATCTTCGCGAAGCTGCGCGAGGCGATGCGGCCCGAGTTCCTCAACCGCATCGACGAGATCGTGCTGTTCCGCAAGCTCGGCCGTGACGAGCTGCGTCAGATCGTGCACCTGCTGCTGGCTGCGACGCAGAAGCGCGTCGCCGGTCGCGGAGTGCACGTCGAGGTCACCGACGCCGCCGTGCAGTGGCTGGCCGACCACGGCTACGAGCCCGAGTACGGTGCTCGGCCGCTGCGTCGGCTCATCCAGCGCGAGGTCGATGACCGCATCGCCGACCTGTTCGTCTCGGGCGCTCTCGGCGACGGGGGAGTCGTGCGAGTGGATGCCGCAGCCGACGCCCTGCTGGTGACGGTCCAGGCGCCTGCAGTGGCATCAGCAGCGGCACCATCAGCACGCTCACCACGAGTGTGATCACGGTGAACGGTGCACCGATCTTGACGAAGTCCGCGAACCGGTAGCGGCCGGGCTCGACGACCAGCGTGTTGACGGGAGATGAGACCGGCGTCATGAACGCCGACGAGGCGGCCAGCGCGACCATCATGGCAAACGGATACGGCGAGACGCCCAGGTGCACGGCCGTCGAGATCGCGATGGGCGCCATGAGCACGGCGGTCGCCGTGTTCGAGACGAACAGGCCGATCACCGCGGTCAGCGAAGCCGGTGAGCGTCTCTGGCACCGTGAGGACGCCCGACAGCGGCAGGGCGACGATCACGAGGTCGAACGTCACAGGCTGCCTCTCATCCGGGCGGCGTGGTCCGCCCCTCGGCCACTAGCGATGGTGGCACACTCAGTGGCATGACTGACACCCCCGTTTCGATCGGAGTAGCCGGTGCTCTCGGCCCGGCGGTGATCGCACAGATCGCCGCGGCGACCGAAGAGGCCGGCCTCTACGCGCTGTGGGTCAACGACACTCCCGGCGGCGATGCGCTGTCCGCGCTGCACGAAGCGGCCCGGGCGACCGAGCACCTCGTGCTGGGCACCGGCGTGATTCCGCTGGACCGCGTCACGCCCGATGAGATCCTGGCCAGGGCCGACGGCCTGCCCGAAGACCGGCTGATGCTCGGAATCGGGTCGGGCCAGGCATCCGGTCCCGTACTGGCGGCCGTCCGCAATGCCGTCGACACGCTGCGCGGCCGCACCGGTGCCGGCATCGTCGTGGGCGCGCTCGGGCCGAAGATGCGCGCGCTTGCGGCCGAGGCGGCAGACGGGATGCTGCTGAATTGGCTGCCTGTGCAGGCCGCTGCCGCGCAGTCGGCCGAGGCCCACGCGAGCGCGCCCGGTGCGCACGTCGCGCTGTATGTGCGCACCGCACTGGGCGAAGACGGGATGCCGCGGCTGCGCACCGAGGCGGAGCGCTATGGGCGTGCGCCGAAGTACGCGGCGAACTTCGCCCGGCTGGGCGTCGAGGCGATCGACACCGTGATCACGCCGACCACGGCCCCCGACATGCTCGCCGCGTATCGCAGTGCGGTGGACGAGGTCGTGCTTCGCGCAATGGTCGCCTCAGATGGCCTCGAGGCGTACCTGCGGTTCGTGGCGTCAGCGGGCGAGCTCGCGCGCTGATCCCGCGCGCCGGCGGCGCGTTGCCCGCTCGCCGGCGGCGCGTTGCCTGCGTGCCGAGCGGAGGGGATCAGTGCCAGGGGAGGGCTCTCGAGGCTCGAGGATCCTCGTCTGGGCCGGCCGCCCTCATCTCGGGTGAAGCTCGGGCGGTGGCACGGAGCGCTACTCGTCGCTGATGGGCACGCGCGGGACGAACACCGTGCACGCGATCAGCAGGGCGGCCGAGACGGCGACCGAGACGAACACGGCGGTCGACCCGGCCTGGATCGCCGCAGGGTCGCCCTGACCGCCGCGCGCGGCGATGACCGCGTTCGCGATCGCGCCGTAGACGGCAACGCCGACGGCGCTGCCGACCGCGCGGGCCAGTGTGTTGGTGCCCGACACGACGCCGCGCTCGCGCAGGCCGACCGAGGACTGCGCAGCGATCAGCGCCGGGTTGGCCACGAGCCCGAGGCCCAGCCCCACCGCGATGCATCCGGCGGCAGTCAGCCACACCGACGGCGTGAACGAGAACAGCGTGAGCGCGACCGCGCCGATCAGGGTCATCGTGCTGCCGATGACCATCGTCGCGCGGAATCCGATGCGCAGATAGAACCGTCCGGCCAGACTCCCCGAGATCGGCCAGCCGATGCTCTGCGCGGCCACGGCCAGGCCCGCAAGCAGCGGCACGGCCCCCGCCGTCTGCTCCAGGAAGGTCGGCACGAACGAGGTGAGGCCGATCGTGACGGCGCCGACGCCGAGCGAGGCGAGCGAGGTGGTGACCACGACCCGGTCGCGCGTCACCCACGGGGCGAGCACGGGATCGGCGGCCCGCCGCTCGACGACTGCGAATGCCACCAGAAGCGCGGCGCCCACGGCGAAGCATCCCACACTCTGCCAGCTGCCCCATGCCCAGCCCTGACCGCCCTCGAGTACGCCGAGCACCAGCAGCACGAGCGCCGTCGTCAGAAGCGTCGCCCCGGTGATGTCGATGCGCTGCTTGGTCCGCTCGAAGGACTCGTGATAGCTGCGGATCAGCATGAATGCCGCCAGTAGCCCCATCGGCACGTTGACCCAGAAGATCCACCGCCAGCTGAAGAACTGGGCGAACACGCCGCCGAGCGTCGGACCGGCCACCGCCGAGATCGCCCAGACGCTGGCCAGGTATGCCTGCGCAGTGGCTCGCTCGCGCACGGTGTAGATGTCGCCGGCGATGGTCATGCTGGACGGCATGATGGCCCCGGCGCCCAGGCCCTGGATCGCGCGGAAGATGATGAGCACGGTCATGCTCCAGGCCGTGGCCGACAGGATCGAGCCCGCAAGGAACAGGCCGATGCCGAAGAGCATGACCGGTTTGCGCCCGAACGTGTCGCACAGCTTCGCATAGACGGGCACCGAGGCCGCCTGGCCGAGCAGGTAGATGGAGAACAGCCACGGGAACTGGCTGAACCCGCCGAGTTCGCCGACGATGGTCGGTACGGCCGTGGCCAGGATCGTCGAGTCGATCGCGATCAGGAACGTGCCCAGCATGAGCGAGAGCAGGATCTGCCCGCGGGTGCCGCGCAACGATACCTCAGCCATCGGTCGGCATCTCAGTCGGCGTGTCGGGAGGCAGGTCAGTCGGCATAATGCAGGCGCGCGTCCGCCGGGGTGCACTCGTCGCCGATGCGCACGTCTGCGGAGATCCGACCTGCGTCGCGAAGGTGCTGCAGGTCGTCGACGGCGCGCTGACGCAGCGTCCACGGGTCGATCGTGTTGACGTACACCTTGGTGCCGCCCTCGAAGCCCGCGGCGATCGACAGCCGTGCCTTGATCACGACGCGCCACGGCATCGGCACGCCGGCCCGTCGCGGCTGGTAGTGCCACTCCTCGTTGGTCGGAACGAGCACACCGGTGACCGCGTGCAGCGCATGCACGAGGTCCGAGACCGCGCGAAGCTCGCTTGCCGAATGGTCGGCAGGATGCTGTGCGGCACACGTCGAGTACACCTCGAACGCCGGATACCGGTGACCGATTCCCGCGAAGGCGACCGCACCGTCGGTGGCGGCCACGATCAGGTGCTCGCGCACCGAGAGGTCGGCGACGGCGTGCTGGTACAGGCGCGGATCCTCCTGCAGCAGCGCCAGCTCGCGCTCGGTCTGCGGCCCGTACTCGTCGATTGCCACGATCTGCTTGTGCAGGTGCTCGAACGAGGCGCCGGCCGGGCGCAACCAGTTCTGGAACACCGACACATACGCCGCGTACGGCTGCGAGTCGGCGATCTCGCGCGCGGCCCGCGCGGTGAATGTCATGTAGACGGCGTGCTCGTCGGGCGTCAGTTCGCCGCTGGAGGCGAGCTCGTCGTCGCGCGTCGCGCCGTCGCGCACATGCCGGCGGGCCACGATCACGTCGTGCGAGCCGCCGATGAGGTCGAGTGCGGTGGCGCGCAGATCTGCGGACGCGCCGTTGGCGGCCGATCGGGTGGCGACGAGGGCCTGGATGTGCGCGCGCCCGGCGGGGTCGGCGAGGTAGTCGTCGACCCACGCGACCACGTCGGCGGCAGGCTGGAAGTCATGGTTCGTGCGCCAGTACTCGGCCGAGACGATCTCATACAGGTTGCCGAAGCGGCGGAACTCGGCGACCGAATCCTGCAGGGCGGATGCCGCGACGCGGCCGATCCGCTCGTACGAATCGCCGACCAGCCGCTCCTTCTCGGGCGTGGTCTCCAGGTAACGGTCCTGGCAGAACGCGCACAGCCGGGTGTGCTCGCCCGATTCGAGGGCGCGCGCGTCAGGGCGCGCAGTCGCCAGCGGCCTGTTCGCGCGTCCCGGGATCGTCCACACCCGGGTGCCGGTGAGGGGTCCGACCTGCTTGACGGTGCCGTCGGGAAGGCGCCGCAGCGGAGGCAGGCTCATGGTCTGTCGTCGGCAGTGATGTCCAGTTCGTCACGCACTCGCTCACGTTATCGCGCTCTGCAGGCGCGCGCCAGAAATGCGTCAGGCGCGAGCGGGCTGCAGCCGTACGCGGACGATGTTGGTCGACTCGTCGAGTTCGGCGACGTCGCCATGAGCTTTCACGAAGTCCGAGAACGACTTGTGGCCCAGCGCCTTCTCGCTGAAGGAGGGGTCCATCCGCCGCAGCAGGTTCTTCACCGCCGACAGGTGCATCCATTCGTCGTCGGTGCGCACGTGCTCGAGCACCAGCGCCCGTTCGAGCAGTTCCCCGGCCGGGTCGGGCTCTTCCTTCTTCTTGCGCTTGCGAGTGGGTGCGGCATCCTTCGTCTCGCTCTTCGTGACCGGTTTGGGTGCGGTGATGCCCGGCAGCGAGTCGTAGTCGTCGAACTGGTCGCAGGCGGCGGCCAGCGACTTGGCCGTGGAGCCGGCAACGCCCACGCCGACCACGAACCTGCCGAGTCGCTTGCAGCGCTGCGCGAGGGGGACGTAGTCGCTGTCACCGCCGACGATGACCACGTGCGTGAGGTCGGGCAGGCGGAACATGTCTTCAACGGCGTCGACGGCCAAACGGATGTCAGCGCCGTTCTTCGCATAAGCGGCGGCCGGGAACAGCTGCACGAGGTCGACGGCACGCGCCACGAGCTGCTGCCGGTACTCGGCGTTGACAGGGCTCGACCAGTCGGCGTAGGCGCGGGTGAGAACGAGCGTTCCGAACGAGGCTGCGTAGTCGATGATCGCGCCGACGTCGATGGTCGCCTCGGCCAGGCGCTGGGCGATCTCGGGCTCGGACACGTCCGCGGAGATGCGTTGCCTGTCGCGCGAATACGAGTTGCGGCCGTGTACGCGGTCGTACCAGGACATCACGATGTTGTCGAAGTCGAGATAGACGGCGACGCGGGCATCCTGTGAGGTGGGCATGACTCCAGTGTGTCAGGTCGCCCTTATGCTCGGTGTCATGTCGTTCGTGTTCCCCCTGCTGGTCCTGGCGGCCATGGTCGTGGCCATCGTCGACATCGTGACGCGCGACGACAGCCAGATCAAGCACATGCCCAAATTCGTCTGGCTGATTCTGGTGATCCTGCTGCCGCTGCTGGGCGTCATCCTCTGGTTCACGATCGGGCGGGAGTACCCCGAGCACGTGTCCCGCGCTCCGCGGGCACCGCGCCCGTCACGGCGCGTGCCGCCGGCGCCGCCGTCTGTGCCTTCCGGGCCCTACGATCCGCGCACCACCGAGCAGCAGCTGGCCGATCTTGAGCGCGAGATCGAAGAAGACAGGCTGCGCGCCGAGCTGCGCCGTCGCCAGCAGGGCGGGGCGCAGGAGCCGCCTCAGGACCCGTCGGGCCCGTCCGCGCCGTAGCGCACGCCGATCTGCCGCCGGATCTTGTCGAGCGTGGCCATGATCGCCACCGACTCGTCGATGGGCAGGATGGCGCTGTCGCGGTCGCCCGCGGCGATGATCTCTTCTGCAGCCAGCGCCTGATACTGCATGCCTCGTCCGTCGACCCGGCTGCTGAACTCTTCGATCACCGTGCCGTCCGGTGCGCTGAGGCGGAACGTCGTCGGGCAGTACCAGACCCGATCGATGTCGATGCGCGCGTCGGTCCCGACGATGTGCGCGGTGTTGGGGCCGGCGGCCCGCGACGAGCTGAGTGTGGTCGAGACGGCACCGCCTGCGTGCGTGAAGATCGTGGCGACCTCGGTGTCGGCGCCGGTCTCGCCCAGCCGTGCCTGAGCGAGAACCGAGGTGGGCGCGCCGAGGATGTCGCACACGAACGAGACCGGGTAGATGCCCAGGTCCAGCAGAGCCCCGCCGCCGAGCTTCAGCGCGTTTATGCGGTGCGCAGGGTCGGTCGGCAGGCTCTGGGTGTGGTCGGCGAACACTGTGCGCACCTCGCCGAGGGCACCGGCATCCAGCAGCTCATGGATGCGACGCATGTGGGGCAGATACCGCGTCCACATCGCCTCCATCGCCAGCAGCCCGCGTGAGGCGGCCGCCTCGCGAACGGCCGCCGCCTCGCGTGCGTTGGCCGTCAGGGGCTTTTCGATGAGCACGTGCTTGCCGTGTTCGAGCGCCAGCATCGCGTCCTCTGCGTGCAGCGTGTGCGGGGTCGCGACATAGACGATGTCGACATCGGGGTCGCTGACCAGCTGCTCATAGGAGCCGTACGCGCTCGGGATCTCGAAGGATGCGGCGAACGCATCGGCGGCCTCCTTCCGGCGCGAACCCACCGCCTGGACGCTGAGGCCCGCCGTGCGCAGATCCGAGGTGAAGGCGTGGGCGATGCCGCCGGTGGCGAGGATGCCCCAGCGAAGATGCGCGCGAGAAGAAGTCATACCCTCAGGTTACTGAGAACGCGGGGGTCGCAACGTCAGATGGCGGCCAGCCCCCGGTCGAGGTCGGCGATCAGGTCGTCCGGGTCTTCGAGGCCGATCGACAGCCGCACCGTGGTGGTGGAGATTCCGGCCTCGGCCAGCTGCGAGCGCGAGAGGTGGCTGTGGGTCATCGAGGCCGGGTGGGTGACGATGCTGCGCGCATCGCCGATGTTGGCCAGCAGGCGCACCACGCGCAGCCCGGCGATGAAGGCCTCCACACGGGCGAAGTCTGCGGCCTCGTCGCCCGTGGCGTGCAGGTCGATCGAGAACACCGACGGCACCCCGCGCGGCAGGTATTCGGCGGCCGCCGCGTGACCGGCGTTGCCTGCCAGCCCCGGGTGGTGCACCCGTGCGACTGCGGGGTGTGCGGCCAGGTGCTCGGCCACGCGCTGCGCGGAGGACGAGTGGCGCTGCATGCGCAGGTCCAGGGTCTCCAGTCCCTGCAGCAGCTGGAAGGCGCTGGACGCCGACAGCGTCGGGCCCAGATCGTGCATGTACTTTGCTTTGATGAGCGCGATGAACGGCGAACCGCTCGCGAAGTGCTCGACCAGGCTCTCGCCGGGCACCCGGCGCGACGGCTCGGTGAGAGCCGGCCACTTCGCAGGCTGGGCGGTGAAGTCGAAAGTGCCGAGGTCGACGATCGCGCCGCCCATGACCGATCCGTGCCCGCCGATGAACTTCGTCGCCGAGTGCACGCTGATGTCGGCACCGAACTCTTTCGGCCGCTGCAGATAGGGCGTGGCCACCGTGTTGTCGACGACCAGGGGAACCCCCGCCTCGTGGGCGATCTCTGCCACGGCACGCACGTCGAGCACCTGGGCGACGGGGTTGGCCACGGTCTCGGCGAACAGCGCGCGGGTCTCGGGGCGCACGGCCGCGCGCCACGCGTCGATGTCGTCCTGATCGACGAATGTGGTCGTGATGCCCCAGTCCGGCAGCGTGTCTTCGAGCAGGTCGACGGTGCCGCCGTACAGCTGGGTCGCCGCGACGATGTGGCCGCCGCGACCGGCCAGTGCCAGCAGCGCCACGGCCACCGCCGCCTGACCCGAGGCCAGACCCGCCGAGGCCGAACCGCCCTCGAGGGCAGCCAGACGCTGCTCGAACACGGTGACGGTGGGGTTCGCGGTGCGCGAATAGACGTCGCCGTCGCGGCGGTGTGCGAACAGGTCGGCGGCGTGGGTGAGCGACTCGAACTCGAACGCGTTCGACTGGTAGATCGGCGGCACGGCGGCCGCCGGCGCTGTCTGCGCCGAGAAGCCCGAGCGCACCTGCGCGGTGGCGAAGGCCGGAGTGGGACAGTCGGAGTTCTCGGACATGCCTCCATTGTGGTCTCGGGTCTGCGCGGGCTCGGCGGCGTGTGTCGAAGTGTTGCGGCACGATGGAGTCATGCATCCGCTCATCACCGCCGAAGAGCTGTCTCTTCTGCTGGCCTCCGATTCTCCGGACGACGCCCCCGTCCGCGTGCTGGACGTGCGCTATCGCCTCGATCGGCCCGACGGCCATCCCGAATATCTCGACGGGCATGTGCCCGGCGCCGTCTACGTCGACCTCGATGGAGAACTCGCGCACGTGGGTCGGCCCGAAGACGGTCGTCATCCTGTTCCGAGCCTCGAGGACCTGCAGGGGGCGGCCAGAGGCTGGGGCGTGGATGACGCAGACACCATCGTCGTGTACGACGACTGGAACAGCATGGGTGCCGCCCGCGCCTGGTGGCTGCTCACCGGTGCGGGGGTCTCGGATGTCCGGGTGCTCGACGGCGGCTACCGCGCCTGGACGGGCGCGGGTCTGCCCGTGGCGACCGGTGACCAACGGCCCGGGCCGGGGTCGGTCACGCTGCACGAGCGCACCGCGGGGGCGGCATCCATCGACGACGCGGCCGCGTGGCCCGACCACGGGGTGCTGCTGGACGTGCGCTCGCCCGAGCGCTTCCGTGGCGAGAACGAGCCGCTGGACCCGCTCGCGGGCCACATTCCGGGGGCTGTGAACCTGCCGAGCCTCGTGCATCTTGCCGACGGACGGTTCAGGGATGCTGCGGCCCTGCGCGCGGCGTTCGAGAGCGTGGGTGCGCGGCCCGGCGTGGACGTCGCCGCCTATTGCGGATCGGGGATCACCGCCGCGCACACCGCGCTGGCCGGAGCCCTCGCCGGGATCGACGTCACCGTCTACCCCGGATCATGGAGCCAATGGTCGAACACGCCCGGTCGGCCTGTGGCCACCGGGCCTGAGTGAGCGCAGCGAATCGAGGGGTCGGGACGGCGTCGACCTGCGGATTCAAATACCTGTGCGACCTGCAGGCCAGAGTGAGTGTCGTGCCTGTTCGAGTCGGCGGAGGCGGATCAGTATGCGGCTCATCGTGCTGCGGCGCGTCGTGCAGAGCAGTCACGGGATCAGCGTGATCTTGCCGTCGACCCCGGACTCCAGCGCGAGGTGCGCCTGCACCGCATCCGCCAGGGGGAACGACGGGCCCAGCTCGACGCTGAAGCGACCTGCCGCCATCAGGGCGAGCACCACGGGCATCGCCTCGGCGCGCAGCTGCAGCTCGCGCGCTGTCAGCGGGTCGGGCGCGCCGCCCAGAAAGGCGAGAATGCCGAGGGATGCGGCATCCTTCCCCCGCACCAGGGTCGCGATACGGGTGCGGTCCGCGCACAGCCTCAGCGACACGTCGATCGCCTCGTCGGTTCCGGCGATGTCGATGACGCACGTCACGCCTTTCGCCCCGGCTGCCTCGCGCACGCGCTGTTCGAGCCCGTCGCCGTACGCGACGGGGATGGCGCCGAGCGCGCGCAGGCGATCATGCCGGCGAGGGGATGCCGTGGCGACCACTGCCGCACCCCACAGCACTGCGAGCTGCACCACGGCCTGCCCCACGGCGCCCGAACCGCCGTGCACGAGCAGCGTGTCGCCCGCCCGCACGTCGATGCTGCGCAGCGTCTGGTAGGCCGTGCCCGCGGGCACGCCCAGGGCCGCGCCCTCGGCCGCCGAGACCGCGGGCGGACGCGGCTGCACGTTCTGACAGGGCACGACGATGTCGGTCGCGTAGGTGCCCTTGACGCCGAACACGATCACCTCGTCGCCCGGTCGGAACCCCACGACGTCGGCGCCGACCGCGGTGATCGTTCCCGCACCATCGTCGCCCACCCCGCGCGGGGTCGTGATCTCGCCCGTGGGCCGCAGCCCCGATCGGATCTTCGCATCGACCGGGTTGACGCCCGCCGCCGCCACACGCACCGCGACCTCCCCGGCAGCGGGTGCCGGGGAGGTCGTGTGCACGAGGGTCAGAACGTCGGGTCCACCGAAAGCGGTGTATTGGATCGCCTGCGTCATACCCTCCAGCCTGTCACGGTATGGCGATCACAACGTCATGTCGGGTCGGGCGTCCTGCGCGAGCGGGTTGGCCTCTTCGGCTGCGGCAGCGCGCTCGATCTCGACGACCTTCGGGTCGTGCTCGTCTGCACCGTAGTCGCTCGGCCGAGTCGTGTCGCCGGTGTCCTTGACCTTGAAGGCCCGCAGGATCAGCGTCAGACCGACCGCGATGACCGCGTTGACCACGAACGCCGACACACCGATGTACACCGGCACCTCGGTGAACGGGAAGTTCGCGACCGAACCGCCGAAATGGTTGTGCGTGACGGGGTTGACGACGTTGTACGCCGCCACCGTGCCGTAGATGATGCCCGCGGCCCATCCGGCGAACAGCGCCCACTTATTGAACCAGCGCGTGTACAGACCCGCGACGATCGCCGGGAACGTCTGCAGGATCCAGACGCCGCCCAGCAGCTGCATATTGATCGCCGAGGTCTGATCCATGCCCAGCACGAACACCAGAGCACCCAGCTTCACGACCAGCGACACGAGCTTGGAGGCCTTCGCCTCCTGCTCGGGCGTCGCATTCTTCTTGAAGTAGTCCTTGTAGATGTTGCGGGTGAACAGGTTCGACGCCGCGATCGACATGATCGCCGCCGGCACCAGGGCGCCGATCGCGATCGCTGCGAGGGCGACGCCGGCGAACCACTTCGGGAACGCGTCGATGAACAGCTGCGGCACGACCAGCTGTGCGTTGATCGAGCCGTTCACGTCGATGGGCTGCGTGCCCGCCTTGATGGCCACATACCCCAGCAGCGCGAGCCCGCCGAGCATCAGCGAGTACAGCGGCAGGATCATCGCATTGCGGCGGATCGTGTTGCGGCTCTTGGTCGCCAGCACGCCCGTGATCGAGTGCGGGTACATGAACAGCGCCATGGCCGAGCCCAGCGCGAGAGTCCAGTACGCGTTGAAGCTGCCCGCACCCGGGATCACCGCGCCGAACGGGTTTCCGGTGGCGGGGTTGGTGGCGCTGAGCTTCGTGTCTGCGGCTGAGAAGATCGCATCCCATCCGCCGAACTTGGTGGGCAGGTAGATGATCGCCACGATGATCGCCGCGTAGATCAGGATGTCCTTGACCACCGCGATCAGCGCCGGAGCCCGCAGGCCCGCCGTGTAGGTGTAGGCGGCCAGCACGACGAACGCGATGATCAGCGGCAGGTCGGCCATGAACCAGTTCGTGTTCGAGCCCAGGCCCAGCACGGTCAGCACCGACTTGATGCCTACCAGCTGCAGCGCGATGTAGGGCATCGTGGCCACGATCCCGGTCACGGCCACCACGGTCGCGAGCGTGCGGCTCTGGTACCGTCCGCCGATGAAGTCGGCTGGGGTGACGTAGCCGTGCCGGTGCGAGACCGACCACAGGCGCGACATCAGCAGGAACACGATCGGGTAGAGCACGATCGTGTACGGCACGGCGAAGAATCCGCTGACCGCACCGGTGGCCCACATGGCGGCGGGGACCGCGACGAACGTGTACGCGGTGTACAGGTCGCCGCCGAGGAGGAACCAGGTGACCCACGTGCCGAAGCCGCGGCCGCCCAGGCCCCATTCGTCCAGGGTCTTCATGCCGCGGTCAGCGGGAGCGGTGCGCCAGCGCGACGCCCAGAAGCCGATGATCGCCACCACAACGAACAGGACGACGACGATGATCAGCGGAAGCCAGTCGACCTCACGGTTGGGTGGGACGGGAGCGGCTGCGGTCACGGCGAGCATCAGGCGCCCTTCCCTTCGCGTACCTCGGCGCGGCGGCGCCGGTCTTCTTTGCGCATGATCACGTAAGAGATGGCCAGCAGCCCCGAGGCGATGAACACCCAGAGCAGCTGGTACCAGTAGAAGAACGGGATGCCCCATAGCACGGGATCGTGCCGCGCATACATAGGCACCAAGAGAGGCATGATGATCGCGATCGCAATCAGGATGCCGGAGATGACGTACGGCCCTGGTTTTGCAGGGCCGCGGGTGGGACTGTCGTGAGACGTCATCGTCTTCCTTCCGGGGATTCAGTTGTTCTGAAAGATCGCTGGGGAGGAGCGACCCGGGAGAAAACTTTTCACCCGCAGGCAGGGGCGCGTCAAGACCGGTACCACAATGCGGCGGTGGTGCCGGCATGTTCCGGACTGCACGAGAGCCGCCTCAGCTGCCGGCGACGGCCTTCGCAATGCGCTGCAGCGACACCGACTCGGCCGTGCCCAGCGACTGCGCGAACAGACTCACGCGGTATTCCTCGAGCATCCAGCGTGCGTGCGCGAGGTGCGCGGCCGCGTCTGCGGCGGGCGGGATGACACCTCCGGCATCGGCGTACACCGCTGCTGCCCGTTCGTACTCGGTCAGGCGCGTGCGGTCACGGCCGGGATTGTCCCCCAGCGCCTGCAGCCTCATCAGCGCGCCGCGCAGATACCGCGGCAGGTGGGCCAGACGCGCGGTTCCGGTCTGCGCGATGAAGCCGGGGTAGACCAGCCCGGCCGACTGCGTCTTCACATCGTTCAAGGCGGCCAGCAGGGTCAGTGCGTTCGTAGCCTTCACTGTGCGCTCGACGTCGCGCGCGAGGGTCAGGATGCCGCAGACCTGCGACACCGTCTGGAACAGGTCGTCGACGATGCCGGCCGACAGCGCCTCCTGCGCGCGGTCGAACGCGGCGCGCGTGCGGATGACGCCGTCGGGTGCCACTGCGGTCAGCGCGGCATCGGCCACGGCGACGCGGCAATCCTCGATCGCGGCGCGTGCCGACGGGTACGGCGAGGCGGTCAGCGCGAGCTTCTCGGCCGAGGTGAGGTGGTCGAGCACGTAGTCGGCGGGACTGGGCGCCGACAGCAGCAGCAGGCGTCGCACGCCGGTGCGGGTGCGCGCGGCGGCCATGGCGGGTGTCGCCTCGATGCGCAGCGCGGCCGTCTTGCCCTCATCGATGAGGGCGGGGTAGCCGCGGACCACCCCACCGGCCACCTTCGTGTCGACGACGTCGGGCAGGTCGCCGAAGTCCCAGGTCGTGATGGCGCTGCGCTCGGCGAAAGACCCGGCGTTGGGCGAGCCGGCCCGAAGTGCCCCCGGGCCCACGCGCGTCGGCGCGGGGACGCGTTTCGACTCGCTGGGCTCGCTCGACGACCGGGACGCGCTCGACGCGCGGGGTTCGCTCGATCTGCGAGGATCGCTCAGCGATCGCGAGACGGCGGAGCGGGCGCGGTCGGCCAGACGCGACTGCAGGGCGGCCAGGTCGCGGTCGCTGCCGACGGCGCGGCCGCGGTCGTCCACGGCACGGAACGAGATCTGCAGGTGGCCGGGCACGCGCTCCATGTCGAAATCCGCCGCCGTCACGGGGGTGCTCGCGACGCGGCGGATGCGGTCGGCCAGGGCGCCGCGCAGTCCGGTCCGCGGCATCCCGTCGTGTGCCTCCGGACCCTGGTCGGCGATCTCGCCGGCGAACGTCGCGGCCCAGTCGGCGGCGGGGACGACGTGCTTGCGGATCGCCTTGGGCAGAGCGCGGATCAGCGCTGTGATCAGCTCGTCGCGCATCCCCGGCACCTGCCAGTCGAACCCGTCCGGGCGCAGCTGCGCGAGCAGCGCGAGGGGCACGACGGCGGTGACGCCGTCATCGACGGCGCCCGGCTCGAACCGATAGGTGAGCGAAAGCACCTGGTCGCCCTGGCGCCAGCGGGTCGGGAAGTCGCGCTCGTCGGCGCGCGACGCGTCGTCGACGAGGTCGGCCTCGGAGATGTCGAGCAGGTGCGGTGTGCGCGAGCTCGTCTCGCGCCACCAGGTCGTGAACGAGCGCACGTCGAACACGTCTCGGGGCACGCGGGAGTCGTAGAACGCGAAGACGGCTTCGTCGCCGGCGAGGATGTCGCGTCGCCGCTCGCGCTCTTCGAGCTTCTCCAACCGTCGCCGCAGCTCGAGATTGCGTCTCTCGAATGCGGTCAGGCGCTTCTCGAGCGCGGTCGTGTCCCACTCGCCGTCCACCAGCGCGTGCTGCAGGAACAGCTCGCGGGCCATCGGCCGGTCGATGCGGGCGAGCTGCACGCGACGGCGGGGGATGATGGGCACCCCGAACAGCGTGACTTTCTCGCTTGCGACGGCGGCTCCGGCATCCTTCGACCAGTGCGGGTCGGACAGCTGGCGTTTGGCGAGGTCGCCGGCCAGCGGCTCGGCCCACGCCGGATCGATGGCCGCCACCGTGCGGGCGTACAGGCGGCTTGTCTCGACCAGTTCGGCGGACATGACCGCCTGCGGGCTCTTCTTGCGCAGCGCCGAACCGGGGAAGATCGTGAACTTCGCGCCGCGGGCGCCGACGTATTCCGCGCGGGGCTTGCGGGGCCTGGCCCCGGCCTTCTTGCGATCGCCCGCCGGTGCCAGCGATCGCTCGTCGAGCACGCCGATCTGCGAGAGCAGGCCCGCCAGGATCGCCTTGTGGATCGCATCGGGGTCGGGAGTTGTTTCGTGTCGCTTCGCTCGCTCAACGGCCGGTGCCGATGACTTCATCAGCGAACCGAGCTGGCGGTGCACGTCGAACCATTCCCGCACGCGCACGTAGTTCAGGTGCTCGGCGCGGCAGGTGCGCCGGAAGGCGCTCGAGCCGAGGTCGTGCTGCAGCTGCTGCAGGTGGTTCCACAGGTTCAGCAGCGATAAGAAATCGCTGGTGGGATCGGTGAACCGCGCGTGCAGACGGTCGGCCTGCTCCTGCTGGTCGTCGGGTCGCTCGCGCACGTCGGGGATCGACAGCCCTGCCACGATCGCCCGCACCTCGGCCAGCACGCCGGTGGCGCGCGCCTCGATCATCATGCGAGCGAACCGCGGATCGATCGGAAGTCGCGCCAGCTCGCGGCCGACGTCGGTGAGCTTCGGCTGGGGGGCGGGCCGGGCGCGCAGCGTCACCGCGCCGAGTTCGACGAGCAGCTCGAATGCGGCCTTCACGCCGCGAGAGTCGGGGGGAGTGAGGAACGGGAAGTCGGAGATGTCGCCGAATCCCAGGCTGAGCATCTGCAGTACCACGGCGGCGAGGCTCGTGCGCAGCACTTCGGGCTCGGTGAACTCCGGGCGCGTGGTGAAGTCGTCTTCGGCGTACAGGCGGATCGCGACTCCGGGTGCGGTGCGCCCCGCGCGGCCCGAGCGCTGCTGGGCGGAGGCCTGCGAGATGGGCTCGATCGGCAGGCGCTGCACCTTGCTGCGATTGCTGTAGCGGGAGATGCGGGCGGTTCCGGCATCCACCACGTAACGGATGCCGGGGACGGTCAGGCTCGTCTCGGCAACGTTGGTGGAGAGGATGACGCGGCGCCGCACGCCCGGGATCGCCGAGCGTTCGAACACCCGGTGCTGATCGGCCGACGACAGCCGGCCATACAGGGGCAGCACCTCGGTGGGGGCGGCGTCATGCGCGTACATGCCGCGAACGGCATCCATCGCGTCGCGGATCTCGGCCTCGCCGGGAAGGAAGACCAGCACGTCGCCGGCCGGCTCGCGGTCGAGCTCGCGCAGCGCGGCCAAGAGCCCGTCGACATCGTCGGGCGCTTCGTCCGGCTGCGCTCGCTCAGCGACCGGGGTGCGGGGCCGGTAGCGGATCTCCACCGGGTAGGTGCGTCCGGACACCTCCACGATGGGGGCGGGCGTGCCGTCCGCGGCGGCGAAGTGGGCCGCGAAGCTCTCGGGGTCGATCGTGGCCGAGGTGATCACGATCTTCAGATCCGGGCGCGTGCGCAGGATGCGGCGCAGATATCCGATGAGGAAGTCGACGTTCAGCGACCGCTCGTGCGCCTCGTCGACGATGATCGCGTCGTAGCGGCTGAGCCGGCGGTCGCGGTGGATCTCGTTGAGCAGGATGCCGTCGGTCATCAGCGCGATCTTCGTGTCGGCCGAGACCTTGTCGGTGAAGCGGACCTTGTATCCGACCGTCGTGCCCAGCGGCACCTGCAGCTCCTCGGCCACTCGCTCCGCGATGCTGCGCGCAGCGATGCGGCGCGGCTGCGTGTGCGCGATGCGCGTGCGACCGAGCTCGAGCAGGATCTTGGGGAGCTGCGTGGTCTTGCCCGACCCGGTGGCGCCGGCGATGATCACGACCTGGTTGTCTGCGATGGCGCGCGCGATCTCGTCCCGCGCCGCACTGACGGGCAGCTCGGGTGGATAGGCGATGACAGGTTCAGGCGCAGACACAGCCTTCAATCGTATCGCGCTGGCCGCATGCCCACGGCTGCGCCGTCGCCGTCGGCTGCGGTGCCGGCTGCGGTGCCGGCTGAGGTGCCGGCTGCGGAGCCCAGCGCCGCCACGAAAACACACATGCCCTCTCACGCGTATTCACCTTCCCGTTCACACAGCGCGATGGAGCAGGCCGTTGCGGCGATACGGACACGGGCACGGCCACAGCCACGGCCACGGCCACAGCCACGGTCACGGCCACGGCCACGGCCACAGCCAGGCCACAGCCACAGCCACGGCCACAGGTATGCCTTTCACTCGTATTCACCCTCTCGCTCACACAGCTCATTGCGAGGCGGGGGGCGCTGTGTGAACCGGAGGGTGAATGCGGTTTTCGGGTATATGCCTTTTCGCCGGAGCGGGGTCGCCGGAGCGGGGTTGCCGGAGCGGGGTCGCCGGAACGGCGGCGGCGGGACGGCGGCCGCCGGCACCGCGAGGCCTCCTCCCCAGATGGGTTCACGGCAAGGCCGCGAGGCCGACGTTGTGGAAAGCGACCGGAGCAGCGGCGCGACGGCGCACCATGACACCATGGACCACACGCACATCCACCCGTTCTGGGCGCTCGGCGATCCCATTCGGCGGCGCATCCTCGACGTCCTCGCCAGCGGCGAGCACACGGCGGGTCAGATCGCCGATGTCATCAATGCCGAGTTCCGCGTGAGCCGCACGTCGAGCTCCAAGCATTTGCGCGTTCTGCGTGACGCGGGCCTGATCGACGTGCGCGCCGAAGAGCAATGGCGCTGGTATCGGCTGCTCGCCGACGGGATCGACGCGCTCGAGCGCGAGATCGCCGACCTGCGTGAGAAGACCTGCCGTGCCATCGGCTGGGACGCCGACAGCGGTGAACTCCACGATCCCCTGCGGGGCTGGGCGCCTCCGCGGCGCAAGGGTCCTGGCCGCGTCCCGCGCCCGGCGATGCGCGGAGCGCAGCGCACGCGGATCTTCGAAGACGGACCCGACGAATGGATGCCGACGCTGCCGTTCTCCGACCCCGCCGCGTTCGTGTACCCGGTACCGGAAGATGACGCCGACATCGATGACGCCGGCACCGACGACAGAGACGTGTTCGGCGAGGATGGGTTCGGCGAGGGTGCGCTCGGCGCACACCTGGGCGCCGGCTCCTAGGCTGGGGGCATGACCGTTCCCACAATCACGCTCAACGACGGCAACCGCATCCCGCAGCTCGGCTATGGCACGTTCAAGGTGCCGGCGGCCGACGCGCAGCGCGCGGTGTCCGAGGCCCTCGAGCTCGGCTACCGCCACATCGACACCGCCGCGATCTATGGCAACGAGGCCGAGGTGGGCGCCGCGATCGCCGCCAGCGGCGTCGCGCGTGATGAGCTGTTCGTCACGACCAAGCTGTGGAACGACCGTCACGACGGCGACGAGCCGAACGCCGCGATCGCCGAGAGCCTCGACAAGCTCGGCATCGAAAAGCTCGACCTGTATCTCATCCACTGGCCGACCCCCGCCAAGGACAACTACCTGCACGCATGGCAGAAGCTCATTCAGCTGCGCGAAGCGGGCCTGACGCGCTCGATCGGCGTGTCGAACTTCCTCGTTCCGCACCTCGAGAAGATCGTCTCGGCCACCGGCGTCGTTCCCGCCGTCGACCAGATCGAGCTGCACCCCGCGTACCAGCAGCGCGAAGTGACCTCGTGGGCGGCCGCCCACGACGTGCGCATCGAGGCATGGGGTCCGCTCGGCCAGGGCAAGTACCCCCTCTTCGACGACCCCGCGGTCGCCGGTCCCGCCTCCGCGCACGGCAAGAGCCCGGCCCAGGTCGTCATCCGCTGGCACCTGCAGCACGAGCACGTCCTGTTCCCCAAGTCCGTGCACCGCGAACGGCTCGCGCAGAACATCGACGTGTTCGACTTCGCCCTCACCGATGCCGAAGTCGCCGCGATCGACGCGATCGATCCCGGCGACGGCTCGGGCCGCGTGAGCTCGCATCCCGACGAGGTGAACTGAGCCGTGACCTCCTCCACATCCCGCCTGGCCGCCTCGGCGAGCCCGTACCTGCGCGCCCACGCCGACAACCCCGTCGCCTGGTTCCCCTGGGGCGAGCAGGCCTTCGCCGAAGCCGCCCGGCGCGATGTGCCGGTGTTCATCTCGATCGGCTACTCGACGTGCCACTGGTGCCACGTGATGGCCCGCGAATCGTTCGAAGACGCCGACACCGCAGCCGACCTCAACGACGGCTTCGTGGCGATCAAGGTCGACCGCGAAGAGCACCCGGAGGTCGATGAGGCGTATCTGGCGGCCGCGTCAGCCTTCACGCCGAACCTCGGCTGGCCGCTGAGCGTGTTCGCCACCCCCGACGGGCGGGCCTTCTTCGCCGGCACGTACTTTCCATCGACACCGCGCGGCGGTTCCGCATCGTTCCGCGAGGTGCTGACGGCAGTGCGGGAGGCCTGGACCGCCCGCCGCGACCAAGTCGATGCCACTGCTGCCGCTGTGGTGCAGGCGCTGACCAGTGCGAACGAGGCGCGGGCTGCGGCATCCGACCTGCCCTCTGTGGACGCTCTGGCCGCGTCGGCTCGGCTGGCGCTGACCCGAGAAGACCGCGAATTCGGCGGCTTCGCCCCAGAGGATGCCGCCATCACGACGCCGAAATTCCCCTCGGTTCCCTCGCTGCGCTTCTTGCAGGCGCAGTCGTTGGCGCTCATCGAGCCCGAGGCGCGGCGGGTCGCGAAGCGGGCGCTCGCGGCGATGGCGACATCGCCCCTGCGTGACACCGTGGACGGCGGGTTCTTCCGCTATGCGACACGTCGCGACTGGACGGTGCCGCACTACGAGCGCATGCTCACCGACAACGCCGGCCTCATCGAGGTGGCGCTGGATGCCGGCGATGACGCGACGGCGCGAGGTACCGCCGAGTTCCTCGTCACGGTGCTGCAGCAGCCCTCCGGCGGGTTCGCGGCGGCGCAGGACTCCGAGTCTTGGATCGAGGGAGAGCGCAGCGAGGGCGGCTACTACCTGCGCGATGCCGGCGAACGCGCCGAGCTGTCGGCCCCGGCGATCGACGGCAAGATCGTCACGGGCTGGAACGGGCTGGCGATCGCGGCACTCGCGCGGGCGGGGCTGCGGCTGGGCGAGCCGCGCTTCGTCGCCGCCGCGCAGTGGGCTGCCGACGCCGTGCTCGAAGCCAACATGACCCCGGATGGACGGCTGCGCCGAGCCTCACTGGATGAGATCGTGTCGCCGGCGTCGGCGACCCTCGAGGACTACGGCCTGCTGGCCACCGGGCTCGCGGCGTTGACGGCCGCAACGGGCGAGGCGCAGTATGCGCGTTGCGCACGGGACCTGGTCGACGCCTGTCTGGACGCCGGCGCCGTGTCTGTTCCCGGCGGCGGCGACGAGGTGCTCTCTGCGCTCGGAGTGCCCGGCACCGCCTCATGGGCGGACTCCGACCACCCCTCCGGAGTGTCGGCTGTGGCGGAGGCCGCCGTCGCCCTCTGGCTGTTGGGGGCGGGGGAGCGCTACCGGGAGGCTGCGGCATCCCTCGTTCGCGAGCATGCGCAGCGCGCGCTGGCCGAGCCCCTCTCACACGGGGCGTTCCTGCGGGTGGCGGCGCAGCTGGCCGCTCCGCCCCGCCAGATCGTCGTGATCGACGGAGGCATCGGCGAGGCGCTCACCGACGCCGTGCGCGCAGAACCGGCCGACCTGCTCGCCGTGGCCACGCCGCCGCAGGCGCAGGCGCTGGCCGATGCCGGGTTCTCGCTGTTCGAGGACAAGACCACGATGGGCGGTCGCCCGACCCTCTACGACTGCCGCGACTTCGCATGCCGGCTGCCGGTCACCGAGCTTCCTGCCCGGGCGTGACCGGCGCGGGGTTCGGCTTCTTGCGTGTGGTGACCCGGCGGAACCAGGCGGTCTCGCTCGCGCGCGCCAGCAGGGTCGCCCCGATCACCGTCGTGAACACGTAGACGGCGGCCAGCGGGGCCAGCAGGGGCGCGGTGCCGGCGGCGATCCCGGCGATGACGATCGAGAACTCACCGCGCGGGACCAAGCCGATGCCCGCACGCCAGCGGCCGGGAACGCCGATGCCGGCGCGCTTGGCGGCGATGTAGCCGGTGAGCATCTTGGTGGCGGCGGTGACCACGGCCAGCAGGATCCCCGGCAGGATCGCCGCCGGCAGCTTCGAGGCGTCCGTGGCCAGTCCGAAGAAGATGAAGAACACCGCCGCGAACAGGTCGCGCAGCGGAGTGAGAACTTCTCGAGCCGACTGTGCCACCTTGCCCGACAGGGCGATGCCGACAAGGAACGCGCCCACCGCCGCCGACACGTTCACCTCTTCGGCGAGCCCGGCGATCAGCATCGTCAGGCCCAGCACGCCCAGCAGCAGCGGTTCTGCCAGATCGGGTGTGAACATGCGCGAGATCAGCGGGCCGAAACGCAGCGCCACGAACAGGATCACCAGCACCACGGCCACCGCGATCGCGACCCGCACAGCGCCCTGCAGCAGACTCACACCGATCACCAGCGCCGACACCGTGGGCAGATAGAACGCCATCGCGAGGTCTTCGATCACGAGGATCGAGAGGATGACGGGGGTCTCGCGGTTTCCGATGCGACCCAGATCCCGCAGCAGCTTCGCGGCCACTCCGGAGGAGGTGACCCAGCAGATGCCCGCCATGGCGACGGCTGCGGCCGGCCCCCAACCGAGGATCAGCGCGAACGCGGCGCCGGGCACCGCGTTCAGGACGGCATCCAGCAGCCCCGCCGCCTTCGAGCGGCGCATGCCGTGCAGCAGCTCGTCGGCAGAGTACTCCAGGCCCAGCAGTGCCAGCAGCAGGATCACGCCGATCTCGCTGCCGGTGCGGAAGAAGTCCTCGCTGGCGTTCATCGGCAGGATGCCGCCGGAGCCGAACATGAGCCCGGCGATCAGGTACAGCGGGATCGGTGAGATCCCGAACCGTGCGGCGAGCCTGCCGAGCAGGCTCATGGCGAACAGGAGGGCGCCGACTTCGATGAGGACGAGGGTGGTGTCGGTCACGATCGGCGCCAGCCGATCATTCGGGACCGTCGGCGATCAGCCGAGACGCGGCATCCAGCCCTTGGCGCGTTCCCACCGTCACGATGACGTCCCCCGCCCGCAGCACCTCGTTCGGAGTCGGTGAGGGGATGATGTGCCCCGCGCGGATGATGCCCACCACCGACACATGCGTGCGGGAGCGCGCCTGTGTGTCGCCCAGCGGTCGATCCACATACGGCGACGTGGACGGCAGTGCGATCTTCTCCGTGTACAGACCGTCGGTCTGCTCGGTGAGCTTGGTCAGCCGGCTCACCGAGAGCGACGTGCTGAACAGGTCGGCTATCGCCTCGGCCTCGTCTTCGGTGATGCGCAGCGACTCGCGACACAGGTCGGGGTCGTCGCCGTCATACAGGGCGAGCTCGCGCTCGCCGTCTCGGTAGCGAACGACCGCCAGGCGCCTTCCGCTCTCGGTGACGAGGTCGGTGCGCACGCCGATCCCGGGCAGATCGACTTTTTCAATGCGAACAGTCACCCTTCGAGGGTACCGGCGTCAGATCCAGGTGGGCAGCCAGTTGTGGATCAGCCAGAAGTCGTAGGGCACCGGCATCCCGACCCAGACCGGGTACCAGAATGCCGACAGCAGCACGACCACGGCCAGGTACACCCACACCAGGCGCTGGCCGGTCAGACGGCGCCCACCCGTGATCACCTGCCCGTGACGGTCACGGCCCGCGATGTCGCGCAGCGCGAAAGCGACCGCGATCACCAGGAAGGGCGCCATCGCGATCGTGTAGAACTGGAAGATCGTGCGCTCGGGGAACAGCAGCCATGGCACGTACGCCGAGCCCACGCCCAGCAGCACGACGGCCAAGCGCCAGTCCCGGCGCAACACGAACGCGATGATGAGGTAGACGGTGGCGGCGATCCCGCCCCACCAGATCAGCGGGTTCGGAATCGACGAGATCGACTGCACGCAGCCGCTCGCCCACGTGCAGCCCGCTTCGCCCAGCTTGTCCTGATGCCAGTACATCGATGTCGGGCGGATCAGCAGCGGCCACTGCCAGGCGGGGCTCGCATAGCCGTGCGGGGCGGTCAGCCCGACGTGGAACGCGTAGATCGCCTGGTGATAGATCCACAGCGCCTGCAGCGGGTTGGTCGAGGCCTGCCGGTCGTAGCCGCCGGCGGTCACGAGCCATCCGATCCACGAGGCGAGATAGACGGCGAAGGCCACCGGCACGAGAAGGACGAAGGATGCCACGCCCTGTCGTGCCGCCCCCCACGTCCAGGCCTCGACCCCCATGCGGCGGCGTTCGAGGGCGTCGCTGATGACGGCGTAGAGGCCGATCGCCGCCAGCACGTACAACCCGGACCACTTGACCGCCGTCGCCGCACCCGCCGTCGCGCCCGCCGCGATCAGCCACGGCCGTGCCCAGCTGACGGGGCCAAGATCGCCGAGCCCCCGCACGGTGGCGTCGTCGCCGGGCGGTCGCCAGCGTGTGGCCAGACGTCGAAGATGGGATTGCCGGTCGAGCACGGCGAACAGGAACGCGAGCACGCTGAACATCGTCAAGAAGATGTCCAGCAGCGCGACCCTGCTCAGCACGATCCCGAGCCCGTCGATGGCCAGCAGCCCCGAGGCGACAGTGGCCAGCACCGTCGAGTTCGACAGCCGCTTGGCCAGCAGATACACCAGCAGCACGGTCGCGGTGCCGGCCAGGGCCGCGGCGATCCGCCACCCTGTCGACGAGGCCGGGCCGAAGATCCACATGCCCAGCCCGATCAGCCACTTGGCCAGCGGCGGGTGCACCACGAAGCTGCCGCCGCGCAGGAACGTATCGGTGTCGCCGGCGACGAACCCCTTGTCGGCGTCGGCGGGCCACTCGCTGGAGTAGCCGAGGTTCCACTGGCTCCAGGCATCCTTCACGTAGTACGTCTCGTCGAACACGAGTGCGTGCGGGTGCCCGAGGCTCCACAGTCGCAGCACCGCCGCCAACAGCGTCACCAGTACCGGCGCCAGCACGTCGATGCGGCGTCGCAGCTCGGGCGAGCGGTGTACGCGGGCCGTGACGCGGTCCAGCATCGACGTGTTCGCATCGGGCATCAGCCCATCCACCGTCGAGATCACTGCCCCAGCCTAAGCTGGGGCGGTGATCATCCTCGCGGCGACCCCGATCGGAAATCTCGGTGACGCCTCGCGTCGCCTGGTCGAAGCCCTCGAGGCCGCGACGGTGATCGCCGCCGAAGACACCCGCATCACCCAGCGTCTGCTGGCCGGGCTCGGGGTGCAGAACCGACCGCGGCTGATGGCCCTGCACGACCACAACGAGAAGGAGCGTGCCGGCGACGTCGTCGCCCTTGCCCGCGAGACCGATGTGCTGGTGCTCAGCGATGCCGGCATGCCCACGGTCAGCGACCCCGGCTATTCGCTGGTCGCAGAGGCGGCCTCACAGGGTGTCACCGTCACTGTGCTGCCCGGCCCGTCGGCGGTCGTGACGGCCCTGGCGGTCTCGGGGCTTGCCACCGATCGGTTCACGTTCGAGGGGTTCCTGCCCCGCAAGGCGGGCGAGCGCCGCACCGCGCTGGAGGCGGTGGCTGCAGAGCCGCGCACGATGGTCTTCTTCGAGGCGCCGAGCAGGATCGCCGAGACCCTGGCCGACATGGCATCGGTGTTCGGTGCGACCCGTCGCGCCACGGTGTGCCGTGAGCTGACCAAGCTGCACGAAGAGGTGGCGCGCGGCACGCTGGCCGAGCTCGTGGAGTGGGCCGCGGGCGGCGTGCGCGGCGAGCTGGTGGTCGTGGTCGCCGGCGCCGCCCCGCGCAAGGTCGCCTTCGGCGATGCCGTCACACACGTGCTCGAGCTGACGCGCACCGGCGTTCGGATGAAGGATGCCGCGGCCGAGGTCTCGGATCTCACCGGCCATTCGACCCGCGAGCTGTATCAGGCGGCGCTGGCCGTCAAGAACGGCTAGCTCGCCGCCGGCCGCAGTCGCAGCTCCTGCATGCCGCCGTCGACGGCCAGGCCCACGCCCGTCGTCGAACCTGCCAGCGGGCTGACCAGGTAGGCGACGGCGGCGGCCACCTCATCGGCGGAGACCAGCCTGCCGTGGGGCTGTCGGGCCTCCAGCGCTGCGCGCTCGGCGGTCGGATCGTCGGCGGCGCTGAGCAGCCGACCGATCCATGGAGTGTCGGCGGTGCCCGGATTGACCGCGTTGACGCGGATCCCTTCGCGCAGATGATCGGCGGCCATCGCCTTGGTCATCGACAGCACAGCACCCTTGGTCGCGCTGTACAGCACGCGCTGCGGCAAGCCCGCGGTCGCCGCGATCGATGACGTATTGCACACGGACGCGGCCTGCGAGACCCGCAGGTGGGGGAGTGCGGCGCGCATCACGCGCGCCATGCCGACCACGTTGATGTCCCACACGCGGTGCCATTCCTGGTCGGAGTTGTCCGTGACGTCGCCCTGCGCGCCGACCCCGGCGTTGTTGACCAGGATGTCGATGCCGCCGAGCTGGTCGACCACCCGCTGCACCCCGGCGATCACCGATTCGTCATCGGTCACATCCACGCCGATCGACAGCTCGACGTCGGCTGCGGCATCCGGATGCACGTCGAACACGGCCACCCGCGCGCCGTCCGCGCGCAGCCGGGCGGCGATGGCCGCCCCCAGACCCGACGCGCCGCCGGTGACGATGGCCACCAGTCCGTTCAGCTGCCCGGACATCTCAGTGCTCTTCATTCCGCACGGCCACGTACTGCTGGCGCTGCCGGCCCAGGCCCTCGATCTGCAGTTCGACGACGTCGCCTGCCCGCAGGTAGGGGAACCTGCCCGACAGTGCCACTCCCTCGGGGGTGCCGGTGAGCACCACGTCGCCGGGCTCGAGGGTCAGGTACTGGCTCAGCTCCCACACGATGTGGTCGATCGAGAAGATCAGATCCGAGGTGCGCGAGTCCTGGCGCGGCTCGCCGCCTACCCACGACTGCAGGCGCACATCGGTCGCGTCGAGCTCGTCGGGTGTGACCAGCCACGGCCCCAGCGGCAGAAAGCCGGGTGCGGACTTGCCCTTGGACCACTGCCCGCCCGAGATGGCCAGCTGCCAGTCGCGCTCGGACAGGTCGTTGCCGATCGCATAGCCGGCGATGTGCGTCGCAACGTCCTGCGTGCTCGCGAGGCGGCTGGCGCGCTGGCCGATCACGACGGCCAGCTCGACCTCCCAGTCGGTCTTCGTGCTGCCGGCGGGGATCTCGACGTCATCATCGGGACCGGCCACGGTGTTCGGCGACTTCATGAACATCACCATGTGCTCGGGCGGCGCCGAGCCGGACTCGGCAGCGTGCGCGGCGTAGTTCATGCCGATGCAGTAGACGGCCGACGGGCGTGCGACCGGCGCGCCGACGCGCAGCGTCGCAGCGTCGGCAAGCTCGGGGAGCGAACCGGATGCCGCGGCCGCGCGCGCGCGGTCGATGCCGCCGGACGCGAGGAATGTGCCGTCGATGTCGGCGGTCAACGCCGACAGGTCGAGCACGCGCCCGTCGTGGATCAGTACGGGCGCCTCGTGACCGAGAGGGCCGAGCCGGGCAAAACGCATGATGTGCTCCAGGAGGTCGTTGTGACGAGGGCCGTGTCCGACCCGCCCGGGGGCATCGGTCGCCTCCCGCCAGCAGAATCATACATCGGATGTATAGCTCACCTAAGACCCACTTTCTTCGTGCTTGCCGTCTCATCCCGCACGAAATATGCTGAGAACAAACGTTTGAGCAGCGATCAGCATCCATGTGATTACTGAAGGAGCTTCTGGTGACATCAGATCTTGTCCGACCTCTGGAGGGCGTACTCGTCCTCGACTTCAGCCAATTCCTCGCCGGCCCGGTCGCGGCGATGCGCCTGGCCGATCTGGGGGCGAGGGTCATCAAGATCGAGCGCCCCGATTCCGGGGACATCGGTCGCACTCTCGCGTTCGCCGGACGACGCATGGACGGCGACACGGTCTCGTTCCATGCGATGAACCGGCACAAACAGGGCATCACCGCCGATCTGAAGGACGCCGCCGACCGCGAGCGCGTGGCGCGTCTGGTGGCCCGCGCCGATGTGGTGATCGAGAACTTCCGGCCGGGGGTCATGGCGCGCCTGGGCCTGGACTACGAGACGGTGCGCACGCTGAACCCGCGGATCATCTACGCGAGTGTGACCGGGTTCGGCGAGACGGGGCCGTGGAAGGACCGCCCGGGGCAGGACCTGCTCGCCCAGTCGATCGCGGGGCTGCCCTGGCTGAGCGGGGCGGCCGAAGACGGGCCGGTTCCGATGGGTCTGTCCATCGCCGACCATCTCGCCAGCTGCCATCTGGCCGAAGGGATCACCGCGTTGCTGTACCGCCGTGAGCGCACCGGCGAAGGCGGCCTCGTGCAGACCAGCCTGCTCGAATCCATGCTCGATCTCGAATTCGAGCTGCTGAGCACGCATCTGAACGACCCCACCGTCACTGTCTCGCGGGGCGGCCGTCACTCCGCACACGCGTTCCTGCCTGCGCCCTACGGCACCTATCCGACCGCGGACGGCTACCTCGCGCTCGCGATGAACCCGGTGCCACGGCTGGGTGAGCTGCTGGAGATCCCCGAACTGTGCGATCTGGTCGACCCGCAGAGTTGGTGGGACCGGCAGGAGGAGATCGAGCAGCTGCTGGCCGTCCGTCTGCGTACGCGGCCACGGGAGCACTGGCTGGGCATCCTCGACGCGGCCGATGTCTGGTGCGCACCCGTGCTCACCCTCGAAGAGCTGGTCGCCCACGACGGGTTCGACGCGATCGGGATGACCCAGGAGGTCCTGCGCGACGCTGCTCTCACCCGCGACGGCAGGCCCCTGCGGCTGTCGACCACCCGCAGCCCGATCCGCGTGGACGGGCACGTCCTGACCGACCCCATGCCCGCCCCGATGCTCGGTGAGCACGATGCCGCGATTCGTGCGGAGTTCGGCTCATGACGATCTGGTTGCGCGGGGTCACCTGGGAGCATGAGCGCGGCCGGGACAGCATCCTTGCCGCCACCGCCGTCTGGGAGCGCGATCACCCCGACGTGCGCATCCACTGGCGCGCCCGCTCGCTGCAGGAATTCGCCGACGCGCCGCTCGCCCGGCTGGCCGCCGAAGCCGACCTGCTCGTCATCGATCATCCGCATGTGCCGCTGGCGGCCCGCGACCGGCTGCTTGCTCCATTGGACGGTGTCGGCCTGGACGCCCAGCTGACGGAGCTGGCCGCGCAGTCGGTGGGCTGTTCGCACGACAGCTATGCGTTCGAAGGGCACCAATACGGCGTGGCGGTGGATGCCGCCGCCCAGGTCTCCGTCTCCCGGCCCGACCTTCTTCCCGAGCCGCCGCGGGACTGGGACGACGTGCTCGCGCTCGCGGCCGACGGGCGGGTGCTCTGGCCGGCCAAGCCCATCGACGCGTTCTCGAGTCTCGTCTCGGTGGCCCATGCCCACACCGGACCCGTCGACGCGGTGTCGGGCCGGTTCCTGACGGCCGATGCGATCCGCACGGCAATGGGCGTCCTGCACGAGCTCGCCTCCCGCGTTCCGGCAGCGTGCCTGGACTGGAACCCGATCCAGCTCGCCGAGGAACTGGCGGTCTCGGGTCGCTACACCTACTGTCCTCTCGCGTTCGGCTACAGCAACTACGCGCGCGACGGGTACCGTGCCCATCGCCTGGCCTACGCCGATGCCCCCGCCGGCCCCGAAGGATTCGGCGGTGCCCTCCTGGGCGGCGCGGGCCTGGCGGTCTCGGCGGCCGGCGCGCACCTCGACCAGGCCCGGCAGTTCGCGGTCTGGGCCTGCTCGGCGCCCGTGCAGACGGGCCCCTACTTCGACGCCGGCGGGCAGCCCGCCAACTCTGCCGCATGGGATGACCCGCGGCTGGATGCTGTGACCCACGGCTTCTTCCGCAGCACCCGAGCCACGCTCGAGCAGGCATGGGTGCGCCCGCGGGTGCCCGGGTACATCGCATTCCAGGATGTCGCGGCCCCGTGGGTCGCGGACGCTCTGCGCGGGCGGATCGATGATGCCGAACTGGTGCGGCGGCTGGACGAGGCTGCCCGCCGGCTGCTCGTCGGGTGAGGCTGCGGCATCCATCACAGGAGAAGGGAACACACATGCAGACGCTTGACCGCTGGTTCGAGGACTACGCCGTGGGGGAGGAGCGCACCACGACGGGGCGCACCGTCACCGAGGCCGACATCGTGGCGCACGCCGGCCAGACCGGGGACTTCTTCCCCCATCACATGGACGCGCACTGGTGCGCCACGCAGCCGTTCGGCTCTCGCATCGCCCACGGCACGCTGATCATGTCGATGGCGGTGGGCATGACCGCGGGCGAGATCAATCCGCAGTCGATGAGCTACGGCTACGATCGCGTGCGGTTCATCCGTCCGGTCCACATCGGCGACACGATCACCGTCACCGCCCGCATCACCGACAAGAGCGATCATCGTTCGCGGCCGGACGAACTGGGCTACGTGCACGAGCAGGTCACGGTGCGCAATCACCTCGGTGAGACCGTGCTGGCGCTGGTGCACCTGTATCTGGTGAACAAGAAGTCGCGACCGGCCACTGCATAGACTGACCACGATGGCCACTCTCAGCGACATCGCCGCCCGTGTCGGCGTGTCCGTTTCGATGGTTTCGCGCGTGCTGCGCGACGCGCCGGGAACGCGCGTGGGCGAGCACACCCGCGCACGGATCCGCCAGGCCGCCGCCGACCTCGACTACCGCCCGCACTTCGCGGGTCGGGCGCTGCGTTCTCAGCGGTCGCAGGTCCTGGCGCTGGTCGTGCCGGACCTGACCAACGCGGTGTTCGCCGAGCTGATGGCGGGCGTCGAGGAGACGGCCTCGGCGCACGATCATGTCGTGCTGCTGGGGCGCGCGGAGTCGATGGGCGTGGGCAGTGCGCGACTGGGGGCGCTGGTGGCCGAAGGGCGGGTGGACGGCATCCTGCTCCAGCCCCAAAGGGAGGTCACCGCCGAAGAGCTGGCCGGCGCGCATGGGGCGCCCCTCGTCCTCATCAACTCGCTCACCGAGGGGCACGTCGGATCGGTGCGGCTGCCCGACGAACAGGCCGGTCGCTGCGGTGCGCGCGCGCTGCTGGACCTCGGACATCGGCACATCGCCTTCGTCGGCGGGCGCAGGAGCGACTACTCGTCGGCGCGGCGTGAGCGCGGATGGCGCACGCAGCTCGCGCAGGCGGGGGTGGAGCATGCGCCGGCGCTGCATCCGGGGTACACGGCCGAGGACGGGCGCAGTGCGCTGCGCGAGCTCGCCGGCCTGACCCCTCGGCCGACGGCGGTGCTGGTCGCCAACGTCAACGCGGCGATCGGACTGCTCGGCGAGGCCCACCGTGCGGGTGTCCGGGTGCCCGAAGATCTGTCGGTCGTCGCCGTGCACGATGCCTGGACCGCGCAGAGCACCTGGCCGCCGCTGACGACGCTGGCCATGCCGCTGCGCGAGTTGGGCAGCCAGGCCACGCAGCTGCTGCTGGATCGCCTGGACGGCGCGCCGCCGCGCGACGAGCTGGTGGACGCGCCGGTGCGGCTCGTCGTTCGCGAGTCCACGCGTGCTTTCACCGGCAACGCCTAGAGAACCGACCTCTCTGGGCTCTTTCGCCATCCCTATGGCAAGAAATCCCCTGTGGTGCGGTCAGACATCTGATGTATATACTGCGATCAACCCGTTTCTGCACCAGACACCGACGAAGGAGCCGTCATGCGAGCACGCGCCGTGGGCCGTGAGGTGATGTTGACCCGCATCGGCTTGGGCGTCGCGCAATTCGGCAACCTCTACCGCGAGACCACCGACGAGGAGGCCGCGGGCGCGTTCCAGGCCGCATGGGACGGCGGCGTGCGCTACTTCGACACGGCACCGCACTACGGGCTCGGGCTGTCCGAACGCCGGCTCGGCCGCCTTCTGCGCGATCGTCGGCGGGACTCCTACGCGCTGTCCACGAAGGTCGGACGACTGCTCGAGCCCAATCCCGACGGTCAGGGCCGCATGGACGACGAAGGATTCGTCGTGCCGGCGACCCTGCGTCGACGCCTCGATTACAGCGCCGACGGCGTCAAGCGTTCCCTCGAGTCGAGTCTGACGCGGCTGGGAGTCGACCGCATCGACATCGTCTACATCCACGACCCCGACGAGCATTGGCGTGACGCGTCCGAACTCGCCGTGCCGGCGCTGGTGGAACTGCGTGATCAGGGGGTCATCGGCGCCGTCGGGGTCGGCATGAACCAATCCGCGATGCTGGCGGAGTTCGTCCGCCGGTGCGACGTGGACGTCGTCATGCTCGCCGGTCGCTACACGCTTCTGGACCAGCGCGCCCAGAGCGATCTCCTGCCCCTGGCCCTGCAGCGCGGCGTGGGCGTGGTCGCCGCGGGCGTCTACAACTCCGGCCTCCTCGCCCGCGACCGCCCGTCGGCCGACGCGCACTACGAGTACGAGACGGCCGGTGCCGAACTGGTCGATCGGGCCACTCGCATCGCGGAGCTCTGCGAGCAGCACGGCTGCACGCTGCCCGAAGCGGCCATCGCGTTCCCGCTGCGGCATCCCGCCGTCGTCTCGGCCGTGCTCGGGGCTCGCAACGCCCGTCAATCCCAGACCAACATCGCCCGGAGCCAGGCCGTCGTGCCCGATGCGCTGTGGGCTGCTCTGGCCGACTCGGGCCTCGTGCCCGAGGCGGCACTCACCCTAGGAGACAAATGACCGTCATCACCTCCGTCGACGTCACCGACGTGCGCTTTCCGACCTCGCTGTCGGCGGACGGCTCCGACGCGATGAACAAGGACGGGGACTACTCCGCGGCCTACGTGCATCTGCGCACCGACGATCCCGATCTGGCCGGGTACGGCTTCACCTTCACGATCGGCCGCGGCAACGACATCTGCGCCCTCGCCGCCCGCGATCGCGCGCAGCCGCTCGTCGGTCGCGATGTCGCAGAGATCACCGACGACCTCGGCGGGATCTATCGCGAACTGGCCTCGGACAGTCAGCTGCGCTGGCTCGGCCCGGAGAAGGGCGTCGAGCACCTCGCGATGGCCGCCGTCATGAACGCCGTGTGGGATCTGGCGGCCCGGCGTGCGGGCAAGCCGCTCTGGCAGCTGTTGACCGACATGACGCCGGAGCAGATGGCAGACGTCTGCGACCTGCGGTATCTGTCCGACGCGCTCACCCGCGACGAGGTGGTCTCGATGCTCTCCGAGCTGGCGCCGACCCGCGCCGCCCGGGTGGCTGAGCTCTCGCAGACCGGCTACCCGTGCTACACCACCAGCGCCGGCTGGCTCGGCTACTCCGATGAGAAGCTGCGCCGACTGTGCCAGGAGGCCGTCGACGACGGCTATTCGCACATCAAACTCAAGGTCGGCGCCAACCTCGAGGACGACGTCCGCCGGTGCCGCATCGCTCGGGAAGTGATCGGCGACGACGTGCATCTCATGATCGACGCGAACCAGGTCTGGGACGTGCCCCAGGCGATCGAGTGGGTCCAGGCGCTCGCCGAGTTCCGTCCGCTGTGGATCGAGGAGCCCACGAGCCCCGACGACGTGCTCGGCCATGCCGCCGTGCGCAAGGCCGTCGCCCCGATCGGCGTCGCCTCCGGCGAGCACGGCATGAACCGGGTGCTGTTCAAGCAGATGTTCCAAGCCGAAGCCCTGGACTACTGCCAGTTGGATTCGGCGCGCCTGGCGAGCCTGAACGAGATCATCCCCGTCTTCCTGATGGCCAAGAAGTACGGTGTCCCGGTCTGCCCGCACGCCGGGGGAGTCGGGCTGTGCGAACTGGTCCAGCACCTCTCGGTGTTCGACTACGTCGCCGTCTCCGGCTCGCTGGAGAACCGGGTCACCGAATACGTCGACCACCTCCACGAGCACTTCGTGGATGCCTGCATCGTCCGTGACGGGGCGTATGCCCTGCCGCAGGCGCCCGGATACAGCGCGCAGATGCACGCGGAGTCGGTCGCCGAGTACGCGTACCCCGACGGCGGGTACTGGAGCGCGCGTGTCTGAGCGCGCACGAGAAGAGAGGCTGCTCTGATGATCATCGATGCCCATCAGCATGTGTGGGACCCGTCGGTCGCCCGCTACGACTGGTTGACCTCTCAGCTGGCGCCCATCGATCGCCCGATCGGGTTCGACGAACTGGCCCCGGCGCTGCGGCGGGCGGGCGTGGACGCCACGATCCTGGTTCAGGCGGCCGACAACGACGAAGACACCGACCTCATGCTGCGCACCGCGCACGAGCATCCCGAGATCGTCGGCGTCGTCGCCTACGTCGGCCTGGACCGGCCCGAGCGTGCGGCGCAGCGGCTGGCGGCGCTGCGCCGGGACCCGGTGGTAGTGGGTGTGCGAAGCCTCATCCACGATCTGCCCGATCCCGACTGGATCCTGCGGCCCGACGTGGACCGCGGCCTGGGAGTGCTCGAGGATGCCGGAGTCCCGTTCGACTTCGTGGCCGTGCTCCCCAGACACCTCGAGCACGTGCCGGTGATCGCCGAGCGCCATCCCGATCTTCGGATCGTGATCGACCACCTCGCCAAGCCGCCCATCGGACTGCCCGACCGTCAGCCGTGGTGGGACCTGATCTCCCGCGCCGCCGAGCCGCCGCACGTGTACGCAAAGGTCTCGGGGCTGTACTCGGCGACCGATGAGAGCGGGTCCTGGACGCCGGACACCGTGCGTCCGTTCTTCCAGCGCGCAGTGGAGGCCTTCGGCGCGGACCGGCTCATGTACGGCGGCGACTGGCCGATCAGCGTGCTGTCGGGCGGATACGACCGCGTATGGGCGGGGTTGTCGCAGCTGATCGGCGAATTGGATGCCTCGGCGCAGACGGCGGTCTTCGGCGAGACCGCGCGACGGTTCTACCGGCTCGACGCAGGGCTGCTCGCACGTGCGATCGGTCCGCGATAGCAGGAGGTCACCGTTCGGTTTCGACCCGGTGAACCATAATCATCCGATGTATCATGAGAAATCTCGCAGAAGGAGATGAGACAGAACGCTGAACAAACGTTTGATCGTACCGATGAAACCCGTATAACATCAGATCGAATAGCACAGTCGCACGCAGGTCCAAGGCGGACCGCGTCGACGAAGGAGTGTCAATGAAGACGTCAACTCAGCACATGGCCCGGTGGGTCCGTGCCGCAGGAGTGGTCGCGGTGAGTGCCTCGATGATCGCGCTGGCCGCGTGCAGCTCGGGGGGTGGCACCGGGACGACGGATGCCTCGACCCAGACCGACTCCGGGGGAAAGATCACCGTCTGGGTCGATCCGCCGCGTGTGCCGGCGGCCGAAGCGTTCAAGAAGGCGCACCCGGAGATCCCGATCGCGATCAATCAGATCGACGGCACGGTGGGCAACGACCAGCTCAAGCAGCAGTTCGCGCAGTTCAACCAGGCAGGCAAGGGCTGGCCCGACGCGATCTTCTTCCCCACCAACGACAGCATCGCGTGGGCTGCAGGTCCGCAGATCCACTACACGGCCGACCTCGGCAAGCTGCTGCCGGACGTGGTCAAGGGCTACGCGACGAACTCGATCGAGCCGTGCAACATCGACGGCAAGATCCAGTGCCTGCGCAACGACATCGCCCCCGATGTGTTCTGGTACAACAAGCCCTTCTTCGAGAAGAACCACTACGCGGTACCCACCACGTGGGAGGACTACGCCGACCTCGCGGTGCGGATCAAGAAGGAACACCCCGAGATGACCAGCGGGTTCCTCGGTGACGCGTACGCGCCGGATCGGTACCTGTGGGCGGCCAACTGCGCCACCAACGACAAGATCAACGACACGACGGTCCACATCAACATCAACGAGCCCGACTGCCTGCGGATGAAGACGCTGCTGACCAAGGTGGTCGACGCGAAGGCCGTCTCCACCCTCGGCATCTTCGACGCCGACGCTGCGGCGGTGGGCAAGAACATCGCGATGACCCCGGGTGCGCCCTGGTATGGCGACTACCTGTTCAAGCAGACCTGGAAGATCCCGGCGGCGACCATGACGGCCACCCCCGCGCTGGCATGGAAGGGCGACTCAAAGCCCTCCGCCGGCGATGAGGGCGGCGGGCTGTGGGGCGTGTCGAGCCACATCAAGGGGAAGGAACTGGAGAACACTCTGACCTTCGCCACGTTCGTGGCGAGCGACCCGGCGTGGCAGGTGGAGCTGTCCACGGGTCTGCCGGCCTACGGTCCGGTCCAGGACGCCTGGATCGCCAAGCAGAAGCAGGTCGACTACTTCGCCGATCCCGACGCCACCTTCTCGGCGATGAAGGGCGCGATCGAGAACGTCCTGCCCGACCACCCGTACATGCTGTACATCACGGGCGGCATCTGGACGCAGGAGGCGGTCCCCGCACTCGTGTCCGGACAGGGTGTGGATGCGGCCTGGGCGGCGTTCGGCAAGGAACTGACCGCGAAAGCCACCTCGCTCGGGTACACGGTGAAGGATTCCCAGTAGCGAACGGTCCTCGCTGTGTGGGCGTCGCGGAGTGCGGCGCCCACACAGCGTGAGCGCAGGCGGAATCGAACGGAAGAGCAGCAGGAGACCATGAGCACAGAGATGACGACCCGCAGCGTCGTGCTGGCCGACGCGCCGGCACGCACCGCACGCCGGTCGAAACGCCCACCGCACGGCCATTCGCACCTCTTGCGACGCGAATCCCGAGGAGCCTGGCTGCTGCTGTCGCCCTACATGATCGTCCTGGTGATCGTCGGGCTCATCCCGATCGGCTATGCCGTCGTGACGAGCATGATGAGGGCGCCCACACCGGTCGACCCCACCAGCGGGTTCGGCGGATTCAGCAGCTTCGTCACGGTGTTCACGGACTACCGGTTCATCCAGACGTTCCTGAACATCTTCGCCGTGCTGATCATCTGGATCCCGATCATGATGATCGGGATCGTCGGCATGTCTCTGCTCGTGCATGCCAGTCCCGGGCGCTTCGGCAGCACGATGCGATTCCTGTATTACATTCCCGCGGCGCTGGCCGGCATCGCGAACCTGATGCTGTGGGTCTATCTGCTCAACCCCAGCCAGTCACCCATCCAGGGGTTCTGGAACCTGCTCGGACTGACCAGCATCAAGGCGGTCGTCGCATCCCCGGGCCACCTTCCGTTCATCCTGACCGCCATGCTCTTCTTCCAGGGCACCGGCACGTGGATCGTCATCGTCAACGGCGGCCTGAACGGCATCTCCGACGAAGTGCTCGAGGCCGCCCGACTCGACGGGGCGGGCGCCTGGAAGCTCGCCTGGCATGTCAAGATCCCGCTCATCCGGCCATGGGTGGGCTACGCCGCTCTCATGAACGTCGCATACGGATTCCAACTGTTCCTCGAGCCGCAATTGCTCGACCAGGTCTCGTCGAACGCCGTGGCCGATCAATGGGCGCCCAACCAGCTGGCCTACGCGTTCGCGTTCTCCAATTTCAACTTCCCGGCCGCTGCCGCACTCTCACTCGTGCTGCTGGTCATCACGCTGGCGATCGGCATGGTCATCGTCTTCAGGAGTGGGCTGTTCGGAGATGAGGAGCACTGATGGCACGTCAGAATCGACGGGCTCTGGCGGCCGGAGTGGCCGTGGGCGCAGATCGCTGGACCACCGGCCGGATCGCCCGGATCGCCACCATGCTCCTGATCGCGGCGGCGTTCGTGCTGCCGATCGTGGGCTTCGTCGCGATGGGCTTCCGCAGCGACGACGGTGTGGCCGCCGGCACCGGTGGCTTCCTGGGTCTGGGAGGCATGAGCTGGTCCAACCTCGTGCACAACTGGGGGCAGGTCGACGGGTTCGGTCCTGACGGGGGAGCGTTCGTCCAATGGATGGGCAACTCCCTCATCGTCTCCATCGGCGGGGCGCTGCTGGCCGTCGTGTGCGCGATCCCGGCCGGCTACGCGCTGGCGCGGCTGCGCTTCCGCTACCGTCGCACGATCCTGTTCGTGACGCTGCTGGCCATGATGATGCCCAACACGGTGCTGGTCATCCCGCTGTTCCTGCAGGTCAGCGCCGTCAACGCCATCGGACAGCTGTGGCCGGTGGTGGTGATCATGGGCTTCTACCCGTTCGGGGTCTACCTCGCCTACATCCACTTCATGACGACCCTGCCGTACGAGCTCGTCGAGGCGGCGCGTGTGGACGGTCTGAAGGAGCTGGGCATCTTCTTCCGCGTGGCCACCCCCATCTCGCGCCAGGCGGTCGCCCTGGTGGCCTTCTTCTCGTTCGTGGCCAACTGGACCAACTACTTCCTGCCGCTGGCGCTGCTCAGCTCCAATCAGGATGCGAAGACCGTCTCGATCGGCCTGCAGGATCTGGTCGGGGCAAGCCCGCTGTTCAACCCCACCGTCGCGGCGGGTCTGAGCATCAAGCTGTACATGCCCGAGCTGGCGCTGGCCACCTTCATCAGCATGATCCCGATGCTCATCGTCTTCATCGGCGCCCAGAAGTTCCTGATGAGCGGGCAGACCGTCGGTGCTGTGAAGGGATGATCGTGATGGCAGGGTACCCTCGCCCCGAGCTTCGGCCGGATTCTGTCTACACGCTCGCCGCCCCCGCCTCGCCGCGGCCGATCGTGCTGATCGGAGCCGGCGGCATCGTGCGCGACGCGCACCTGCCGGCCTACGCGAAGGCGGGGTACAAGGTCGCCTCGATCTGCGACCTGGACCGTGGGCGCGCCCAGGCACTGGCCGACAGGTACGGCATCGCAGAGGTCTACGACGACCCGCGCGAGGCCGTCGCCCAGGCTCCCGATGATGCCGTCTTCGACCTGCCGCTCATGCCCGCCGCCCAGCGGGAGGTGCTCGAGCTGATCCCCGAGGGTGCGCCGGTGCTGCTGCAGAAGCCGCTGGGCAACACGCTGGCCGAAGGTCTGGGGATCCGGGAGGTCTGCCGGCGACGCGGGCTGGTGGCCGCGGTGAACACGCAGCTGCGCTTCGCTCCGTATGTCGCCGCCGCACGGGCGCTGATCGCCGCCGGCGCGATCGGCGAGCTGTACGACATGGAAGTGCGCGTCGAGGTGAACACGCCGTGGGAGATGTTCCCCGAGGTCTTGAAGCTGGACCGCCTCGAGCTGAACATGCACAGCGTGCACTACCTCGATCTCGTTCGGTCGTTCCTGGGGGACCCGGACGGCGTCTCGTGCGTCACCGTGCCGCGCCCCGACACCGACCGCAAGAACACGCGCAGCGACATCATCCTGCACTACCGTGGTCGACCGGTGCGGGCGATCGTCTCGACCAATCACGACCACCGCTTCGGGCCCCGCCACGAAGACAGCTTCATCAAGTGGGAGGGCACCGGCGGCGCCATCCGTGCGCAGATGGGTCTGCTGCTGGACTACCCGCGCGGCGGTCCGGATGCGCTGGAGATCGTCCAAGACGCCCGGCTGGATGAGGGCTGGCGGCCGGTGCCGTTCGAAGGCAGCTGGTTTCCGGACGCCTTCATCGGCTCCATGGGTGCGCTGCAGAGATATCTGGATGGATCGGTGCCCACTCTGCCCACGGGCGTGGACGACGTCATCCGCACCATCGCGGTGCTCGAGGCCGGGTACGCGGCCCATGCGGCCGGGGGGCTCGCCCCCGATTACCCGTCCTGAGACAGCTGTTCGGTCAGCGACCACACCTGCTCGGCGGGGGCGTCGCCCTCCTCGCCGTCCGGGCCGCGGAACGATGCCACGAACCGGCCGATGTGGGCCTGCCACCGTGCGTCGGCGGGGTCGGCCTGCACGATCTGCATCGCCGCATCCCAGTCGTCGCACTCCACGAGGTGGAACAGATCCGTGCCGCTGCGCCAGATGGTCCAGTCGTGGATCCCCGCACGGCCGAAGACGGCGGCCAGCTCTGCGGGGATGCGAGCATGCTCCCGCCGGTAATCGGCCTCGGCGCCGGCGACCAGAACGGAATGCAGTGCGAGTCTCATGCGTCGTCTCCCTTCGAGGCCTTGCGCAGCCACTCCTCGATGCCCGCGATATGGGCGAGGGCGAGCGCCTGAGCGAGCTGGGCATCGTGCAGACGAAGCGCTGCGAGGATGCCGCGATGCTCGTCCAGGGTGCGTTCGGCGGCGTGCTCCTGGGTCAGGCCCCGCCACACGCGGGCGCGCTGCGTGCCCGACTGCATGGTCTCAGCCAACCGGCTGAGGTACTCGTTGCCGGCGGCCTCGACGATGCGCTGGTGGAACGCGAGGTCGCGGGCGACGATGTCATCGATGTCGTCGATGGATTCGGTCGCCGCGGTCCTGTCGACGAGGCTCTCCAGCTCTGCCAGGGCTGCAGCGTCCATCCGCGTGGCGGCGATCCCCGTGGCTGCGGGCTCCAGGATGCGGCGCACGCCGAAGATCTCCAGCACCGAGTCGTCGCTGTGCAGATCCACGACGAAGGTGAGCGCCTCCATCAGCAGCCCGGGCTCGAGGCTCGTGACATACGTGCCGTCGCCCCGGCGCACATCCAGCACACGGATGACCTCCAGCGCCTTGACGGCCTCGCGCAGCGAACTGCGCGAGACGCCGAGGCGCTCGCCGAGCTCCTTCTCCGGCGGCAGGCGGTCTCCGGGATGGAGTTCGCCGGAAACGATCATCTCTTTGATGCGAAGTATCGCGTCGTCGGTCACAGCCATACACACATCGTAGCCAGACATCCGATGTCTGTGGATGACGAAACGGCGTTCGACGTGAGCTTGGGACAACCGAACGGTCACACGCCGGGCCGCGGCATCCGCTCAATCTAGACTTGACCCGTGACTTCCGCCGGATCTTTCTACATCACGACGCCGATCTACTATCCGAGCGATCTGCCGCACATCGGGCACGGGTACACCTCGGTCGCCGTGGACACTCTCGCGCGCTGGCACCGGCAGGGCGGAGACGACACCTGGATGCTGACCGGCACCGATGAGCACGGCCAGAAGATGCTGCGGGCGGCCGCGGCCAACGGCGTGACTCCGCAGCAGTGGGTCGACAAGCTCGTCACCGAGAGCTGGTTCCCGCTCTTGAAGACGCTGGATGTCGCCAACGACGACTTCATCCGCACCACGCAGCCGCGCCACGAGCAGGCAGTGCAGGCGTTCTTCCAGGCGCTGTACGACCGCGGCTACATCTACGCAGGCGAGTACGAGGCGCTGTACTGCGTGGGCTGTGAGGAGTTCAAGCCGGAGTCCGAGATCGTGGACGGCACCGGTCCGTTCGAGGGGCTGAAGGTCTGCGCGATCCACTCGAAGCCGCTCGAGCTGCTGCAGGAGAAGAACTACTTCTTCAAGCTCAGCGAATTCCAGGATCGGCTGCTCGAGCTCTACAAGAACGAGCCCGACTTCGTGCGCCCCGACTCGGCGCGCAACGAGGTCGTCTCCTTCGTCAAGCAGGGTCTGAAGGATCTGTCGATCTCGCGCTCGACGTTCGACTGGGGCATCAAGGTGCCGTGGGACCAGTCGCACGTCATCTATGTGTGGGTGGATGCGCTGCTGAACTACGTCACGGCCATCGGCTACGGCACCGACGACGAGAACTTCCAGCGGCGGTGGCCGGCCTACCACGTCGTCGGAAAAGACATCCTGCGCTTCCACGCGGTGATCTGGCCGGCGCTGCTGATGGCGGCCGGACTCGAGGTGCCGCGTGGAGTGTTCGCCCACGGCTGGCTGCTGGTCGGCGGCGAGAAGATGTCCAAGTCCAAGCTCACCGGTATCGCGCCCACCGAGATCACCGACGTGTTCGGCTCGGACGCGTACCGCTACTACTTCCTCTCGGCGATCCCGTTCGGTCACGACGGATCGTTCTCGTGGGAGGATCTGGCGGCGCGCTACCAGGCCGAGCTCGCCAACGGGTTCGGCAACCTCGCCTCGCGCACCACCGCGATGATCGAGCGCTACTTCGAGGGCATCGTCCCCGAGGCCGCGGAGTACTCCGAGCGCGACCTGCTCGTGCACAAGACGGTGGCCGACGCCGCAGCCGCGGCGGATGCGGCCGTCGAGCGGTTCCGCATCGACGAGGCGATCACGGCCATCTGGACGATCGTGGATGAGCTCAACGGCTACATCACCGACAACGAGCCGTGGGTGCTCGCGAAAGACGACGCGCAGCGCGCCCGGCTGGGCACCGTGCTGTACACGGCTGCCGAGGGGCTGCGCGCTCTCGCGGTGCTGCTGTCGCCGGTGATGCCCGAGGCGACCGAGAAGCTGTGGGTGGGACTCGGGGCCGCCGAGACCCTCGGCCGGCTGCAGGACCAGCCTCTGCGCGAAGCGGGCGGCTGGGGCGTGCTCAAGCCCGGCACCTCGGTGAACGCACTGGCACCGCTGTTCCCGCGCGTTGAGCAGTCCTGATGCCCGCCGACGACCCGTCGAACTACGTGCGTCACCGCGAGAAGGGCGCGCGCGACGTGTCCTACCCGCCGTCGCCTGCGGCTCTCGCGGTGCCGGTGTACGACAACCACTGTCACCTGGAGATCGCCGACGGTGAGGGCGACGGACTGTCGCTGGACGAGCAGCTGGACCGTGCGGCGGCCGTCGGGATCGCCGGTGTCGTGCAGGCCGGGGGAGACATCTCGTCCAGCCGTTGGTCGGCGGATGCGGCATCCCGTCACCCGCGCGTGCTTGCGGCGGTCGCGATCCACCCGAACGAGGCGCCCGAGTACGCGGCGGCAGGCCGCCTCGATGAGGCCATCGCGGTGATCGACGAGCTGGCCGCGCAGCCGCGCGTGCGGGCGATCGGCGAAACCGGGCTCGACTTCTTCCGCACCGGCCAGGAGGGGCGAGGTGCGCAGTTCGCCTCGTTCGAGGCGCACATCGCGCTCGCCAAGAAGCACGGCATCGCGATGCAGATCCACGATCGCGATGCGCACGACGCGGTGCTGTCTGCCTTGGCGCAGCACGGAGCCCCCGATCGCACGGTGTTCCACTGCTTCTCGGGCGACGCCGCCATGGCGCGCGTGGCAGCCGAGCACGGCTACTACCTCTCGTTCGCCGGCAACATCACGTTCAAGAACGCCCAGAACCTGCGCGACGCGCTGGCGGTGGCGCCGCGCGATCACATCCTGGTCGAGACCGACGCGCCGTTCCTGACGCCGGCGCCGTACCGCGGCCGTCCCAACGCCCCGTATCTCGTGCCGACGACGGTGCGGTTCATGGCCGACGTGCTCGACGCGGACCTCGACGAGCTGTGCGCGCAGCTGGCCGCCAACACCATCGACGTCTACGGCTCGTTCGACTGACCCGATCCTGCCGGACCCGCGGTGTTCGCGCGTCGCATTCGCTCGTCGTGATCGGACCGCACGCGTTCGGGCGGGGCGCCGGCGTCTCAGCGGTCAGTTTCATCCGGTCCGCGGCATCCCGACCCGTCGCAAGCGCCTGCTGAACGGAGCGCGCACGATTCGGCCGTCACTTTCTACCGCTGCGAATCGGGATGCCTCGTCACGAGTGACTGCTGAACCCGGGCTGACAACCGCACGGGGCACGCAGATGACCGTCTGGATGCTGCAGAACCCGTCATATGCGACGACTGAAGTTCGGCTTCGCTCATGGGCGGCTAGCCGGCCGCGGCCTTCGCCGGCCGGATGAACAGGGTCTCGGTCTGCTCGAGCTCCATGCCCTTGGTCTCGGGGATGCGCCACAGCACGAACAGGAACGACAGCAGCGCGAACAGCGCGTACATGCCGTAGGTCAGCGGCAGTGACCACGACGACATCGCCGGGAAGCTGACGGTGATCAAGAAGTTCGCGGTCCACTGCGCGGCGGCGGCCACACCGAGGGCCTTGCCGCGGATGCGGCTGGGGAAGATCTCGCCCAGCAGCACCCACACCAACGGACCCCACGACGCCCCGAACCCGACCACGAACAGGTTCGCCGCCACCAGGGCGATCGGTCCCCAGGGGGCGGGCAGGGTCACGGCACCGCCGGCACCGGTGACGCCGAACGCGAAGCACACGGCCATGGCACCCAGCGAGATCGTCATGACGACCGATCCGGTCAGCAGAATCGGCTTGCGCCCGACCCGGTCGACCAAGAAGATCGCGATCAGCGTCACGAGCACGTTGACGATCCCGGTGACCACACTGATGCCGAACGACGCGCTCTCGGCGAACCCGACCGACCGCCACAGCGTCGTCGAGTAGTAGAAGATGACGTTGATCCCGACGAACTGCTGGAACACCGACAGGATGATGCCCACCCACACGATCGGCTGCAGGCCCAGGGCCTTGCCACGGATCGACACGCCGGCATTCGCCCGGTCGGCTTCGATCGCGTTGGTCAGCTCGGTCATCGTCTTGTCGAGATCGACCGGCGGCACCAGGCGCGAGAAGATCTCGCGCGCCTCGTGCGAGCGTCCCTTCGCGATCAAGTAGCGCGGAGATTCGGGGACCGTGAACGACAGGATGCCGTAGACGGCCGCCGGGATCACCCCGACGATGAACATCCAGCGCCAGGCGTCCATACCCAGCCACAGGGGACTGTTCGCGGTGCCCGCCGACCACTCCAGCACGGCGTCCGACAGCAGCGCCACGAAGATGCCGAAGGTGATCGCCAGCTGCTGCAGCGAGGCCAGTCCGCCGCGGATCTGCTTCGGTGCGATCTCGGCGATGTAGGCCGGGGCGACCACCGAGGCGATGCCGATGCCGAGGCCACCGATCACGCGCCACAGGGCGAGGTCCCACACGGCGAAAGCGAGCCCGGAGCCCAACGAGCTGACGAAGAACATGATCGCGCCCAGGAACATGACCCGCAGACGTCCCCAGCGGTCTGCGAGGTTGCCGGCGATGATGGCGCCGGCCGCACACCCGAGCAGTGCGATCGCGACGACGAAGCCGGTCACGACCGAGTTCAGCGCGAAGTCGTGCTGAATCGAATCGACCGCCCCGTTGATGACCGATGAGTCGAATCCGAACAGGAAACCGCCCACTGCGGCGGCCACCGACAGGCCGATGGCGCGTCGCCCATACGGTCCGCGCAGACTGAATGCTCCCGTGGGCAGGTCCTGTGATGCGCTCATGGGGTCACCCTACTCACGCACGATCGTGTCCGCCGCGGCGCGGTCGGCACCCACACTCGACCGCGGCGCCGCGGCGGCCGGTACCGCCGGGCAGAATGGACAGATGACCGTCACACTGCTCGGCGCTGCCGAGATCCGAGCGCTCGCCGCCGATCTCGAGGTCACTCCGACCAAGAAGCTCGGTCAGAACTTCGTCGTCGACGCGAACACCGTCCGCAGGATCGTCCAGACCGCGGCCGTGCAACCCGGCGAGTGCGTCGTCGAGGTGGGGCCGGGGCTCGGGTCGCTGACCCTCGCGCTCCTTCAGAGCGGAGCCTCGGTCACCGCCGTCGAGATCGACCACCGCCTCGCCGCGCGGCTGCCCGAGACCGTGGCCGCGCACGGCGTGCCCGAAGGCGCGCTGACAGTGGTGGATGCCGATGCCCTGCGCGTGACGGAGCTGGCGGGCGATCCCACCGTCCTGGTGGCCAACCTGCCCTACAACGTCTCGGTGCCCGTGCTGCTGCACTTCCTCGAGACGTTCCCCCGCCTGCAGCGGGGCGTCGTGATGGTGCAGGCCGAGGTGGGGGAGCGCCTCGCGGCCCCGCCCGGGTCGAAGACCTATGGCTCGCCGAGCGTGAAGGCGGCCTGGTACGGTGCGTGGCGACTGGCCGGCACGGTGTCGCGGCAGGTCTTCTGGCCCGTGCCCAACGTCGACAGCGTGCTGGTGGCGTTCCAGCGTGACCGGCAGCCGCGCGGCGACGAGGACGAGCGTCGGCGCACGTTTGCGATCGTGGACGCTGCGTTCGGCCAGCGCCGCAAGATGCTGCGCCAGGCGCTGTCGGGCGTGCTCGGAGGCTCGGCCGCCGCCGCGTCGTCCGTGCTCGAGCGCGCGGGGGTCGCCCCCACCGCGCGCGGCGAGCAGCTCACGATCGACGACTTCGTGGCGATCGCGCACCACGCAGCCGACTAGGCGCGCATCGCGTCGCGCACGTGCACAGCGCTCGCTAGCCTGGACACGTGACCGACGAGCCGCGCTTTCGCACCGACATCAACGACATCCATCGCCCGTACACCGCCGCCGAGGGCCGCTATGACGCGCTGTCCTACCGGCAGGTGGGCGACTCGGGGCTCTACCTGCCGCCGATCTCCCTCGGCCTGTGGTGGAACTTCGGCGACAACTTTCCGTTCGACGACCAGCGTGCGCTGCTGCGGCACGCCTTCGACAGCGGCATCACGCACTTCGACCTGGCGAACAACTACGGTCCGCCGTACGGCTCGGCCGAGACGAACTTCGGGCGGATGATGCGCGAAGATCTGCATCCCTACCGCGACGAGCTGATCATCTCGTCGAAGGCCGGGTGGGATATGTGGCCGGGACCGTACGGCGACCTGGGCAGTCGCAAGTACATCCTCGCCAGCGCCGAGCAGTCGCTCGCGCGCATGGGTCTGGACTATGTCGACATCTTCTATTCGCACCGCGTCGACCCGGTCACCCCGATCGAGGAGACCATCGGGGCGCTTGACACGCTGGTGCGGCAGGGCAAGACTCTGTACGTCGGCATCTCGTCGTACAGCGCCGAGCGCACGGCCGAGGCCAAGGCCGTGGCACGCAGCCTCGGCACCCCTCTGGTGATCCATCAGCCGGCGTATTCGATCCTGAACCGCTGGGTCGAGGACGGGCTGACCGGGGTGCTCGCGCAGGAGGGGATGGGTGCGATCGCCTTCACCCCGCTCGCGCAGGGCCTGCTCACCTCGAAGTATCTCGGCGACGGCACCGCCGAACGTGCGCAGCGCCGTTCCTCGTTGCCCGACGGACGGCTTTCGGACAAGGGTCTGGCGTCTTTGCGCGGACTGGATGCCGTCGCAAAGGAGCGCGGTCAGACTCTGGCCCAGATGGCGCTGCAGTGGGTGCTGCGCGACCGGGTCGTGGCATCCGCCCTCATCGGTGCGTCCCGGCCCGCCCAGCTCGACGAGAACCTCGGCGCGCTGTCCGGCCCCGCGTTCGATGAGGCCGAGATCGAGCAGATCGACAGGCTCAGCGACTCCATCGACGTCGACCTCTGGGCGGTGTCGACGAAGCTGTGAGCATGGCATCGACCGTCGACCGGGTGCACGCACGCGCGCCCGGCAAGATCAACGTGTACTTCCGCGTCGGCGGCCTCGCCGACGACGGATACCACCCGGTCGCATCGGTGTATCAAGCGGTGTCGCTGTATGAGGATGTGTGGGCCACGCCCGCCGACGGTTTCACGCTCAGCGTGACCGGCAGCGTCGAGCTCGGTGCCGTCCCGCGCGACGACACGAACCTGGCGCTGCGCGCCGCGCGCCTGCTCGCCCGCGAGATCGGCATCGAGGACGGCGTGCACCTGCAGATCCACAAGACGGTGCCGGTGGCCGGAGGCATGGGCGGCGGGTCGGCGGACGCGGCAGCCGCATTGGTCGCCTGCGACGCGCTGTGGGCGGCGGGGCTCTCGCATGCCGAGCTGATGGCGCTGGCAGCGCAGCTGGGCGCCGACGTGCCGTTCGCGCTGATGGGCGGCACCGCGGTGGGCACCGGACATGGCGACCAGCTCAATCCGGCGCTGGCGCAGGGTCGGTTCGACTGGGTGCTGGCCATCAGCGACGAGGGGCTGTCGACACCTGCCGTGTACGCCGAGCTCGACGAGTACCGTCTGGCGGCTGGCCCCCGGGCCGAGCCCGCCGTGGCGCACCCCGGCGTACGGCCCGCAGTGCTGCAGGCGCTGCGGCAGGGAGACGCGCGGCGACTGGCCTCGGCATCCCACAACGATCTCGACCCCGCGGCGCTGCGGCTGCGCCCGCCGTTGGACGACATCATCAACCTGGGCCTGGACGAGGGCGCGCTGACCGCGTTCGTGTCGGGCTCGGGGCCCACGATCGCGATGCTCGCCGAAGATGAGCGCGCCGCGATCGGACTGCAGATCAGCCTCAGCACACAAGGACACAAGGCGCTGCACGTGCACGGACCGGTGCCGGGCGCGCGTGTGGTCGCCTCGTGACGCGCTGACAGAGGAACAGGAGAACCATGGACGACGACCTCGCCGCACGGCATCTCGCCGGTCCGGTCGACGACGCTGCGGCACAGCGGCTGCGCACGATCGGACTGGACCTGCGTCGCGTTGCCCCGCAGCGCCCCGAGCTGGACGGATGGCAGCAGGCGACTGCGCGCGGCTTCCTCGATGCCGAACGCACACCCGAGCAGTTGGAGGCCTCGCTGGGACGGGCCGGCTATCGGCGATTCCTGGGCGTGTACGACCCGTCGGGACCGATGACCGAGGTGCCGGTGGGCACATTCGCCTCGTGGGTCGGTGAACTCACCCTGCCCGGCGGTGCGCTGCTGCCCACGGCGGCCATCAGTGCCGTCACCGTCGCACCCACGCATCAGGGGCGCGGCATCGCCCGGGCGATGATGGAGGGCGAGCTGCGGTATGCGGCCTCGCTCGGGGTGCCGATGGCAGCGCTGACGGTGAGCGAGTCGACGCTGTACGGACGCTACGGATTCGCCCCGGCCACTGCGGCGGCCACGTGGGTGATCGACGCCAAGCGCGCGCGCTGGACGGGGCCGGTCGCACCCGGCCGGGTGGACTTCGTCACCCGCGAAGACGCGCGCAGGCTCGCGCCCGAGGTGCACGAACGGGTGCGCGTGTCCCGGCCGGGCGAGCTGGCCGTTCCGGAGGTCCACTGGGGGCGGTTCACCGGCACCGATGCCGACGCCGACAAGCCTGGTGGGGTGCGGGCGGTGCGCTACGCCGACCAGTCCGGCAACGCGCGCGGGGTGGCGACATACACCGTGCACGAGAACCACGACGACTACACGAAATCGTCGGTGCGGGTCCTGGCGCTGATCGCCGACGGCGACGAAGCGTACGCGGGGCTCTGGCGATACTTCCTGCAGCTGCCGCTGGTGGGCACCGTGACGGCCACCGAGCTGTCGACGGACGAGCCCCTGCTGTGGATGATCTCGGATCAGCGCGCGGCGACGGTCACTGTCACAGACCACCACTATGTGCGGGTGCTGGACGTGCCGACGGTGCTGCGCGCACGACGCTACGCGGGCGCGGGCCGCCTCGTGCTCGAGGTGACCGATCCGCTGGGCATCGGCGGCGGGTCCTGGCTGGTGCAGACCGAGGCCGGCGGGCCGGCCCGGGTCGAGCCGGTCGTCGGCGGACAGGATGCTGATGCACCCGTGGTGAGTCTGGGAACGACCGAGCTGTCGGCGATCGTCCTGGGCGGTGTGTCGCTGGCGACGCTGGCGGCGGCGGGTCGGGTCAGGGCGACGGATGCCGCGGCTGCGGCATCCGTGTTCGCCTGGCCCGTGGCACCGCGACTGAGCTTCTGGTACTGATCTGCGCTTCTGGTACTGATCTGCGCTTCTGGTACCAGCTGGGTGTCTGACACGAACTGTCTCGGTGTCGGAAGGCTGGGTTAGTCTCGAAAATGCGCGGTTGGATCGGCGACATGGAGGTAACCATGAGAGCACGACTCGGAGATGTCACGATCGCGGAGGCGAACGAGGCGGACCTCATCAGGATCGAAGGCAACTGGTATTTCCCGCCGCAGGCGGTGGACTTCTCGCTGCTCGTGAGCAGCGACACGCCTTACACGTGCCCGTGGAAGGGCCAGTGCCAGTACTACTCGGTCAAGGACGGTGACAGCGTGCTCGCCGATCGCGCCTGGGCGTACCCGGTGCCGTATGCGAGCGGGATCGAGAAGGTGGGCAAGGACTTCTCGGGCTACGTCGCGTTCTGGAAGGAAGTAGAGGTCGCACCCTGATCGAGTTCCGCGGCGTCTCGAAGCTGTATGCCGACGGGACGGCCGCCGTCCGCGATTTCGATCTGGTCATCCCGGCTCGCAAGATCACAGTCCTGGTCGGTTCCAGCGGCTCGGGCAAGACCACGCTGCTGCGCATGATCAACCGCATGGTCGATCCGACCGCGGGCGTGATCGAGATCGACGGCGACGACATCGCGACGCGACCGCCCGTACCGCTGCGGCGCGGCATCGGCTACGTCATGCAGAATTCGGGGCTGCTGCCGCATCTGACGGTCGAAGACAACATCGCGACCGTTCCGGTGCTGCAGGGCGTCAAGAAGAAGGCCGCCCGTGCCCGTGCCCGCGAGCTGATGGACACGGTCGGGCTTGACCGCGAGATGGCCACGCGCTACCCGAGCCAGCTCTCCGGCGGCCAGCAGCAGCGTGTGGGGGTGGCACGGGGTCTTGCCGCCGACCCCAACATCCTGCTGATGGACGAGCCCTTCGGCGCGGTCGACCCGATCGTGCGCGCGGAGCTTCAGCAGGAGCTCATCCGACTGCAGCGAGAACTCGACAAGACCGTCGTGTTCGTCACGCACGACATCGACGAGGCTTTCCTCCTGGGGGATCAGGTCGTGATCCTGCAGAAGGGGGCGCAGATCGCGCAGAGCGGCTCGCCCAGCGAGATCATCGAAGCGCCGGCGGACGATTTCGTCTCGACCTTCATCGGCGCCGAGCGCGGCGCGCGTGCACTGCACGTCAAACGCACACCGCGGGGCCTGGTGGTGGTAGACACGGTGGGCCGCACGCAAGGCTCGATCGTGGACGCCGCAGCGCTGTCCGAGCCTGCGCCGGCCGAGGAGGGCACCGGGTGATCTGGCTCTCCGAGAACGTCGGACTGATCCTGCAGCTGTCGCTCGTGCATCTGCGACAGAGCCTCATCCCGATCGTGCTCGCGTTCGCGCTGTCCATCCCGCTCGGGTGGGTCGCGTGGCGCTACCGCTTGCTGCGCGGTCCGCTCCTGGTGATCACCGGACTGCTCTACACGATCCCATCGCTTGCGCTGCTGGTGCTCCTCCCGCTCCTGCTGGGCACGAGCTACCTGAGCGATGTCAACCTCATCGTCGCCCTGACCGTCTACGGCGTCGCGTTGATGGTGCGCGCGGTGACCGACGGGCTCGACTCCGTCGACGGGGACGTGCGCCTCGCCGCGATCTCCGTGGGCTACGGCGGGTGGCGACGCTTCTGGGCAGTCGAATTCCCGCTGGCCGGACCGGTGGTGCTCGCCGGGCTGCGCGTGATGGCTGCCAGCACCATCGCCCTGGCCACGGTGGGCATCCTCATCGGCGTCACCAACCTCGGCTACCTGTTCACGAACGGGCTGCAGCGGCGGATCGTGCTCGAAGTGCTCGCGGGGATCGTCGCCGTGATGGTCATCGCGCTGATCATCGACCTGCTGCTGGTGATCGCGGGGCGTCTGCTGATGCCGTGGGCGAGACATTCTCGTCCTGCCGCCGGCTCTGCCATCGCGCAGGAGGCGATCGCGTGAGCTTCCTCATCGACGCCATCAGATGGATCTTCGGCGGCGACCTCGCCGGCACCGACCCGATTCCGGTCGCTCTGGCCGTGCACATCCTGTATTCGGTCGTCTCGGTGGCCGTCGCGATGCTGATCGCCGTGCCGATCGGGTGGTTCATCGGTCACACCGGCAAGGGGCGCGACATCGCCGTCGCGATCTCGGGCTCCACACGTGCGGTGCCCTCGTTCGGGCTGTTCATCCTGCTGGTTCTCGTGATGGGCGTGCTGCTGACACCGGCGGCCGCGATCATCACGTTCGTGATCCTGGCCATACCGTCGATCCTGGCCGGTGCCTATGCCGGTTTCGAGGCGATCGACCGCTCCGTGGTCGGCGCCGGACGCGCCGTGGGCATGACGCAGTGGCAGGTGCTGTGGCGCATCGAAGTCCCGCTCGGGCTGCCGTTGCTGGTCGCAGGCATCCGCTCGGCGATGCTGCAGGTCGTGGCCACCGTGACGATCGCGGCTTACGTGCCGATCGGCGGGCTCGGTCAGTACATCATCGCCGGATTTCCGTTGCAGCGGCTGGACATGGTGCTCGGCGGCGCGATTCTCGTCGCCGCCCTCGCCTTCGCGCTGGATGGCGTCTTCGCGCTGCTGCAGCGGTGGAGCGTCCCGCACGGCGTTCGTCCCGCGAAGCGAGCGCGCAGCAGCCGGACCGCAGCGGACGACGAGCTCGTCCGCCAGGCGCTGACCTGATCTTCTGCGACCCCATAACCCCCCAAAGAAAGAGAAGTCATCATGCACGCGAAGAAGACCCTCGCGGCCGTCGCCGCCCTCGCCGGGGCGGCCCTCGCCCTCGCCGGCTGCGCCTCGAGCAACCCGCTGACCGGTCCCACGACCGACGCCCCGGGCAGTTCGGGCGCGACGATCGTCGTCGGCTCCCAGGCGTATGCATCCAACGAGATCATCGCCGAGATCTACGCACAGGCGCTGGAAGGCGACGGCATGACCGTGCAGCGCAAGTTCAACATCGGGCAGCGCGACGCCTACATGCCCACCATCGAGAGCGGTCAGATCCAGCTGTTCCCGGAGTACACCGGAAACCTGCTGCAGTTCCTGAACAAGGACGCGACCGAGACGGCTCCCGACGACGTCTACGCCGCGCTGAAGAAGGCGCTGCCCGACAACCTGGCAGTGCTCGACATGGCCACCGCCACCGACCAGGATTCGTACACGGTCACCAAGGCCTTCGCCGACAAGTACCATCTGGCCACGATCGCCGACCTGGCGAACGTGAAGGAACCGCTCACCCTGGGCGGCAACCCCGAACTCGCCGACCGCCCGTATGGCCCGAAGGGCCTGAAGTCGGTCTACGGCATCGACATCGGCTTCAAGGCGACGGGTGACACCACGGTGGAGAGCCTGGTGGCCGGCACGATCAACGTGGCCGACGTCTACACGTCGGACCCGCGCATCAAGACCGACAACCTCGTCGTGCTGCAAGACACGAAGGGCATGATCCTGGCATCCAACATCGTGCCGCTGGTCAGCAAGGACATCGAGGGCAAGGTGGCAGACGTCATCAACGCAGTCCAGGCCAAGCTCACTCCGGACGCGCTGGTCGAGATGAACGTCGAGAACACGGCCGGTCAGCAGTCTCCGTCCGCGATCGCAAAGAAGTTCCTGGCCGACAACGGACTGAAGTAGCCTCGACCGTGCTCATACCGCAGCCGCCGTCCCGAGGGGAATGTGAGACGGCGGCTGCGGGTGAGCACGCGGGTCAGTTGACCAGCGACCAGCCCAGTGAGAAATCGAGCGCGACGGCCACCATCAGGTACATCAGCCACAGCCCCGTGATGATGTGCCAGAATCCGAGCGCGCGCTCGCCGAGCTTCACGCCGATCGCGGCGAAGAAGTCCGACAGATAGATCAGTGCCAGCCCCACGAACAGCAGGCCGACAGCCCAGTCGCCGGCAGCGAAGAACACGATGAAGCCGGTGACTGAGATGATGAAGAACGCGACGCACATGCCGGCGTTGGGACGTGCGTCGTTGCCGCGGTAGCGGTTCCAGCCCAGTGCGAACCAGTGGATGCCGTATGCCGAGAACGCGAGCGCGGCCATGTACAGCGGTGCGCCCTTGAACACCTGGAACCAACTCAGCCCGATGAACAGGATGACTCCGGTCACGAACTGACAGAATCCGGGTAGCCAGATCCCCCAGACGCCGGTGGCGCGGTCGACCCGTTCGTCGCGGGACGGCCACCCGAACAGCTCCTGTGGACCATAGATGAGATAGCCCGTACCGAGGCCGAAGAACCCCAGCGCCAGTGGCGGGAACATCGACACTGCGAATTGCATCATGAACCTTCTTCGATTTCTATCAGGTTCCCCTCAGCCACATCATGGCCTTGTCTGCAGAGAAGATCGAGAATTCATCGGAGGTTCATAAGCTCGCCGTTCGGATGCCTCACCCCAGTTGCTCGGTCACCTCGAACCACTGCAGCTCAAGTTCCGCGATCTCGTCCTGTTTCGCCGTTATCGCCTTCATGCTCTCGGCAAGCCCCGCGTAGTCGGACTGATCGTGATCGACCAGTGCCCGCTTGCCGCGGTCGACCTCGTCGTTCAGCCTGTGCATGCGCCGCTCCAGCGCCGCGATCTCCTTCTCGGCGGCACGACGGTCTGCACCTGCCAGAACGGGGGAGGATGCCGCTGCTGCGGCATCCTGCTTCGCCTGCGCCGCCGGATGTCGGCGCTGGTCTGCGCGCAGACGCAGGTACTCGTCGACGCCGCCGGGCAGGTGTCGGAACCGGCCATCGAGGATCGCGTACTGCTGGTCGGTGACCCGCTCCAGGAAGTACCTGTCGTGGCTGACGACCAGCAGCGTTCCCGGCCAGGAGTCCAGCAGCTCTTCCATCGCGGCGAGCATGTCGGTGTCGAGGTCGTTCGTGGGCTCATCAAGGATGAGGACGTTGGGCTGGCTGAGCAGGACGAGCAGCAGCTGCAGCCGGCGCTGCTGGCCGCCCGAGAGGTCCTTGACCGGTGTCGACAGCTGTGCGCTGGAGAACCCCATGCGCTCCAGCAGCTGTCCGGGGCTCAGCTCGGTCGCCTTGGAGCCGGCGCCGAATGTGTAGGTCGTGCGCAGCCTTTCGAGCACGACGCGAACCGGCTTGTCGAGGTGCTCGGCCAGCTCGTCCATCCGCTGCGAGAGCGCGGCCACCTGCACCGTCTTGCCGCGCTTGACCCGCCCTGCCGTGGGCTCGACGGTGCCGTCCACCAGTCCCAGCAGCGTCGACTTGCCGGCGCCGTTGACGCCGAGGATGCCGGTGCGCTCCCCGGGCGCGATGCGCCATTCGACTCCCTGCAGCACTTCGCGCCTCGCGCCGGTGTCGGGGTCGGGATATGAGACGGATGCCGCGAGCAGGTCGACGACGTCCTTGCCCAGGCGAGAGGTGGCCAGCGCCTGCAGCCCGACGGTGTCACGCAGCGGCGGCACGTCGGCGATGAGGGCGTTGGCCGCATCGATGCGGAATTTCGGCTTGGACGTGCGGGCGGGAGCGCCTCGGCGCAGCCATGCCAGTTCGCGACGGGCCAGGTTCTGACGTCGTGCCTCGACGGACGCCGCCTGCCTGTCGCGCTCGACGCGCTGCAGGATGTAGGCCGCATAGCCGCCTTCGAACGGCTCGACGATGCGGTCGTGGACCTCCCACGTCATGTTGCACACCTCGTCGAGGAACCATCGGTCGTGCGTGACGACCATCAGCGCGCCGCTGTGAGTGCTCCACCGCGTCTTCAGGTGCTCAGCGAGCCACGCGATCGCCTCGACGTCGAGGTGGTTGGTGGGCTCGTCCAGGGCCATCACGTCCCAGTCGCCGCACAAGAGCGCCGCCAGGGCGACGCGACGGCGCTGGCCGCCCGAGAGGGTGCTGATCCGACCGTGCCAGTCCAGATCCGCGACCAGTCCCGCGATCACATCGCGCACGCGCGGGTCACCGGCCCATTCGTGCTCGGGGATGTCGCCGACGATCGCGTGGCCGATCGTCTCGTCGTCCTCCAGCGCGTCCTGCTGGGCGAGCACGCCGATCCGCACGCCCCCGCGCACAGTGACCCGACCGCCGTCGGGCGTCGCCCGACCGGTGAGCATGCCGATCAGGCTCGATTTTCCGTCGCCGTTGCGGCCGACCACGCCGATGCGGTCGCCTTCGTCCACGCCGAGGCTGACCGAGTCGAACACGATCCGGGTCGGGTACTCCAGGTGCAGGGACTCCGCCCCGAGAAGATGTGCCATAGCCTTCTCAGGCTAGGCCACCGTGCTGTGCGGGGCTCTCAGGAGGGCTGGGTGGACGCGTGTGCCGGCGCCGTCACACGACAGCTTCGATCGACATGCGCACGCGGTCGCCCAGGTCGACGCCCTCGCGCACGCGAATGACCTTCTTCACCGCCAGGACATAGCCGCCGTCAGGCTCGGGGAAGATCGAGGTCGACCAGCGCGACGATCCCAGCGTGGCGATGATCTTCACCGAGTCGAAGCCTCCGCGCCGCAGCGGCATGTCGCGGATCTCGTCCGCGATCTCGTCGGGCAGGCGGGCGAAGACCCACAGCTCGCGCCTGGCCGCCCAGCGGAACAGGGACGTCTCGAATTCGTACCGGATGCCGTCCATTCCCTCACCGTAAGCGCCGACGCCTCCCGTTCCCGCGCGCCTCGTCCTCCCCTCGTCCCTCACACGCCCGCCCTCCCGCTCCCGCTCCTTCCCTCCCGCCGCCGGTGAGTTGACAGAAATGGCCGGAATTCCCGCGAGCATTCCGGCCACTTCTGTCACCTCACCGAGAGATGGGGGGAGGAGCGGGATGCGGGGGGTCAGTCGCCCTCGCGGCGGGTGCCGCCGCAGCGCCAGCAGGCGGTGCCCGGCGGACCCTCGATCATGGCGCCGCAGTCGGCGCACAGGCTCGGCAGCCAGCACGCGGCGTCGCCGCCGAGGGCCTCATCGGCGAGGGCGCCACCGCCGCGCGCATCGGCGGCAGCATCGCTGCCACTGAGGTGCTGTGCGGAGTGCGGCATCCGATCCTCGTCGCCCATATGCCCATCATGCTCCGTCACACGCGGCGAGGGGGTGCGTGACCGCTGATACGTTCGCAGCATGGTCGCCGAAATCCCGTCCCACGTCGTCGCCCATCCGCACGTGCTGTACGTGGGGACGCCGGCATTCCTGGTCGGATCGACGAATCCCGACGGCACGGCGAACCTGGCTGCGGCATCCTCGTCCTGGGCGTTGGGGGACATGCTCTGCCTGGGCATCGAGGCGGACGGACAGACCGCGCTGAACCTCGCCGAGCGTCCGGGGATCACGGTGAACTACCCGTCGGCGCCGCTGTGGCCCGCGCTCGTGCGCCTGTCGCGGCTGACCGGCCGGTCGCCGGTGCCCGCGGCGAAAGCCGACCGCTACACGTTCGAGCCAGACAAATTCACCGCGGCCCGGCTGACACCGCAGGCCTCTGAGCTGGTCGAAGCCCCGAGGGTGGCAGAGTGCCTGCTGCAATTCGAGGCGGCCGTGCGCAGGATGACGCCCGGGCTTGACGGGTCGTATTTCATGGTCGAGGCAGAAGTCGTGCGTGTGCACGCCGACGAGTCGATCGTGCAGCCCGGCAGCGGAGAGATCGATCCGCGTGCGTGGCATCCGCTGGTCTATGCGTTCCGGCACTTCTTCGATCGGGGCGACGAAGTGGGCTGGCTGCCCTCGAGTCGCATCGCGCCGCACCCGCCGGTCATCGACTGAGTCCGGGCGTGCCCGGCCGAACCCACCCCAACCCATCCGACCCGCTCAGGCTCAGGCTCAGGCTCAGGCGACGTCGAATCCCAGACTGAGCTTGCGCAGCAGGCTCGCCAAGCGCTCCCTGTCGCTGTGCGAGAGCCGTGAGAGAAGCGCGGCCTCTGCATCGACCAGCCGGGTGATGGCGGCATCCACCCGCACTTTGCCGTCGGGGGTCATCACCACCAGAATGCTGCGACCGTCGTCGGGATCGGCCTCGCGCCGCACCAGCCGGCGCCCCACCAGCCGGTCGATGCGATTGGTCATGGTGCCGCTGGAGACCAGGGTCTGCAGCAGCAGCTGCTTGGGAGTGAGCCGGAACGGTTCGCCCGCGCGGCGTAAGGCCGACAGCACGTCCCACTCCCACGGTTCGAGCTCGCTGCGCAAGAACGCTTCGCGCCGTGCGCGGTCCAGGTGCTTGGAGAGCCGGTCGACCCGCGAGAGCACCTCCAACGGTGAGAAGTCCAGGTCCGGTCGCTGCGAGACCCACGCCGCGACGATCCTGTCCACTTCGTCGGTCTCGTGCGCCATGCCCTCATTGTTGCGCACGCGGGAGCAGGGTTCAGGATCTGGCAGACTTGGAGCGGCCGCGGATGCGGCGGTCCGCCGTGGTGTAATGGCAGCACGACAGCCTTTGGAGCTGTGAGGTCTAGGTTCGAATCCTGGCGGCGGAGCATGGCTGACAACATCGATGAGCGTCTCGCCGTCGTGATCCTGGCTGCAGGTCAGGGCACCCGCATGAAGTCGACATTGCCGAAAGTGCTGCACCGCATCGGCGGGCGGGCGCTGGTCGGGCATGTGCTGACCTCGGCGGCAGAGCTGCTCCCCGCGCACACGCTCGTGGTGGTGCGCCACGAGCGTGACCTGGTCGCGCAGGCGGTCGCCGACGACGCCCCGACGGCCGTGGTCGTCGACCAGGACGAGATTCCCGGCACCGGTCGCGCGGTCGAGGTGGCCATCGAGCGGCTGCCCGATTTCACCGGCGACGTGCTCGTGCTCTCCGGCGACGTGCCGTTGCTGGATGCCGCGACCCTCAGCTCCTTCGTCGCCGGGCACCGCGCCTCCGGTGCCGCGGTCACCCTCATGACAGCGGTCGTGGCAGATCCGAACGGGTACGGCCGCGTGATCCGCGACGCAGACGGGGGCGTGGACCGCATCGTCGAACAGAAGGACGCCACGGCCGAGGAGGCGGCGGTCAGCGAGATCAACGCGGGCGTCTACGTGTTCCGCTCCGAGGCGCTGCGCACGCACCTGCCCACCATCGGCACGGACAACGCGCAGGCCGAGAAGTACCTGACCGATGTCGCGGGACTCGTGCGTCGCACCGGCGGCCTGGTCGCGGCATCCGTCGTCTCAGACGTCACCCTCACCTACGGTGTGAACGACCGGGCGCAGCTGTCGGATGTCGGGCGACTGCTGAACGCGCGCACCGTGCGGCGCTGGCAGCTGGAGGGGGCCACGATCCTGGACCCCGCCACGACCTGGATCGACGTGACCGCCACGCTCGCCGCCGACGTCACGGTGCTGCCGAACACGCACATCCTGCGCGCGACCACCATCGCCACCGGTGCCGTGGTCGGTCCCGACACGAGTCTCGTGGACTGCGAAGTGGGGGAGCGGGCCACGGTGCGTCGCACCGATGCGACGCTGGCGGTGATCGGGGCGGATGCCATGGTCGGGCCGTTCTCGTATCTTCGGCCGGGCACCTACCTGGCCGACCACGGCAAGATCGGCACGTTCGTGGAGACCAAGAACAGCACGATCGGCGAGGGCAGCAAGGTGCCGCACCTCTCGTACATCGGCGACACCACGATCGGCACCGGGGTCAACCTCGGCGCGGGGGCCATCACGGCCAACTACGACGATCTGACCAAGCACCGCACCGAGATCGGCGACCAGGTGCACACCGGCTCGCACAACGTCTTCGTGGCGCCCGTTAGGATCGGAGATGGCGCGAAGACCGGGGCGGGAGCCGTCATCCGCAAGGATGTGCCCGCCGGAGCCCTGGCATTGAGCGTGGCCCCCCAGCGCAATGTCGAGGGGTGGGTCCAGAAGAACAGATCGGGCACGAAGGCGGCGGATGTCGCGAGCCGGGCCCGATCCACACAGAAAGCCGGCGATGGGCCACAAAGACAAGAAGGTTGATCTGGATCGCGACCGTGGGATAGCTCCCAGCCTGGTCGCCAAGACCAAGAAGCGTCTCGTGGTCGCCTCCGGCAGCTCGCATCGGGCCCTGGCAGCCGAAGTCGCCCAGGCACTGGGCACCGAGCTCGTGCCCACCGAGTACCGCACGTTCGCGTCGGGCGAGATCCTCACCCGCTTCGAGGTCTCGGTGCGCGGCTGTGACGTGTTCCTCATCCAGTCGTTCGGCCCGCCGGTGAACGAGTGGCTCATGGAGCTGCTGATCATGCTCGATGCGGCCAAGCGCGCCTCGGCCAAGCGCATCACCGTGGTCGCCCCGTACTACCCGTACTCACGGCAGGACAAGAAGGGCCGTGGGCGTGAGCCGATCAGCGCGCGTCTGGTCGCCGACCTGATGAAGACCGCCGGGGCCGACCGTGTGATGAGCGTCGATCTGCACGCCGCGCAGATCCAGGGCTTCTTCGACGGCCCGGTCGACCACCTGTTCGCCAAGTCGGTGCTGCTGGAGTACTTCCAGCGGACCCTGAGCGGCGAAGACCGTGCGAAGCTCACGGTGGTCTCGCCCGACACCGGCCGGGTGCGCGTGGCCGACCAGTGGTCCGACAGCCTGGATGCGCCGCTGGCCATCATCCACAAGCGCCGTGACCCGAACGTGGCCAACCAGATCACCGTCAACGAGATCGTCGGTCGCGTGCGCGGTCGGGTCTGCCTGCTGGTGGACGACATGATCGACACCGGCGGCACGATCCTCAAGGCTGCCCAGGCGCTGAAGGCCAACGGGGCCGAGCGCGTCATCGTCGCCGCGACCCACGCCGTGTTCAGCGACCCGGCGGTGCAGCGGATGCAGGACGAGGCGATCGACGAAGTCGTCGTCACCGACACGATCCCGCTGCCCGAAGACAAGCTGTTCCCCGGCCTGACGGTCTTGCCGATCGCCCCGCTGCTGGCCCGCGCGATCCACGAGGTGTTCGTCGACGGCTCGGTGACGAGCATGTTCAACGGCGCCGCCTGATCCCGGGTCGGCGGTGACGGCGTGAATCCATCGCTGCGCGCGAGCTGGAACCGCGGCTTCCAGCTGCTGGGCAAGGTCTCGATGTACCGGCTGACGCTGCTGGCGCTGGCGCTGCTGGCCGTCATCGCGCTGCTGCTCTCGCTGGCCGGCATCGCCGGCCCCACTCCGCTCGAGCTGGTCGCGACCGCCGCCGTATTGGTCGTGGTGTGCGCGGGGGTGGATGCCGCGGCGCAGCGACTTCTGAAGCTGCCCTGGCGGCTCGAATCCTCGCTGATCACCGCGGCGATCCTGCTGTTCGTGCTGCGCCCCTCGGACGAGGTGCTCGGGCTCGTGGGGATCGCGATCGCAGGGGCCGTGGCATCCGCATCGAAATACGTCTTGGCCTGGCGCGGGCGGCACATCTTCAACCCGGCGGCGGTGGGGGCGACGGTGCTGACACTCCTGTCGGCATCGACGGCCGCGTACGCCCTGGGCTCGTCGTCGTGGTGGATCGGCTCGCCGGCGTTTGGCCCCGTGGTGCTGCTGCTGGGCGTGATCGTGCTGTGGCGCACCGAGAAGCTGCGGGTGATCGCGCTGTTCTGGGTGGTGGCGCTGGTGGTCAGTGTGGCCACCGTCGCCGCCGAATACCGGCAGCTGGGCTCCCCAGTGGACACGTGGACCATCCTCGGCCAGCAGCTGTGGTCCTCGCCCCTGCTGTTCCTGGGCGCGTTCATGCTGTCTGAGCCGCTGACCCTGCCGCCGCGGCGCTGGCAGCAGCTGATCGTGGCGGCCGTCGTGGGTGTGCTGGTGGGCTGGGCGCCACTGATCGGCACCTTCCCCGTCTCGCTGGGTCAGGAGCGGGCGCTGCTGATCGGCAACGCCGTCGCGTTCGCATTCGCCGTGCGCTCCGCGGTGCGACTGGTCTATGACCGGCATGCCGATCTGACCCCGTCGATCGAAGAGCTGAGCTTTCACGCCGGTCGGGGCTTCTCGTTCACCGCCGGACAGTTCCTCGAGCTTGACGTGCCGCACCGTCGGCCCGATGCACGGGGCACGCGGCGCGAGTTCAGCATCGCCTCGGCTCCGGCGGACCTTCCCACCGTCCGCATCGCGTTCCGCCGCGGATCGCAGTCCACCTACAAGAAGGCGCTTGCGGCGGTGCAGCCGGGCACGGCGCTGGCGGTGACCGGCGTGTGGGGCGACTTCGTGCTGCCGCGACAGTCGGACAGCCCGCTGCTGATGGTGGCCGCCGGCATCGGGGTCACGCCGTTCGTGTCACAGCTGCGCCAGCTCATGCTCACAGGCCGCAGTCGTGACATCGTCGTGGTGTACGTGGCCGGCGAGGCCGCCGAGCTCGCTTTCCGTGAGGACCTCGAAGCGTCGGGCGTGCGGGTGGTCGTCTTCACGCGCGACGAGCCGAAGGATCTCGCACCGCATTGGGAGTGGGCCAAGGGTGTGCGATTGGATGCCGCAGGCCTGGCGCGCACGGTTCCCGACATCGCGCGGCGGCATGCGTACGTGTCGGGCCCGGCGGGGCTGATCGCCGACCTCGCGCCGGCGCTGGAGAAGGCCCGCTCGATCACCACCGACGCGTTCAGCGGGTACTGAGCCGCCTCGTCTCCGGGCCGATCCTGTTCACGTGTCCGGGTCGTGCGGCCGGGCGGGCAGCCGCACCTCGAACGTGGTGTCGCCGGGCCGGGAGCGCACGCTGATGGTGCCGTGGTGCGCTCGCACGATAGCGCGCGCGATCGACAGGCCCAGACCCGTCCCGCCGGTGTTTCGCGCACGGGAGCGGTCGGCGCGCGCGAACCGCTCGAACAGCTCGGCCGACACCGAGGGGTCGATCCCCGGGCCGTCGTCGTGCACGCGGATCACCGCGTCGCCGTCGTGGCGGGTCACGCTCGTGGTCACTTCGGTGCCCGCCGGTGTGTGCGTGCGCGCATTGGCGAGGAGGTTGGCCAGCACCTGGTGCAGACGCGCGGTGTCGCCGGCGACGATGACGGGTTCTTCGTCCACATCGACCAGCCAGCTGTGGTCGCGCCCTGCCGCCTGCGCGTCGCCGGTGGCCTCGACGGCGAGCTGCGACAGATCGACCGTGCCGAATACGAGTTCCTGACCCTCGTCCAGGCGCGCCAGCAGCAGCAGGTCCTCGACGAGCGCGGTCATGCGCAGGGACTGGGCGTGGATGCGCTCCAGCGCCTGGGCGCTGGTGTCGCTGAGGGTGCGGTCACGCAGAGACAGCTCCGAATATCCGCGGATGGACGCCAGCGGGGTGCGCAGCTCGTGGCTGGCGTCGGCCACGAAGCTGCGCATGCGCTCCTCGTTCGCCTGGCGCGCCTGCAGCGACGAGCCGACGTGGTCCAAAAGTGTGTTCAGTGCCGTGCCGACGCGGCCGATCTCGGTGTGGTCATCGACCTGATCGCCCGGCACCCGTGCCGAGATCGAGACGTCGCCCTCCGACATCGGCAGGCTGGCCACACGGGTCGCCGTCTCTGCCACGGCGCGCAGGGGCTGCAGTCCGCGGCGGATCACGACGGCGATGGCGCCGGCCAAGAGGAGAAGGCCGCCCAGGGTCACCAGCAGCACGGTGGTCAGGATCTGCGCGATCGTCTCATTGACCTCGCTCAGCGGCAGCCCGCCTGCGACCTGCACCGTGGAGCCGAGGCTGCCCAGCCGCATGCGGTAGGCCCCGAGCGAGTCGATGGCGACCGTCGAGCTGTTGGTGTGCGCCAGACTCAGCACCACTTGCTCGACCTGGTGCGCCGACATCTGCTGCACGTCGCCGTCGTCGGTCACGTACGCGCCGTCGGCGGCACTGCCGCGCGCACTCACGATCAGCAGATAGCCGGGCAGGCGTCGCGGGCCCAGTCCCTGCAGGATGTCGTAGGCCTGGTTGCCCGACTGGATCAGTGAGGGGGGATCGATGGATGCGCTCTGCAGGACCAGTGTCGTGGTCTCGCGCACCTTCGTGTCGAGGTTCTGCTGCAGGATGCCGCCGATGATCGCACTGGTGCCCAGAGCCACCGCGGCCAGGATCAGCGCGACGATGCCGATCACCGTGGCCATCAGACGGGTCTGCAACGTCAGGCGCCGCCGGGAGCGGCCGGGGTGGTCCGGTGCGGTCACTGCGGGGCTTTGATCATGTATCCGACGCCGCGCACCGTGTGGATGAGCGCCTCGGCACCCTGGTCGATCTTCTTGCGCAGGTACGAGATGTACAGCTCGACGACGCTCGAGCGCCCGCCGAAGTCGTAGTTCCACACGCGGTCGAGGATCTGCGCCTTCGAGACCACGCGGCGCTGATTGCGCATCAGATAGCGCAGCAGCTCGAACTCGGTCGCCGTCAACTCGATCTCGCGCCCGGCGCGCTCGACCTCGTGACTGTCTTCGTTCAGCGACAGGTCGCCCACGCGCAGGATGGGCTCGGACTCGGCCGCTTGTGCGGTGCCTGCGCGGCGCATGAGTCCGCGCAGGCGCGCGACGACCTCTTCGAGGCTGAACGGCTTGGTGACATAGTCGTCGCCACCGGCGGTCAGACCCGCGACCCGGTCGCTGACCGAGTCCTTCGCTGTCAGGAACAGCACCGGCACGTTGTTGCCGCTGTGACGCAGCCGCTGCAGCACGCTCATGCCGTCCAGATCGGGCATCATGATGTCGAGCACCATGGCGTCGGGGGCGAAATCCCGCGCGGCCTGCAGCGCCTCGAAGCCGGAGGCGGCCGAGTGGACGTCCCATCCTTCCATCCGCAGCGCCATCGACAGCAGATCGGTGAGCATCTGCTCGTCGTCGACGACGAGGATGCGAGGGGCAGCGCCGTCGGCGCGGTGCAGTGTGGTGCCGGGTGCAGTCATGGTCATGCCTCGATTCTCCTCAGCGGACTGTGAATCATCTATGGCAAAGGCTATGGCGATCCTGTGAATCCCGACAGCGGAGGCGCCTGTGGGCCCGACTCAGGTGCACGCGGCCGTGCGGCGCACGCGCATCGTCGCAGACAGGCGGGTCGCCGTCAGTGCGTGTCCTGCGCGTCGACTTCGCTGCGGTCGCCCGACCACAGGGTGTGGAACGTGCCTTCACGATCCGTGCGGCGGTACGTGTGGGCTCCGAAGAAGTCGCGCTGCCCCTGGATCAGGGCGGCCGGCAGCCGGTCGGCGCGCAGTCCGTCGTAGTAGGCCAAAGAGGACGAGAAGGCCGGTGCCGGGATGCCGGAGCCTGCCGCGGTCTGCACGATCCGCCGCCACGCGTCCTGTGCGCGTTCGAGTGCGTCCACGAAGTACGGCGCCGTCAGCAGCACCGTCAAATCCGGAGTCTGCGCATACGCGTCCGAGATCCGGTTGAGGAACTGCGCGCGGATGATGCAGCCGCCTCGCCAGATCTTGGCCACGGCGCCCAGGTCGATGGTCCAGTCGAACTGGGCGGCGCCGGCGCGGATCTCATCGAACCCCTGAGAGTAGGCGACGATCTTCGAGGCGAACAGCGCCAGACGTACGTCCTCGATGAAGGCCTCGGCGTCATCGGCCTGCGGCGGCGCGGTCGGTCCGGGCAGACCCGCCGCGACGGCGCGCTGCTCGGGGTGGCTCGACAGCGAGCGGGCGAACACGGCCTCGGCGATGCCCGAGACCGGCACGCCCAGGTCGATCGCCGTTTGCACCGTCCACCCGCCGGTGCCCTTGGCGCCGGCCTGATCGAGGATCACATCGACCAGCGGGGCCTGGGTCGCGGCATCCTGCTGGCGCAGCACTTCGGCGGTGATCTCGATGAGATACGAGTTCAGCTCGCCCTCGTTCCACTGCGCGAACACGTCAGCGATCTCGGCCGGGCTCTTGCCGGTGCCGCGGCGGATCAGGTCGTACGCCTCGGCGATCAGCTGCATGTCGGCGTATTCGATGCCGTTGTGCACCATCTTGACGAAGTGTCCGGCGCCGTCGTGGCCGACGTGCGTGACGCACGGCTCGTCCTCGGCGACCGCGGCGATGGAGCGCAGGATCGGGCCGAGGGTCACCCACGACTCGTCTGATCCGCCGGGCATGAGAGACGGGCCCAGGAGCGCTCCCTCTTCGCCGCCGGACACTCCCATGCCGACGAAGTTGATGCCGGTGGAGCGCACGGCCTTCTCGCGGCGGATGGTGTCGGTGAACAGCGCATTTCCGCCGTCGACGATGATGTCGCCCGGTTCGAAGACCGCCACGAGGTCGTCGATCACGGCATCGGTGGGGGCACCGGCCTTCACCAGGATGATGGCGGTGCGCGGCTTGGACAGCGATGCGGCGAACTCGGCATATGAGAACGCCGGGATGAATCCGGCCTCGGGGTGTGCGGCCACCAGTTCATCGGTCTTCGAGCGGCTGCGGTTGTACACGGCCACCGTGTTGCCCTCGCGGCTGGCGAGGTTGCGGGCGAGGTTCGAGCCCATCACCGCCAATCCGACGACGCCGATGTTCGCGGTGGGCTGGGATGCGGGCACGGTCACGGGCGCTCCTTGGCAAGGCATTGGGGACGGCGGGGAATCGGGGGAGACGGGATCGGGTCGGTGGACCCGGGTCCCTCCAGATTAGAGCGTGCCTCGCAGCGCGGGCCCGTGTGTTGCAGACGCGGACCGGATCAGTGCTTGCGGTAGGCCTGCCGGCCCAGGAACCAGAATGAGAGCACCGCGCCGATCACTCCGAGGCAGACGACCAGGCCGACGAAGCCCAGAACGAGGTCTGAAGCGAGCTGTGCGTCCATGTGAGGTCCTCCCGGGGGTCGATGCGCAGGCGTCGTCTTCATCGTAGCGGGCGCCCTGGTAGACTCGGGACGCAACTTCGGCGAGGGATGCTCGGCATCCGTGATCGACGCAGTGATGCGGGCCCTGACGGCTTTCCTCACGCGCATGCGTTCGAGTTGAACAAAACCCCGATACATCAGGACCCGCCCGCCGGGTTCGTCAAGGAGAAGAACATGTCCGACGACACCAAGGTCCGCGCCGAGCGGCGCGAGAACTTCGGCAAGGGCTTCGCGCGGCGCCTTCGCGCGGCCGGCCAGATCCCTGCCGTCATCTACGGTCACGGCACCGACCCGGTGCACGTCGCCCTCCCGGGACACCAGGTGTCTCTGCTGGTGCGTCGCGCCAACGCGCTGCTCGAGCTCGACCTCGACGGCACGCACCAGCTGACGCTCGTGAAAGACATCCAGCGCGACCCGGTGCGCCAGATCATCGAGCACATCGACCTGCTTCTGGTCAAGAAGGGCGAGAAGCTGCAGGTCGAGGTTCCGGTTCTGGTCGTGGGTGAGTCCGCTCCCGGCACCATGGTCAACCTCGACACCGCCACGCTGCGCCTCGAGGTCGAAGCGACGCACATCCCCGAGCGCATCGAGGTCAGCGTCGAGGGCCGCGAAGAGGGCGAGCACATCACCGCGGGCGACATCGCGCTGCCCAAGGGTGCGACCCTCACCGACGACCCCGAGCTGCTGATCGTGGCCGTCTCGGTGCCGGCCTCCGGCGCAGACGAAGAAGCAGCCGAGGAGGCCGCTGAGGCTGCCGAGGCGGCACCGGCCGAGGAGGCCGCTGCGGAGTGATCCGCGATCGTTCCATCGTCGAGGGGGTGCGCACAGCGCGCCCCCTCGACGCATGCGGGGAGAGATGGGCATGACCACGACGTGGTTGGTGGTGGGGTTGGGCAATCCCGGCCCCCAGTATGAGCTGACACGGCACAACATCGGCCAGCTGGTGGTCGACGAACTCGCCGATCGCCGTCATGAGCGCTTCAAGGCGCACAAGGCGAATGCGCGCGTTGCCGAGACTTGGGTGCGTCCCGGCGGTGACAAGGTCGTGCTGGCCAAGCTCAACTCGTTCATGAACGTGTCGGGCGGACCCACCGCGAACCTCGCGAAGTTCTACGGCATCGACCCGGCGCATGTGGTGATCGTCCACGACGAGCTCGACATCCCGTTCGACACGATCAAGCTGAAGATGGGCGGCGGTCACGGCGGCCACAACGGCGTGCGCGACGTGGCCAAAGCGCTGGGCACACCTGAATTCTCCCGTGTGCGGGTGGGCATCGGCCGCCCGCCGGGGCGCCAGGATGCGGCGGACTGGGTGCTGGATCCGTTCAGCGCCGCCGACCGCAAGGCCCTGCCGATGCTGCTGTCCGATGCCGCCGACGCGGTCGAACAGCTCATCGACGAAGGCCTGCTGGCCGCGCAGCAGAAGCATCACGCGCCGCGAGCATGAGCGAGCGCCGGTAGACTCTTCGAGTGACAGTTCCCGGGATCGCGCGCGCCCTCGCGCAGGCCGAAACCGTGCGGGACGTGCTGGCCGCGGCATCCGTCGACACCGATCTCTCCCTCGTCGAAGGCATGGACGCCCCCGTGCTGGCGGCGTTGATCGAACGCCGCCGCGCTGCCGGCCACGCCGCCGCCCTGCTGGTGATCACGCCCACGGGCAGGCGGGCCGATGCCGTCGGGCCGGCGTTGGACGCGCTGCTGCCCAGTGCGCAGGTTCTGCATTTTCCGGCGTGGGAGACGCTGCCCCACGAGCGGCTCAGCCCCAGTGCCGAGACGGTCGGGCGTCGGTTGGAGGTGCTGCGGCGTGCACGCGAGTGGAGCCAGAGCGACCCCGGGCAGCGCCCTCCGCTGGTGATCACCGCGTCCGTGCGCGGAGCGCTGCAGCCGTTGGCGGCGGGTCTGGCCGACGCAGGGCCGATCGTCCTGGCAACCGGCGGCCGCGGACACGATCTGGGCGCGGTGGCCGCTCAGCTGGTCGAGCGCGCCTATCTGCGCGTGGACATGGTCAGCCGTCGTGGCGAGTTCGCGCTGCGCGGCGGCATCCTCGACGTGTTCCCGCCCACCGCCGACCACCCGTACCGCATCGAGTTCTTCGGTGACGAGGTGGATCAGATCCGCGCGTTCTCCGTCGCCGATCAGCGCAGCCTTCCCGGCGAGGTGGCCGAGGTCGAACTGCTCGCCAGCCGCGAACTGCTGCTGACCGCCGAGGTGCGCGCGCGTGCGGCGGCACTGGCCGAGCGGTCGCCGGGGCTGCGCGGCATGCTGGAGAAGATGAGCGAGGGAATCCCCGCCGAGGGGATGGAATCGCTCACGCCGGCGCTCGTGGACGACCTGGTCAGCCTCGTGGATTACCTGCCGGAAGGCACTGCGGTCGCGCTCCTGGACCCCGAGCGGGCAGTGACGCGTGCGCTCACGCTGTCTGAGACCAACCGCGAGTTCTTGGACGCGGCCTGGAGCGTGGCCACCGCGGGCGGCGAGGCGCCGATCGACCTCGGGGCCGGCGACTTTCTGGCGCTGCCCGAACTGCGCGAGGTCGCCCGCGTGCGCGGAGGCGTCTGGTGGACGCTGAGCGTGTTCGATTCGGGTGCCGCCGACAGCGCGGCCGCTCTCGGCGCCGACGCGGACACCGAAACCGACGCGGTGCGCGTGCCCGGTCGTGCCGTCGGGTCGTTCCAAGGGAGCATCGACGGCGCCACCGAGCGGATCGGGCAGCTTCTGGCGGACGGGCTGCGCGTGGTCGTGACGGTGTCGGGCCCCGGCCTGGCCGACCGTGCCCGCGACGTGCTGGCCGAGCGGGGGATCGCCGCACGGCGCGTCGACGAAGTACTGGAGGTGCCCGAACCGGGCGTGGCGCACGTGGTGGTGGCCGCCCTGGAGCGCGGGTTCGAGTCGCCCGAGGCGGGTATCGCCGTCTTCACCGAGGCGGAGTTCTACGGGCGTACGGTCGGCTCGGACACGCGGACGGTCAAGAAGCTCGCGTCTCGGCGGCGCAACGTCGTGGACCCGCTGCAGCTGAAGGCGGGCGATTTCGTCGTGCACACCACGCACGGCATCGGCCGCTTCGTCGAATTGACGCAGCGCGAGGTCTCCAGCGGCGGTCGGCACCCGGTCAAGAGCACGCGCGAGTACCTCGTGCTCGAATACGCACCGAGCAAGCGCGGGCACCCCGGCGACAAGCTGTATGTCCCCACCGACCAGCTCGATCTTCTCTCGCGCTACGTCGGCGGCGAGGCACCGACGCTGTCGAAGATGGGCGGGAGCGACTGGGCCCATACCAAGGGCAAGGCGCGCCGTGCGGTGCGCGACATCGCCGTCGAGCTCGTGAAGCTGTACTCGGCGCGGATGGCCGCCCGAGGCTATGCGTTCGGGCCCGACACCCCGTGGCAGCGCGAGCTGGAAGAGGCGTTCCCGTTCGCTGAGACGCCGGATCAGCTGCAGACGGTCGACGAGATCAAGGCCGACATGGAGAAGCCGATCCCGATGGACCGGCTGCTGTCGGGGGATGTCGGATTCGGCAAGACCGAGGTGGCCGTGCGGGCTGCGTTCAAAGCGATCCAGGACGGCAAGCAGGTCGCGATGCTCGTGCCGACGACCCTGCTGGTCAAGCAGCACCTCGACACGTTCACCGAGCGGTTCGCGGGCTTTCCGGTCAAGGTCCGGCCGCTGTCGCGCTTCCAGACCGACAAGCAGGCACGCGATACGTTGGCCGGGCTCACCGACGGCACGGTCGACATGGTGATCGGCACCCACCGCATCCTCACCGAGAAGGTGATCTTCAAAGACCTGGGCCTGCTGATCATCGATGAGGAGCAGCGGTTCGGTGTCGAGCACAAGGACGCCCTGAAGAAGCTGAAGACGAATGTCGACATCCTCGCGATGAGCGCCACTCCGATTCCTCGCACGCTGGAGATGGCCGTCACCGGGATCCGCGAGATGTCGACGCTGCAGACCCCGCCCGAGGATCGGCATCCGATCCTGTCGTATGTGGGCGCGCGCAATGACAAGCAGATCGCCGCCGCCATCCGTCGCGAACTGCTGCGCGAGGGCCAGGTGTTCTACGTGCACAACCGCGTGCAGTCGATCCAGCGGGTCGCCGCGCACCTCGCCGAGCTCGTGCCCGAGGCACGCATCGTGGTCGCCCACGGTCAGATGGGTGAGAACCAGCTCGAGCGGGTCGTCGACGACTTCTGGGAGCGTCGCGCGGACGTGCTGGTGTCCACGACGATCATCGAGACCGGCATGGACATCTCCAACGCCAACACGATCATCATCGACCGCGCCGACAAGTACGGGCTCTCGCAGCTGCACCAGCTGCGCGGCCGTGTGGGTCGTGGGCGCGAGCGCGCGTACGCGTACTTCCTGTACGACGAGCAGAAGCCGCTGAGCGAGACCGCCGCCGATCGACTGGAGACGATCGCGGTCAACAACGACCTCGGCAGCGGCATGCAGGTGGCGTTGAAGGACCTCGAGCTGCGCGGCGCCGGAAACCTGCTCGGCGCCGAACAGGCCGGTCACATCGCCGGGGTGGGATTCGATCTGTACCTGCGGATGGTCGGCGAGGCCGTTGCGACGTTCCGCGGCGAGGAGAACGAGGGACCGACCGAGCTGCGGCTCGAACTGCCGGTGCAGGCGCGCATCCCCGAGGACTACATCGACAGCGAGCGGTTGCGTCTGGAGGCGTACCAGAAGCTGTCGGGCGCTGCCGGCGTGGCGGCGGCCGAGGAGGCCATCGACACCGTCGTGGACGAACTGCGCGACAGGTACGGGGAGCTGCCCGCCGAGGCTGAAGGACTCGTCGCCGTCGCGCGGCTGCGGCGCCGCGCGGCGCAGGCGGGGCTGTCGGATGTCGTGGCCATGGGTCCGAACCTTCGCCTGGCCCCGGCCCGGCTGCCGGACTCGATGCGGGTGCGCCTGCAGCGGCTGCACCCTCGGGCGAAGCTCGTCGCCAGCGGCGAGGCCGTCGTCGTGCCGCTGCCGACCGCGGGCGGCGACTCCGTGTCGGATGCCGATCTGATCGCCTGGACGAGGCAGCTCATCGATCAGCTCTGGCCGCTGCCGGTCGCCGCACCCGAGAGCGCCGCGGCCGCGGCATCCTGAACTGCGCGTCGGGCCGGCAGGCGCTGTGCGGACATTCAGCAGACGCCTCGATCACCGGAAGCGCGCGCATAGCCATCTCGGGGATGGCAGCAAGCTCGCACTCGTACGCTCACGAGGGCGTCGCGTCACAGTCCCGCGCGACGCAGTGCAGAAGGGTGGATGCCGATGGTTCGGTGGTTCCTGAACCTCGATGTCATGAGCGGCGCCCTGCCCGAGGCGCTGTGGTTGCTGACAGCGCTCGTCGGCGTCGTGCTGCTGGTGCGCGATCGGACGCGCACGTGGGCGATCACCGCCCTTCCCGCCGTTGCCGGCGGTGCGATCGTGGGTGTGATCGCCGTGTGGATCACCGATGCGACCGACGCTTTCGGGGTGCCGATGCCCAAGGGGACCACCTGGTGGATGATGCTGGCCGGCGCCGGAATCGGGCTGGGGGTCGCGAGCTTCTGGCGCACGCCGGTGTGGCGCAAGGTGCTCGCCGGTCTGCTGATCGTGATCGCTCCGCTGTCGGCGGCGATGGGCATCAACGGCGGGTTCGGACTGACCCCGACGATCGCCGATGTGCTGGGGGTGAGCACGCTGCCGTCGGTGGGCGCCCTGCCGATTTCGCGGGCTCACCCCGCCACCGGTACCGGCGCCCAGCCCTTGTACCTGACGTGGAAGGCTCCGGCGAACATGCCGAAGGCAGGCCGCGTCGGCACGCTCTCGGGCGCACAGCGCATTGCCTCCACGGGCGGGTTCATGCCGCGTGACGCGACGGTCTATCTGCCGCCGGCAGCCCTGGTGCCGAATGCTCCGGCCCTGCCGTTCATGGTCATGATGAACGGCAAGCCGGGCAGCCCGACCCCGCGGTTCATCGAGGCGGCGCTGAATGAGCAGGCCGCCGCGCACCATGGCCTGGCACCGATCGTCGTCATCGCAGACCAGCTGGGCACGCCCATGCAGCAGCCTGCGTGCTCGCCCTACTCGAAGTTCGGCAACGTGTCCGAGTACGTCAACGCCGACATCGTGCGCTACGCGCGCACGCATCTGAACATCATCGACAACCCGCGGTACTGGACCATTGCGGGATACTCGGATGGCGGCGCATGCTCGCTCAAATGGGCGACCGAATATCCGAAGATCTGGGGGAATCTGATCAGCATCTCCGGCGACCGGTATCCCGGTGCCTCAGAACCGGCCACCTCGCTGCGCGAGGCATTCCGCGGCAGCATGAAGCTCGAGCTGTCGCAGCGTCCTGCGGTGTTCGTCAAGAAGAACGCCGGGCAGTTCGCCGGTCACGTGGCGCTGTTCACGGGCGGGTCGCTGGATGCCAAGTTCTCGGGGTATGCGCGCAGCAATGCCGAGATGCTGAAGGCCGCCGGATTCACCACGACCCTGATGGAGGTCGCCGGGGCAACCCATGTCGGCACCGCCCTGAGCGGGGGACTCGCCGAGGCCTTCACCCAGTTGTATCCCGTGCTCGGTCTGTCGCCGCGCGTGTGAGACGGACGATGGTGCGCAGCGGCCTGCGCTATCTGCGGAGCAACCCGTTCTCCGTCTCCGTCGCCGTCACGGTGCTGATCACCGGCTTCATCTTCTCGTTGCCGAGGACGCATGCCACGCGATGGGTGGCCGCGGGGCCGGTCACCACCGGCGAAGAGCACCTGTGGTGGACGTCGGTCACGGCTCTGCTGGTGCCCGGCTCGCTGCTGGACGCACTGCTCAGCGCCGCGGTCGCCCTGACCGTGATGGCCTACATCGAGCGGCTGATCGGCACGGCGCGCACCGTGCTGGCGTACTTCGGCGTCGGCGCGATGGCGATCCTCAGCGGCATCGCGCTGCACCTGCTGACGATCTGGCTGGGCACGCCGTTGCTGCTGCTGGCCCGCCCCGAGCTGTCGCTGGATCCGGCGATCGGCGTGTTCGGGGTGCTCATGACCGGCAGCGCGTTCGCACCGGTGCTGTTCCGCCGCCGCATCCGCGTCATCGGCTTCGCCGTCGTGCTCACTTTCGCCCTGTACGGAGGCGACCAGGACAGCTTCTATCGGGTGATCGCGGCGCTTCTGGGCCTCGCGCTGGGCGCGGCCCTGGGGCGGGGGATGCCGGTGGCGCGCACGCGCCCGCGCGCCCGCGGCTGGCGGCGCGCATCCTACGGCGAGGTGCGCACGCTGGTCGCGGCCGTGGTGGCCGTCACCGGCGTCGGCCCGGTGATCGTGCTGCTGGATCGAACGCTGGTCGGCCCGCTCGCGCTGGTCGTCTCCGGCATCGCCCAAGTCAACGGCGGTGAGGCGTTCGAGGCGTGCGCCACCTACTTCCGCAGCGCGTGCGATGCGCCCGGCGACATCCATATGATCGCGCACGGGGTTGGGCGGGTGCTGCTCTCGCTGGTTCCGGTCGCACTGAGCCTGGTGGCGGCGTGGGGGCTGCGCGCCGGCCGGCGCGCGGCATGGGCGATGGCGCTGGCCGTCAATGCCGTGACGTTGGTGGCCACAGCCGCCGCCGTCGGCGTGCTCAGCCTGTCGTCGCTGCAGGGGATCGAGCGCGTGGGCGAACGGTTCGCGCTCAGTGCGGTGCTGGCGGTGGGAGTGCCGCTTGCCGTCATCATCCTGCTCGCGCTGACCCGTCGCCGGTTCGAGGTCACGGCCGCGCGCGATGCGGTGCGACGCTTCTGGCTCACCGTCGGCATCGCATTCGTCGCGGTGATCGCGCTGTGGGTCGTGGCGTTCATCACGATTGGTGGGTCTGCCGTCCCGGTGGGTCCCGTGCCGCTGGCCGTTCGCGACATCTTCCTCGGCCTGATCGTGGTGCTGCTGCCGGCCGGGTACACCCGCGGCATCGCGCACGGCAGGGTGCCCGGTCATGGCGTGGTGGTCTTGGCCGACCAGTGGGCGGGTGTGGCGTTCTGGCTCGCCGTGATCGTCGCGGCGATCGTGCTGCTGCGATCGATCGGGCACAGTGACGTGTCGCAAGCGCGGTTCCGCGAGCTGCTGCGCACGATCGGCGGCGGGACGATGAGCTTCATGGGCACCTGGGAAGGGGCTCGGCATTGGATCGGCGAGAGTGGTGCTGTCGCGTACCGGCTGGTGCGCGGGGTGGCGCTCGTGATCAGCGATCCCGTCGCCCCGCCCGGGGCGATGGCCGGCGTGCTCGACGGATTTCTGGCGTTCTGCGACCGACAGGGCTGGACCCCCGTGTTCTACGGTATCCACACTGCCACCCGCGACGCGCTGCGCGCCCGCGGCTGGCGCGATGTGTCGGTCGGAGAGGAAACGGTCATCCACCCGGCAGCGCTCGAGCTGGCAGGCGGTCGAGGCAAGCGCGTTCGGCAGGCGCTGGCCAAGGCCGACCGGCTGGGCGTGCAGATGATCTGGACGACATGGAAGGATCTGCCCACGTCGCGGGCGACGCAGATCGAAGTGCTCAGTGAGCACTGGGTGTCAGAGAAGGCGCTGCCCGAGCTCGGTTTCACGCTCGGCGGCATCGCCGAACTGCGCGATCCCGACGTCGCACTGCTGCTGGCGGTCGGTGCCGACGGTGAGCTGCAGGCGGTGACCAGCTGGCTGCCCTCGTGGCGGGACGGCACGGTCACCGGCTGGACATTGGATTTCATGCGGCGCGCAGACGATGCGATGCCTGAGATCATGGTCGCGGTGATCGCCACTGCGGCGCTGCGCATGCGCGAGGCCGGAGTCGGCGTGATGAGTCTGTCGGGCGCGCCGCTGGTGACCCGGCCGGTCGCCGAAGGGCAGCTGCCCCCGCGCTCGTCGCTGCTGAGCCGCATTCTGGGATGGTTGGCCGACGTGCTCGAACCGGTCTACGGATTTCGGTCTCTGTTCGAGTTCAAGCAGAAGTTCCACCCCGAGCTCGAGACCGTCTACATGTCGTATCAGGATGCCGCGAGCCTGCCGGCGGCGGCATCGGCGATCCTTCGCGCCTACCTGCCGACGGCATCGCCCCGGCAGGCGCTGGCGATCGTGCGCGGGCTGTCCGCCCGCCGCTCCTGACGCGGACGCGGACGCGGACGCGGCCGTCGGGTCAGATGATGCCCTGGGCGAGCATCGCGTTCGCGACCCGCTCGAAGCCGGCGCAGTTGGCACCCACGACATAGTCTCCTTCGTGGCCGTAGCGGCGGGCGGCGGTGAATGCGGCGGCGTGCACGTCGCGCATGATGCCGCGCAGGCGGTGCTCGCTGTCGGCGAAGCTCCACCGCTCCCGGCCCGCGTTCTGGGTCATCTCCAGCGCGGACGTGGCCACACCGCCGGCGTTGACGGCCTTGCCCGGTCCGAACAGAACGCCCGCGGATTCGAAGACCTCCACGGCCTCCGGCGTGGAGGGCATGTTGGCGCCCTCGGCGACGGCGCGCACACCGCCGGCAACCAGCGCCTGCGCATCGGTGGCGTCGATCTCGTTCTGCGTGGCCGACGGGATCGCGACATCCACCTCGACCTCCCACGGGCGAGCGCCTTCGATGAAGCGGACGCCCGGGCGGCGCGCGGCGTACTCCGAGATGCGGGCCCGCTCGACCTCTTTGATCTGGCGCAGCAGGTCGACGTCGATGCCCGCCTCGTCGATCACATAACCCGAGGAGTCCGAGGCGGTGACCGGCAGCGCGCCCAGTTGGCGGGCCTTGTCGATCGCGTAGATCGCGACGTTGCCCGATCCCGACACGCCCACCCGCTTGCCCTCGAGGGTCTCGCCGTGGACGGCCAGCATCTCCTGCACGAAGAACACGGCACCGTAGCCTGTGGCCTCGGTGCGCACCTCGGCGCCGCCCCACCCGATGCCCTTGCCGGTGAGCACGCCCGACTCGTGGCGGTTCGTGAGCTTGCGGTACTGGCCGAACAGGTAGCCGATCTCGCGGCCGCCCACGCCGATGTCGCCGGCGGGTACGTCGGTGTGCTCGCCGATGTGCCGGTACAGCTCGCTCATGAACGACTGGCAGAAGCGCATCACCTCGGCGTCGCTGCGACCGTGCGGGTCGAAGTCGCTGCCGCCCTTGGCGCCGCCGATGCCCTGACCGGTCAGGGCATTCTTGAAGATCTGCTCGAACCCCAGGAACTTGATGATCGACAAGTTCACCGAGGGGTGGAAGCGCAGGCCGCCCTTGTAGGGACCCAGGGCAGAGTTGAACTGGATGCGGTAGCCGCGGTTCACGCGCAGGATTCCGTCGTCGTCGACCCACGGAACGCGGAACATGATCTGCCGCTCGGGTTCGACGATGCGCTCCAGGATGCCGGCGTCGGCATATTCGGGGTGGGCGTCCAGGACCGCGCCGATGGAGTCCAGCACCTCGTGGACCGCCTGCAGGAATTCCGGTTCGTGGGGGTTCCTGGCGACGACGTCGTCATACACGGAGCGGACGGATGTAGGCAGTACAGCGAGGGATGAGGTCACGAGAAGGGCTTCCTGGCCGGTGGAGAGACTGTCCGGCGCGCGCTGGGGTGTGCGCGCACACATGGGGGTTCATACATTACCGGCGCTACGCTGACGGGTGGGCCCATCGACGTAACATCCGGCGGGGTCTGCGCGCCGCGAGGCGACGCTCCGGCAGGTGACGCACAAGGAAGTGACACATGTTGTTCGAACATCTCGGAGTCGGCCCGCGGGTGGATCCGACCGCGCAGATCGCGCCGACGGCAGTGATCAGCGGAGACGTCACGATCGGGCCCGATTGCCAGGTGCTGCACGGTGCGGTGATCACCGCCGAGGGCGGACCGATCACGCTGGGTCGCAGCGTGATCGTGATGGAGAACGCGCTGATCCGTGCGAGTGCATCGAATTCCGTGCACATCGGCGACCACACTCTCGTGGGGCCCATGGCGAGCATCTCGGGCGCCACGATCGGGGACGAGGTCTTCTTGGCCACCGGTACACGTGTGTTCAACGGGGCCCACATCGACGCGCGCTGCGACGTGCGCATCAACGCCGTGGTGCATCTGCGCACGCACCTGCCCGAAGACAGCGTCGTGCCGATCGGGTGGGTCGCCGTGGGCGAACCCGTGCAGGTACTGCCGCCCAGCGAGCATGAGCGCATCTGGGATCTGCAGCAGGAGCTGGACTTTCCCGGCTACGTGTTCGGGCTGGACCGAGAGACGCCCGACCTCATGGTGCAGCTGACCGAGCGATACGGCCGCTCTCTCGCGCGGCACTCCGATGATCGCCCCGTCGAGGGCGCGTGAGCCTCACCCGGTGTTCTGCAGGCCCGCAGCCACCCCGCTGACTGCCAGCAGCAGCAGGCGCTCCTGATCGGGATCGGGTTCGGGCGCGTCGGGACCCTGTGCGCGCAGTGCGCGCAGGGCACGCAGCTGCAGCAGCGACAGCGCGTCGACGTACGGGCTGCGCAGGTTCACGGCGCGCTGCAGGATCGGCTTGTCGGCCAGCAGGTCGCCCACCCCCTTGATGCGGGTGACCCAGTCGCGGGTCAGCGCCAGCTCGTCGCGCACGAGGGCTGCCAGGTCGTCGCGGTCGCCGAGGGACAGATAGCGTTCTGCGATGCGGTCGTCGGTCTTGGCCAGACCCATCGCGACATTGTCGATCATCGTGTGCAGCAGCGGCCAGTGGGCGTACGCGTCCTGCAGCCTGGCCAGGTCGCCCACCGCCTGCAGCGCCGTGCCCAGGCCGAACCAGCCGGCGAGGTTGATGCGCGCCTGCGCCCACGAGAACACCCACGGGATCGCCCGCAGGTCTTCCAGCGACTCGACCGACAGTCCCCGTCGCGCCGGGCGCGAACCGAGGGCCAGACGGCCGATCTCCTCCATCGGCGTCACCGTGGCGAACCAGGGGGCGAAGCCGGGGGCGTGCACGAGCTCGAAGAACCGTGCGCGGGATGAGGCATCCATCGCTTCGGCGATGTCGGCGAATCGCTCGGCCGCGCGGCTGTTGCGCTGCTGCACCGAAGGCGCCCACGCCAGCAGCGTCGCGGCGGCCACCTGGTCGATGTGGCGCATCGCGATGGCCGGTTCGCCGTAGCGGGCGAAGATCACCTCGCCCTGCTCGGTGAGCTTGAACCGGCCGTCGACGGAGTGCGGCGGCTGGGCCAGGATCGCGCTGTTGGCGGGGCCGCCGCCGCGGCCGAGCGCCCCGCCGCGCCCGTGGAACAGAGTGAGCGTGATGCCGGCGGACTGCGCCCAGGCGCCGATGCGCTCCTGCGCTTCGTACAGCGCGAGGGTGGCGGCGACCGGACCGACGTCCTTCGACGAATCGGAGTAGCCGAGCATGACCTCCAGCCGATTGCCCGTCTCGCGCAGGCGCGCGGCGAACGCCGGCAGGGTGATGGTCTCGGCCAGTGCTTCGGGAGCCGCCTGCAGGTCGGCGAACGTCTCGAACAGCGGGATGACGTCCAGCACCGGGGCGGGTGCGCCGTCGGCGGCCGCGTACTCGGCCAGCCGGTGCACGGCGGCGAGGTCTGCGGCCGAGCGGGTGAACGAGACGATGTACCGCCCGGCGGCCCGCATGCCGTACCGGCTCTGGATGTGCGCGATCGCACGGAAGACCTCGAGCACCTCCTCGGTCTGCGCGCTGCGCTCGCCGCCGGCGTCGAGCTCAGCCAGCGCCTTGGCGTGCACGGCGGAGTGCTGGCGCACCTCGAGTTCGGCCAGGTGGAAGCCGTAGGACTCCACCTGCCAGATCAACTGCTGCAGGTGGCCGTATGCCGCGCGCACGGCACCGGCCGCGGCCAGCGACTCCTGCACCGCGCGCAGGTCGGCGAGAAGTTCATCGGCGTCGCCGTAGGCGAGATCGGCGTTGCGCGTGCGGGTGGCGGCGAGCTTGCGGGCGATCAGCAGCACGAGCCGCCGGTGCGGTTCATCGGGGGAGTGCTGTGCGATCTCGTCGGCGCCTGATTGGTCGGCGTCGCGGTAGCGGCGCCACAGCGCGCGGACGGCGTCGGAGGCGGGCGTGTCGTCGGCATCGAGGGTGAGGGTGCGTCCGATGCGCGCGGTGGCCGCCTCCAGCGCGCGCAGGGCGTGCTCGGATGCGATGGCTGCGGCCTGACGGGTGACCGATGCCGTGACGAACGGGTTGCCGTCGCGGTCGCCACCCACCCATGTCCCCAGGCGCACGAACGGCGGGACGACCGGTGCGGCACGCCCCGCGTCCGCGCCCTGCAGGGCGTCGTCGGCGCGGCGGTACACGTGCGGCACCGCGGTGAACAGCGTCTCGTCGAACACTGCGGTCACGGCGCTGACCTCGTCGACGGGTGCCGGTTTGTGCGGGCGCAGGGGAGCCGTGCGCCACAGTGTGTCGACTTCTTCGAGCAGGCGCCGACGGGCACGGCGCCGTTCGGCGCCTTCGGGGATCGCCGCGTCGTGGGCGTCCAGCAGGGCGGCCAGACGTCGGATGCTGGAGGCCACGGCCTTGCGGCGCGCCTCGGTGGGGTGCGCGGTGAACACCGGATGGAAGCGCAGATCCTTCAGCCGTGCCCGCGCCTGCTCGTCGCCGACCTCGGCGGCCAGCCGGAGGTAGGCGGCGGCGAGCGAGTCACCGGCATCCTCACGATCCGGGCGGCCGTCGCGCTCGCGCAGCGCACGCACCCTCTGGTGCTCTTCGGCCAGGTTGGCCAGGTGGAAGTAGCACGTGAACGCCCGTGCCACCTCGTCGGCGCGGGTGACCGAGAACCCGTCGGCGATCTGCTCGGCTTGTGCGAATGCGTCCGGTGTGCCCTCGACGCGGGCACGGATCGTCGCACCCCGCAGCCGCTCGACATCGTCGAACAGCCCGTCGGATCCGCTCTCGCGCAGCACCTGGCCCAGCAGCTCGCCCAGCAGCCGGACATCGGCGTGCATGCGCTCGGGGATCGCATCGCCCGACGCATGCCGTCCGACCAGGGTGAGGGCTTCGGTGGGGGTGGGTTCGCGCATGCTTCCACGGTAGCCGCGTGCTGCCGGCGTCTTTCGCTGTGTGACTTCGGCCCGACTCAGTACGATGGGATGCGGTGTGCCGGGAAGTCTGGTCGGCGATGCCTGCCCGCATCCGTGCGGCTGCAGGGCACTCAGCCCACGCTCCGGAGGTTCCATGACCCGTTCGCCTGCCGACACACCGCCCGCCGATGCCGAACCGAGCGTGTCCGGTCGTCTGCTGCGTTCGGCACGATTCCCTGCGATCCTGCTGCTGATCTCGGCGGCAGCGGGACTCCTCCTGGCGAACACGCCCGCCGCGGAGGCGGCCTTCGCGGTGCAGCACTTCACGTTCGGGATCGTCGGCACCGCGTTCGACCTCGACGTGGGGCACTGGATCGCCGACGGCCTGCTCGTGGTCTTCTTCTTCACTGTCGCCGTCGAACTGCAATACGAGCTGACCTCGGGAGAGCTGCGTTCGGCGCGACGCGCCGTGCTGCCGGCGATCGCCGCCGCCGGTGGAGTGGCCGTGCCGATCGCGCTGTATCTGGTGATCGCCGCACCCGGCGGTGTCGCGGTCGGCTGGCCGGTTCCCACCGCGACCGACATCGCGTTCGCGCTCGGTGTGCTGGCGGTGTTCGGACGCGGCCTACCCTCGGCTCTGCGGGTGTTCCTGCTGGCGCTCGCGATCCTCGACGACATCATCGGCATCGTGTTCATCGCGGTGCTCTTCGCGACGGATGTGAATGTCTGGATGCTGCTGCTCGCGCTTGTTCTCACGGTGGGCATCGGCATCCTGAGTCGTCAGCTGGGCGGCCGCGGGACGCGCGCGATCGGTGTGTCGATCGTCGTGCTGGCCGTGTGCGTCTGGGCTGCCGTGCTGGCGTCGGGGGTGCATGCCACCATCGCGGGTGTGCTGGTCGGTCTGGCCGTCGCGCAATATCCGGGCATGTGGACGCGGCACCTGCTCGAGCCATGGGTGAACGGCCTGGTGCTGCCCCTGTTCGCACTGTCGGCCGCGCTCGTGACGATCCCGGCCGTGGGCGCGGGCGGGCTCTCGCCGGCGTTCTGGGGGATCTTCGTCGCCCTGCCGGTCGGCAAGCTGGTCGGTATCTGCGGCACGGCCTGGATCGCACAGCGCGCGCTGCGCGTGCCGGCTGCGGCCCGGCTGGCGTTCCCCGACCTCATCGCCGCCGGTGCCTTGGGCGGCATCGGGTTCACGGTCTCGCTGCTGTTGGCCGATCTCGCGTTCGCCTCGGTGCCCGAGCTGCGCGACGAGGCCGTGCTCGGCGTGCTCGCCGGCTCGACTGCGTCGCTCGTGCTCTCCGGGTTCGTCGTATCGTGGCGTGCACGAGTCCACCTCAGGAGGCCTGTATGACCGGTGACCACCAGCGGATCGATTCCTGGGCGGACCTCCGCGGCGTCCGGCTGCGCTACACGATCGAGGGCTCCGGCCCCCTCGCCGTCTGGGGGCATGGGCTGAGCAGCGACCGCTGGGCGATGGAGAACGACGGAGTGCTGGATTTCGCCCCCGTGGTCGACTCGGGGCGCACCCTCGTGCGCCTGGACTGGCGCGGTCACGGGGACTCCGGCGGCGGCGGCGACCCGGAGCAGTACTCGTGGGCGAGCCTCGGCGCAGACCTGCTCGCCCTGATCGATCAGCTGAGCCCGAATGCCCCCGTGGATGCCATCGGATGTTCGATGGGCACCGGTGCGATCCTGCACGCGGCCGTCACTGCGCCCGACCGGTTCCGCACGATCGTGCTCACTGCGCCGCCGACCGCGTGGGACACGCGCGCCGCACAGGTTGAGACGTATCTCGCGCTCGCGGAGGCCGCCGAGCAGGGGGGTCGTGCGGCCATCGAGCGTCTCTTCGCGATGCAGCCCGTTGCGGGTCCGCTCGGCGAGCTCGACCTGCCGCCGCGGGTCAGCATCGATGAGGCGCGTCTGCCCATGGTGCTGCGCGGGGCGGCGCTGAGCGATCTGCCCGATCCTGATCGCCTGGTGCGGCTGAGGATGCCGACGCAGATCCTCAGCTGGGCAGACGATCCGGGACATCCGGTCTCGACGGGGCAGCGGCTGCACGAGCTGATCGCCGGTTCCCGGTTCGCGGTGGCTGCGGCGCTCGCCGATGTGCGCGGCTGGGGTGGCACGATCGCAGAGTTCCTGTCGGAGACGGCATGAACGACGACGCTGCGACCCACCGCGCCGCCGACGACCCCCTGCGCGCCGCGGCCGACGTCATGCGGGCAGTGCGCGACCGGTGCGTGTGGACGCAGCAGATCACGCATCGGGACCTCGTGCCGTATCTGGTCGAAGAGAGCGCCGAGCTGATCGACGCGGTCGAAGACGGCACCCGTGCCGACATGCGCGAAGAACTCGGCGATCTGCTGTGGCAGGTGCTCTTCCACGCCGAGATCGCCTCACGCGACGCCGATGACCCGTTCGACATCGACGACGTCGCCCGTGTCCTGACCGAGAAGATGATCCGCCGGCACCCGCACGTGTTCGGCGATGCGACCGCCACCACGCCCGAAGAGGTGCTCGTGCTCTGGAACGCCGCCAAAGCCGCCGAGAAGAGCCAGCGCCGCTCGGTGCTGGACGGGGTGAGCGAACGGATGCCGTCGCTCGCACTGGCCCAGAAGCTCCTCGGGCGCAGCGCGCCGCTCCTTCCCGAGGCGCCTCGCACGGCCGGCGAGTCGGAGCGACCTGCCGCGCCCACCACGGAGGCGGGCCTCGGCGACGCGCTGCTGGATCTGGTCCGGATCGCACGTGAGAACGGCTGGGACGCTGAACGGGCGTTGCGCGAGCGACTCCGCGTGCTGGAGGCCGACGTGCGGGCGGCCGAGGCCGGGTGAGGCCGCCCCGACGGACCTGGGGCGACGGACCCGGGACGACGGACCTGAGAAGATGGTTCCGTGGCATCCGTCAATCCGCCGCGCGGCATGCGCGATTTCCTCCCTGCCGACAAGGCCCGCCGCGAGCGTGTGCTCGCCGTCATCCGCGACCGCTACCGCGCGCACGGGTTCGACGAGATCGAGACCCCCGTCATGGAGGAATACGCGCGCCTGCACGCCGGCGTGGGCGGTGACAACGAGAAGCTCGCCTACAACGTGCTGCGTCGCGGGCTGTCGGGCGAGGCGATCGAGCGCATCGGCCGCGACACCGAGTCAGCGGCCGACAACGTCGCCCAGCTCACCGATCTCGGCCTGCGCTACGACCTGACCGTGCCGCTGTCGCGGTTCTACGCGAGTCACCGCGGTGAACTGCCGGGCGTGTTCCGGTCGATTCAGATCGCACCGGTGTGGCGCGCGGAGCGTCCGCAGAAGGGCCGCTACCGCCAGTTCATGCAGTGCGACATCGACATCATCGGCGATGCCTCGGCGCGTGCGGAGGCCGAGCTGGCGGTGGCCACCCTCGACACGATCGATGCGCTGGGTCTGCACGGCGGCACGATCCGCATCAACGACCGCCGCGCGCTGGACTGGATGCTCGGCACCTTCGGCTTCGCCGACCACGAGCGACCCGGCGTGCTGATCACGATCGACAAGCTCGACAAGATCGGCGTCGAGGGGGTGGCCGCCGAGCTGCGCGAGCGCGGGGCGACACCTGCGGCGGTGGACGCGTTCGAGGCGTTCCTGCGGCGCCCGCAGACGCGGGAGCACGTGCCGTACGGCGGGCGCCAGATTCGCGCGGCGCTGCCCGAGGGTGCGCCCGACGACGTCGTCGCGCACCTCGCCGCGATCGGTGAGGCCGTCGGGGCTGCGCGCGCAGCGGCCGACGTGCCGCTTGTGTTCGACCCGTTCCTCGTGCGCGGCATGGGCTATTACACGGGCACGATCTTCGAGCTCGCGCACCCGAGCGTGTCGTACTCGCTGGGCGGGGGCGGCCGCTACGACGGCATGATCGGCAGATTCCTCGGACAGGATGTGCCCGCAGTCGGCTTCTCGATCGGTTTCGAGCGCATCGTGGATCTGGTGACCGAGGATGAGGATGCCGCGGCCCCGGCCGTCGTACTGGTGCACGAGCGTGACGTGCCGCTGCCGGAACTGGCAGCGCACAAGGCGCGTCTGGTCGCCGGCGGCGCGCGCGTGCGGCTGGAGACTCGGACCAAGAACCTGAAGGCGCTGCTGGATCGCGCCACCGCCGACGGCTACACGAGCTTCGCCACTCTCGCCGCCGGCCAGGAAGACCTCGAGCTCAAGTCGCTCGGCTGAGCGTCGCGATCACAGGCCGAGCGGCCGGGCCGACCGACTCACGCCTGCTGCTGCGCCGCCCATTCGGCCACCCGCGCGGCGCTTTCCTCCTCGGAGAGGTCTTCCACCCGGGTCATCAGCGACCAGCGCACCCCGAACGGGTCGCGGATCGAGGCGAACCGGTCGCCCGAGACGAACGTGGACGGCCTCTCTCGGACGGTCGCGCCGCCCGCGATCGCACGACCGGTGGCGGCATCCACATTCGGCACATACAGAGCGATCGAATAGCAGTCGCCCTCCTCGTCACCGTCGGGGGCGGAGATCAGGCCGTCATCGGGGGAGGGCTCACCGAGCTGCAGCAGGCCGACGCCGAAGTCGACGGTGGCGTGCACGACGATCCCCTCGAACTCGGTGACATCGACGATCCGGGCGCCGAACACATCGCGGTAGAAGGCGAGGGCGGCCCGCGCGTTCGTGAGGACGAGGAACGGAGTCAGGCTCGTGGCGGTGTTCGGGCGGCCGTCGGTTGTGTGCGCACCGGTCACGCCGGTGATGTTCTGTGCGGTCATACCGCGACGTTACGGCCTGCGCGGGCCGGTGGGCTTGGATGTTCGCGACGTGGCCTGCGTCACGCGCTTCTTCTCGCGCACGTACACCTCGCGCCGCACCCGGGCGACGACCTCACCGCTGCGGTCGGTGATGTCGGTGGAGAACCATTCGAGCACCTTGGCGCCGTCCTGCGCGCGCTCGCGCAGTTCCTGCACCTTCGCGGGGGAGACCTCAAAGTGGGCGGTGAGCACGCCGCGCCCGGGCCGGAGGAACTCGATCTCTGCGCGGGTGTCCCACACGACGTAGTCTCGGCCGATCTGATGCATGACGAGCATGAAGAAGTAGGGGTCGGTCATGGCCTGCATGGCACCGCCGAACGCGGTCTTCACGTAGTTGCGGGTGAAGACGTTCACGTGCAGTTCGACCGTCGCGCTCGTCCAGTCCTCGGCGAATCGCTTCACTCGGATGCCGCTGAAAAGGTTCGGGATCCACAGGCTCATGGCCATCTTCAGACGCTGTGGTGTGACACGCATGGGCACAGTCTGCCGCGTGGCGGCACGACGGGCGCATCGAATGGACCTCTTTCACAATTATTCTAGTTGTCCTAGAATAAGAGCACGGGAGGTCCGATGCTGATCCGAATCGATGCCGAGAGCACACAGCCGCTCTTCGAGCAGATCGCCGCCTCGGTGCGCGCCGATGTGCTCGCGCGCCGGCTGAGGCCGGGCGACCGCCTTCCCGCGGCGCGTGAAGTGGCCGCGGCGATCGAGGTGAACGTGCACACAGTCCTGCGCGCCTATCAGGAGCTGCGCTCCGAAGGGCTGATAGACCTGCGGCGCGGTCGCGGGGCGGTCATGTCGGCCGCAGCCGAGCCCCTGGCCGCGTTCGCCGACGACATCGCCGCATTGGTCGGCCGCGGCATCCGGCTCGGAATCACCCCCGCCACCCTCGCCGCGTTGATCAAGGAGATGGCACCATGACCGCCGACCATCCATCCCCGCACGCGTTCGAACGCCATATCGCCGACGTGCCCGCGCGCGATCTGCGCCGCGCGCGTCGAGGCCTGCTGCTGGTGGGAGTCGTGGCGCCGGCGGTGCTCACCGCCGTCGCGGTGACGCTCATCGTGACGTGGCTGCCGCAGCTGCCGGATCCGGCAGCCGTGCACTGGGGCGTGGGCGGCGTCGACGGGTTCGGCCCCGCGATCGTCTATATCTGGTGGGCGGTGGGGATCGGGTTCGCCGTTCCGTTGGCGATCACGGTGGCGATCCTGGCCGGCGCGCGGCACCAGTGGGGCGGCGCAGCGCGGCTGTTGGGCGGGGTGGCGCTCGGCCTCTCGGGCTTCAGCGGGGTCACGACCACAGGGTCGGTCGCCATCCAGCGCGGGGTGGAAGACGCCGCCCAGGTCGGTGGCATCGCCGGTGTGCTGATCTCTGCGGTCGTGGCGCTGGCGGTGCTGATCTCGGTGGGCTGGTTCGTGCAGCCGCACGTGCACCCCACCCCGGGCGCACCGCTGCAGCCCGCGCATGTCGCTGCACTGTCGGCGGGGGAGCGCGTCGTCTGGATGGCCACGGCGTCGATGTCGCGCCGGGTGATGGTGCTGATCTCGCTGGTGATCGTGGTGGTGGTGGGAATCACTGCCGTGATGGTCGTGCAGGCCTCTGAGGGGGCCTGGATACCCGTGCTCACTCTGGTGCTGATCGGCCTGGCGTTCGCCTCGTCGGCGTCATTCCGCGTGCGGGTGGGGCCCGATGGATTGAACGTGCGTTCGCAGCTCGGCGTGCCCCGCGTGCACGTGCCTCTGGCAGAGATCACGGGCGTGCGCGCGGTGGAATGCCATCCCTTCGGCGAGTTCGGCGGATTCGGGTGGCGCGTCGGTCTGGACGGGCGCAGTGGCATCGTGCTGCGCACCGGACCGGCGATCCAGGTGGAACGGCGAGGCAAGCGGCCGCTGGTGGTGACGGTGGACGGCGCGGACGTCGGTGCGGCGCTGCTGCAGGCGTATCGGGACAGGGCAGGAGCAGAAGCATGAGCGGAGATGGGCGCGATGGCGTGGGCGAGGTGACCATCGGCGCAGGGCCTTGCGCCGTCACCTGCTCTGGGCCTCGCCCGCCCGCTCGCTAGACTCGTACCGGACCGACGACGCTCCGAGATTCCCCTCTGACAACCCAAGGAGTCCTTCGTGGCACTTATCGAGGCAGTGAACGCACGCGAGATCCTGGATTCGCGCGGCAACCCGACCGTCGAGGTGGAGGTGCTGCTCGATGACGGCATCGTCCAGCGCGCCGCCGTCCCCTCCGGTGCATCCACCGGGGCGTTCGAAGCGTACGAGCTGCGTGACGGTGACGCGACCCGATACAGCGGCAAGGGCGTGCTCAAGGCCGTCGCGGCGGTCGTCGACGAGCTCGGCCCCGCCGTGGAGGGGGTGGATGCCGCAGACCAGCGCGTCATCGACGAGATCCTGATCGACACCGACGGCACCGAGAACAAGTCGCGCTGCGGTGCCAACGCGATCCTGGGCGTGTCGCTGGCCGCCGCGAAGGCCGCCGCCGACAGCGCCGACCTGCCGCTGTTCCGCTACCTCGGCGGACCCAACGCGCACGTCCTGCCCGTGCCGCTGTTCAACGTCATCAACGGGGGCGAGCACGCCGACAACGGCATCGACATGCAGGAGTTCTTCCTTGCTCCGATCGGCGCATCGAGCTTCGCGGAGGCGCTGCGCTGGGGCGCCGAGACGTACCACGTCCTGAAGGGCGAGCTCAAGGCCGCCGGGTTCTCGACGGGCCTCGGCGACGAGGGCGGTTTCGCGCCCGATCTGCCCAGCAACCGTGAGGGTCTGGACTTCCTGGTCAAGGCGATCGAGAAGGCCGGCTTCACGCCGGGCAGTGACATCGCGCTGGGACTGGACGCCGCAGCCACCGAGTTCTTCGCCGACGGCGTCTACACGCTCGACAAGAAGCAGTGGTCGGGCCCCGAGCTCATCGAGTATTACGCTGGCCTGGTCGACGCATACCCGATCGTCACGATCGAGGACGCTCTGGCCGAAGACGACTGGGACAACTGGAGGCTGCTGACCGACAAGCTCGGCAAGAAGATCCAGCTGGTCGGCGATGATCTGTTCGTCACGAATCCCGCGCGCCTGGGCAAGGGCATCGACCTGGGCGTCGCCAACTCGCTCCTGGTCAAGGTCAACCAGATCGGCACGCTCTCGGAGACCCTCGATGCGGTCGAGCTGGCTCACCGCTCGGGCTACACGACGATGTTCTCGCACCGCTCAGGCGAGACGGAAGACACCACGATCGCCGACCTGGTCGTCGCGGTGAACTCGGGTCAGATCAAGAGCGGCGCGCCCGCACGCAGCGAGCGCGTGGCGAAATACAATCAGCTTCTGCGCATCGAGGAAGAGCTGGGCGATGCGGCGGAGTTCATCGGCCGCGCCGCGTTCCCGCGCTTCAAGGGCTGACGCTCGCACGAGAACCGACGGAAGGGGGAGTCATGGTCAGAGGACCGGCTTCCCCTTCCGGCATTTCGCGGCAGGTCCGCCGGGTCGACGTGCGCGGCTGGCTCGCGGCATCCCGTCTGTCCGGATTCACCGCGATCATGCTGGGGTTGGTGGTGCTCGGCGTGTTCGTGCTCGTGCCGACCGTCGGCACCTATGTGTCGCAGCGTCAGCAGATCGTGGCGCTGCAGCAGTCGGTGCAGGTGACGAAAGACCAGGTCGCCGACCTGCAGCGTCAGCGTGAGCGCTGGAACGATCCTGCCTACATCATGACCCAGGCGCGGTCGCGTCTGTATTACAGCAAGCCGGGTGAGGTCGTGTACCTCGTCGATGACGACCTGCCCAGCGCCGACATTCCCCGCCCGCAGGCGCCGGTGAGCGCTACCGTGCAGACCACGCACACCGACTGGATGTCGCAGCTCGTGCGGTCGGTCACGCAGTCGGGCATCGCCCGCAGCGCGGTCCCCGCGCAGAAGTAGGCAGCGCGGTCCCCGCGCAGAAGTAGGCAGCGCGGTCCCCGCGCACCAGTGGGCACACGAACCGGCTCAGCGCCATCCCAGCACGTGCCCGATACCCTTGACCGCGTGACGACCCCGCCGTTCCCGCCTGTGACCGACGCCGACCTCGCCGTGCTGCGCGAGCAGCTCGGTCGCCCGGCACGCGGTGTCGTCGGTATCGCAGCGCGGTGCGTCTGCGGCAACCCGACCGTCGTCGCAACGGCTCCGCGACTGCCCGATGGCACGCCGTTCCCCACGTTCTACTACCTGACGCATCCCGCTGCGACCGCCGCGATGTCGCGGCTCGAGGCAGATCACGTGATGCGCGAGTTGCAGGACGGTCTTGACGACGACGAGGTGCGCGCCGCCTACCGACGTGCGCATGAGGCCTACCTCGCGGACCGCGTGCAGTACGGCGAGGTCCCCGAGATCGACGGCATCTCGGCCGGCGGCATGCCCGAGCGCGTCAAGTGCCTGCACGCCCTTGCCGGCCACGCACTGGCGGCCGGTCCGGGGGTGAACCCCATCGGGGACGCCGCCCTGGAACGATCGGACTGGTCGCCGCTGCGCTGCGTGTGTGCGAATCCTGGACCGCTGCTGGCAGTCGCCGACGCCCACGGCGACCACGTGGGGAGCACCGCAGAATGAAGCGACTCCTGGTCGCGGCGGTGGTCGGGGCGCTCGCCCTGCTCACATGCACTGCGGCGGCCGTGGTGCCCGACCCCGAGCAGACGGGTGACCCGGTTCGCTCGGCCGAATACTGGCTGACGATGAATCATGTCGAGCAGGCGTGGAAGACCACCAAAGGCGCGGGCGTGCGCATCGCGGTGATCGACACCGGCGTCGGCCACGCACCTGAACTCGATCCCGCCGTCGTCGGCGGCAGCGACGTATCGGGTGCGGGAAGCCCCGACGGCCGCACTCCTGTCGGGACGCTGGACCGCAACCACGGCAGCTGGGTCGCCTCGCTTGCCGCCGGGCGCGGCACCGGACCTGACAAGGGCATGATCGGCGTCGCGCCCAAGGCCGACATCCTCGCGATCTCGGTCGGGTTCGGCGCGAGTTCGCAGGTGCCGTTCAGCGAGCAGATTGCAAAGGCCATGCGCTGGGCCGTCGACCACGGCGCGAAGGTCATCAATCTGTCGTTCACCACGAACACGCTGGATTGGGACGAGAGCTGGGATGACGCGTTCCTGTACGCGTTCGAGCATGACGTGGTGGTCGTGGTCGCCGCGGGCAACCGGGGGAGCGGGACCGACATCGTCGGGGCCCCGGCCACCATCCCGGGCGTGTTGACCGTCGCCGGCGTCGACCCGACCGGACGTGCCAGCGTCGAGGCATCCACCCAAGGGATCACGATCGGCGTCGCCGCTCCCAGTGAAGACCTGCTCGGGGTGTCGGCGGACGGCACCGTGCAGACGTGGGACGGCACCAGCGGGGCTGCCCCCATCGTGTCGGGGATCGCCGCACTCGTACGGGCCGCGCATCCGAGTCTGAACGCGGAGAACGTCATCGAGCGGATCCTGAAGACCGCACGTGAACCGGCGGGTGTCACAACGGTTCCCAGCCCCCTCTACGGGTACGGGATCGTGGATGCCGCCGCCGCCGTGTCGGCGAATGTTCCGCTCGTGTCGGGCAGTCCTGCGGACGACCTGAAGGAGTGGATCCGGGTGTATCGGCGAGCGCAGGTGGCGCCGGCGCCCGTGCACACCGACAAGCCGGTCGAGGTGTCGCCGCTTCCGCGTGCAGACAAGGTGACCAAGCCGTCCTCGGCATTCCTTCCCTCCCGCGACCGGGTGCTGTATGGCAGCCTCCCGCTGATGGCCGTCACGCTGCCCGCTATACTGGTTGGACTGGGCGTCACCGCTGCTGCCCGACGCATCCGATCGGCGCGCGGTACTCGCACGCCCCGCCGTTGAAAAAATCTCTAGGAGTTCTCCCCACTGTGAACACCGCCGTGACCACTGTGCCCAAGATCCTCATCGTCGGCGGTGGGTACGCCGGCTTCTACACCGCGTGGAAGCTCGAAAAGCACCTGCGGCGCGGCGAGGCCGAAGTGACGATGGTCGATCCGCTGCCGTACATGACGTACCAGCCGTTCCTCCCCGAGGTCGCCGCCGGTTCCATCGAGCCGCGCCACGCCGTCGTCGCCCACCGTCGCCACCTCAAGCGCACCACCGTGATCGGTGCCAAGGTGACCGGCATCGACCACGCGCACAAGACCGCCACCATCACCGGGCCCGACGGCTCGACATGGCAGCACGAGTACGACCAGATCGTCGTGACCGCCGGGGCCGTCTCGCGCACGTTCCCGATCCCGGGCATCGCCGACAACGCGATCGGGCTGAAGACGATCGAAGAAGCCGTCGCCGTGCGCGACCGCCTGATCAGCAACTTCGGCCGTGCTGCCGCGATGCCTGCCGGCCCCGAGCGCGATCGCCTGCTGACCGTCATCGTCGTCGGCGGCGGCTTCGCCGGCATCGAGGCGTTCGCCGAGCTGCGCTCGCTCGCCTCGGGGCTGCTGAAGGAATATCCGCAGCTCGCGTTCGAAGACACCCACTTCCACCTCATCGAGGCGATGGGCCGCATCATGCCTGAGGTGTCGCTGAAGACCAGCGAGTGGGTGCTGAAGAACCTCGCCAAGCGCGGTGCGTATGTGCACCTCGACACGCAGGTCACCAGCGCCGTGGACGGCAACGTCGAATTGTCGACCGGTGAGGTGCTCTCCAGCGACCTCATCATCTGGACCGCTGGTGTGATGGCCAACCCGACCGTCGTGCGCGGTGGTGACCTCCCCGTCGAAGAGCGTGGCCGCATCCGCACCCGTGCCGACCTCCGTGTGGGTACGCCCGACGAGTTCGTCGAGGGCGCATGGTCGGCGGGCGATGTCGCCGCCGTTCCGGACCTCACCGGTGGCGGCGTGGGCGGCTACTGCGTTCCCAACGCCCAGCACGCCGTGCGTCAGGCCAAGCTTCTCGCGAAGAACCTCGTCGCCGTGCTGCGTGGTGAACTGCCCAAGGACTACTTCCACAAGAACCTCGGTGCCGTGGCGGGCCTCGGTCTGTACAACGGTGTGTTCCAGTCGGGCAACCTCGCTCTGAAGGGCTTCGTCGCCTGGCTCGCGCACCGCGGCTACCACGGCCTGGCCATGCCGTCGTGGGAGCGCAAGTGGCGCGTGCTGTGGGGCTGGTGGAACAACCTCTGGCTCGGCCGCGACTTCGTGAGCCTCGAGGCAGTGCAGACACCGCGTGCGGTGTTCGAGCAGTTCGCCGCGCGCCCACGACCGCCGCAGCCCATCGAGGCTGTTCCGGCTGCCAAGGCCGCTCCGGCCGCCAAGACCGCTCCGGCGCAGAAGGCCGCTGCGGCCGCCAAGACCGCGCCGGCTGCGAAGGCCGGCGTGGCGAAGGATGCCGCAGTCGCCGACGACGAAGCGCCCGCCAAGAAGGCGCCGGCACGCAAGTCGGCCACCAAGAAGGCATCGGCGTCGGCCTGATCCACTTCGAGAGCCCGCGGGCGCTTCCTGCTGAGCAGGAGCGCCCGCGGGCTCTCGCATACCCGCTACGCTGACAGCGCGCCCCCATAGCCCAATGGCAGAGGCAGGCGACTTAAAATCGCTTCAGTCTGGGTTCGAGTCCCAGTGGGGGCACCATCGAATGCAGTCCCGAACGCGGCAGATCCCGGCGCGTATGGCGGAATCGCGCTCACGGTCGCACGTCTGGGGCATGCGCACCCTAGCCGATCTGCGAAACCGCCTGCGCGATCACGACGGCCAGCAGAACGAAGCCCGCGAAGGACTCGAGGGCCATCAACGCCTTCGCACGCGTCGACAACGGCATCGTGTCGGTCGCGCTGAACGCCATCGAGTTGCTCAGCGAGACGTAGAGGTAGTCCACGAAGGCAGGCACCCAGTCGCTCTTGGCCGATGAGCCCTTCGCGACTTCGACGACGGTGTCCTCATCCTCGTCCTGGGGAAAGCGGAAGTCCGCCGCGGGCATCTCCGCGCGCGGCACCATGGTACGGGCGACCGGGCCCGCGCGGTCGATGCACCAGAACACCAGCGCGAAGCCGATGACATTCGTCACCCACACCTGCAGCGCGGCTAGCAGCAGTCCGGAGCCCTCCGTGGACTTCTGCACCAGCTGCATGATCAGCAGCACCAGTGTGAGCTGGTTCGCGGCGACGATCACCAGCGCCAGCCCGAGCTCACCGAGCCGGGACAGTCGCGTCTCTTTCACATAGTGGTGCGGATTGATCGCGACCAAGGGGATCAGGAGGAGCAGCCCGATCGCCACCACGACATAACGCTGTGCCGCAAACAGACCGCTCGGCAGGAAGGTGTACAGGGCGAGCGCGATGAGCACGCCGACGACCACGGGCCAGCGGAGCTCGGGCCGTGCGGTCCGACTCTCACCCGCTCCGGCCCCGCCCTCCTCGGCGTCTTTGCTTGAAGTCTTCGCATGGTCTGCCATGTGCTCACTCTCCTGGTGTCGAGGCAGCGAGGCGCGACCCCGGGTCCTCAACACCACGATCCCGCGGACGGGCGTGGGCGGTAAGGGGCTTGACGAGCCCCGGCGCGTCTGTCAGGAGTGCTCACGTGGGCGCGCCCGCGACTACACCGCGATCGCCGTTGGGCCTGTCGTCCCTGCTCTCGTTCCGTCGGTCGCGCCCGCGATCACCGCATCCGCGATGCTCGCGCCTCTGCGACGCCGGATGGGCACATCCGACGTGGGCGCGCATGCAGGCCGACCGACGGAACGAAGCAACCCCATGTCGGAATCATCGGCGAGGGCGGGGTCGGCAGAGAAGGGGATTGATCCCGGCCGTCGGTTGACGTATAGGCGATACGAGCGTGCGTGCTCAACCGACGGATTCACTCGCGACATCGGCCGGTTCCTGCACCAGCCGCAGACCGCCGACCGCATTGGCCGCCTCGGCGAGCAGCTGGAGCCAGGCACGGTTGATGCTCGGCGGCCGGCTGCCCTGGTATTTGAACACGAGGGACGAGCTTTGATTGATCCATATCGTCGTGCGGCCGCCGCCCACGCTCGGCTCCGCGTACCAAGTGAAGGTGACGGGCTCGCCGCGGCGCAGCTTGTCGGAGATCACGACCTGGAGATGGGCGAGGGGCCGGTCATCGATCTCCATCTTGACCCGGCCCTCATAGCTCAGGTACCCCATCTGCGTGCGGTTCGGATGTCATCCACAGTGGTCACTGTAGCTGTGGCGGCCTCACCCTTCGGGGTGAAATCCCGCTGCCTGCGGCCCCGCCCACCCGCTCACTCACTGCCGGGACGCAGGACTGTGGGGACGCGGCTCAGCCGACTCGATCCCGCCGGAAGGGGTCTGGGCGAGGACGATTCATTCGGCCGCGGAGGGAACCGGCTTCTCCCCCCCTGCCATCCCTGCGAGCGGCTCGGGGGTCGGTTCCCGAGTGAGCCGAAGGCCGGAGAGGGAATTGGCCTCGACGGCCAGCGCCTCCAGCCACGCCCGGTTCAGTTCCGGCTGGCGACTGCCGTAGTACTTGAACACGATGTTCGCCTGCGAGCTCAGCCACACCGTCGTGCGCCCTTGGCCGTAAGACGGATCATCGAACCAGGTGAACGGAAACGCCTCGTTGCGGCGGAGCTTGTCGACGATCACGAATTGCAGGTGGAAGAGGGCACGATCTTCGATCTCAGTCTTGACGGACTCCTCGTAGATGAATTGGCCCATGGTCCAGCTCTCCTCCGGTCTCACGACGTCGCACCGCATTGCGCCGCAGTTCTGGGCATTCGCTTCGTTCCGCCTCGCTCTGCCCCACAATATCGTGCAGACCACTGTGACGGTGCAACGCCGTCGGGCGCGCAGATGGCCCCATACTTGGCTGGGGAGCTATTGCTCACCGTCCAGGCGACCTGATGAACCGGAGCGGCACCATGGGCACGATGTACTACGGCGGTCCCGATACAGCGATCCACATCGAGGACCGTGCGCTTGCACACTTGAAGGTCGTCATCGCGACCAAGCTGCGGCGGGGCGAGAGCTTCACCCTGTCATGGCAGCACCCGGACGGCGAGCCGCGTGGTCGCTCCACCGTGTGGCTGCATCCGTCGATACCGTTGCGGTTCGTGTTCGATGCACCGCAGCCGCCGGAACTGAACCGGGAGTTCCTGCACGACCTGGCGAACTCGGCCAACACCTCCGGTGGGATCCAGCTGATCGCCGAGCACATCCACATCACACCGGACGACGCGGCCGCTGCCGCCCCATCGCCTCAGGAATAGCCGCTGCCGCCGGAGAAGACAAGCCCGTGGACGGCTCGGGCATGCGGTGCGATCCTGGCGAGATGGACGACACGACGGCCTCGGCCGGATCCGAGGATTCGACCGAGGCCATGCGCGGCGAGCCCCGTGACCGGAACGAGACAACGGCGGAACGGGCGGACCGGAACTGGACCGATCTGCTGCAAGAACTCCGGGTCACTCAGACCGGAACACAGTTGATCGCAGGGTTCCTGCTGACACTGCCGTTTCAGCAGCGCTTCACCGAGCTGGGAACTCTGCAGCTGGTGATCTACATCGTGCTCGTGTTTCTCGCCGCATTCGCGACGGGGATCGGCCTGGCGGCCGTCGCCTTGCACCGGGGTCTGTTCCGCCGACACCGAAAGCCGCTCTTGGTGGCCACGGGCGACAAGCTCCTGCGCGTGAACGTCGGCCTGACCGCGCTGCTCACTTCGGGCATCGTGCTGCTGATCACAGACGTGGTGTGGGGCAGCAGTCTGCTCGGCTGGGTCTGCGGGGCGGTCGTGCTGGTCGTGCTGGCCATGCTGCTGTGGCTCGTGCCGGCCCTTGAGCGCCGGGCAACGCAGACGACCGGGCGCTGAGGAGCGCCCGGTCGGCTGCGCGTTGCGACCCGCGGCGCCGCGCAGCCGGCAGGCCACCGACGACGCCGCGGATCATGCGCGTCACACGCGGTTGCGTCCGCCGACCAGTCGGAACAGGAAAGCGATCAGCGCGATGACGCCGACGATGATCGCCACCCACAGCAACCACGACAGAGCGGCATTGAGCCCGCTGAAGATGGCCACGATGATGGCGACGATGACGATGATGGCGAGCACGATATTCATGGCGACTCCTGTTCTGCGTCGAGCCGTGGTGCCGACGTCCGATACCCCAATCTGCCAGTCCAGCAGGCGGACGCACACCCGCTTGAACATCCAGGGCAAGCATGCTATCAGGGTGCCTGGGCGCGCCTCGTCCGTTTCTCCACTTCGTGACATCGTCGGACGTCGCCGTCGATGTCGCCGCGAACCGGCAGTCCGAGTTCCTGCAGTTCTGCCGCCTTCAGACCGGCGCGGCCAGGCGAGGACCAGTCCGCGTCCTCGCGGATGGCGAGCCCGCGCGAGCCGCCTCTTGTCAAGGGCCTCGTCGTGGGCCGGTGTCGTGCGTAGCGTGACGCCGAAGCGACCACGGGAGGAAGGACAGTCATGAGCATGCCGAACAATGCCGGTGACCCGCGCGACGAGTATCGGGAGGAGGGCTTTCCCGGCCAGGAGCAGGATCAACCCGGCCAACTCGAGGAGACAAGGCCCCGACCCGATCATGGTGAGCACAGCTACCGCGGCCATGGGCGGCTGCAGGGGCGCAAGGCGCTCGTCACCGGAGGCGACTCCGGCATCGGCCGGGCGGTCGCGATAGCCTTCGCCCGTGAGGGGGCCGATGTCGCGATCGCTCATCTGCCTGAGGAGCAAGGGGATGCGAACGAGACCGTCCGCCTCATCCGTGACGCGGGACGCGAGGGGCTCAGCCTGCCCGGCGACGTGCGGGACGAGGCGTTCGCCGCGCAGATCGTCGACCGCACGCGAACCGGACTGGGCGGCCTCGACATCCTGGTGCTCAATGCCGGGTATCAGAAGGACCGGGCCGGCCTGGCGACCCTGGAGACGGCTGAATTCGATCGGGTGCTGCGGACCAATCTCTACGGCCTCATGTTCACGGCGCGAGCGGCCGTGCCGGGCCTGGAGGCCGGGGCGTCGATCATCGTGACGGCGTCGATCCAGGCGTTCCAGCCGTCGCCGACCCTGATCGACTACGCCATGACCAAGGCTGCGCAGGTCGCGTTCGTCCGCGCCCTGGCCGAGGAGCTCGGCCCCGCAGGCGTGCGGGTGAACGCGGTGGCACCGGGGCCGATCTGGACGCCCCTCATTCCGGCGACCGGCTGGGACGAGGAGAAGCTGAACGCATTCGGACAGGACACGCCTCTGGGGCGTGCCGGACAGCCCGCGGAGGTGGCGGGCGCCTACGTCTACCTCGCCTCGGAAGAGGCCTCGTATGTCTCCGGGGCCGTGTTGCCGGTCACCGGGGGAAAACCGCTGTGACGGGGGCGCCTCCCGTCAGGGGATATCCTCCGCGGACGCGCCCAACAGCCGCCGTGCCAGGGCCTTGATCCGCGCGGCGGCCTCGGACGCTCCGGCCAGGACATCCGCATCGGGGGGCGAATCCTCGCTCGCGACATCCGTCCCGCCGAGCACGACCGAACAACTGCGCAGACGTCCGCCGGCCGCGATCGGTATCGTCACGACGTCGGAGGTGCCCGCGCCACGGAGCGCATGCTCATAGAGGAGGACGGCGTCCGCGACCTCGTTGGTGGTTTGGAAGCGCCCGCCCGCGACGACGAGATCCCTCATGGCGTCACCGTCGGCCGGTCGTGGTCCCTGTCGGTCGAGCTGTCAGTATCGCTGCTCATCTTGTCTCCGTGCAGAACGATACGGGCCGCCGCCCGCACGACGCACGGGGATTGCAGGACAGCGCGTGCCGTGCTAGCGCGGTGCGTGCGCGGTGGCCCCCGCCTTCGCCGGGCGGAAGCCGTGGTCGACCCCCCAGAGCACCGCATTGGCCCGATCACCGACCCCGATCCGGCGATAGCAGGTGCGGATGTGCGTCTTGACCGAGTTGACCGAGAGATGCATCCGTTCGGCGATCTCGTCGTTGGAGAGTCCCTGCGTGATGAGGGCGAGGACCTCGCTCTCGCGCAGCGTCATGCCTTCTTCGCGGCCCGGCCAGTCGTTGCCGACCGGTGCGGCGAAACGGCGCGGTCGTCCATCGTCCGGGTGCCGCCCGGCGTGCACCGCGATCAGCGCTTCCACCAGTTTGGCAGCCGGCAGCGCTTTGGACAGATACGCATCGGCGCCATGGTCGAGTGAAGCCTGGATGAGGTCGCCGTCGAGGTTCCACGTGTATACGGCCACGCGTCGTGCGTGGCCGTTCTCGACCAGACGACGAACATCGCGGTGATCACCGGGGAACGCGGCGAACGTGTCGTAGAGGGCGATGTCCACCGTCTGCTCGACATCCTCGTTCGCATCGAGCTCGACCACTCGAACGACATCGCTGTAGCTGCGCAGCATGGCAGCCACGCCTTCAACGACGACCTGATAGTCGTTGACCACCGCGATCCGGATCTGGCCCACGGTGGTCACTGTAGCCCACGCGCCCTCATCCTCACCGCTCGTCGGCCAGGAGGCGGCGGATCGCCGACTCCGGACGCAGCCCGAGTTCGAGGAGGCGCCCGGCCCGATAGGCCGTGAACACGCCTGGGGCGATGTAGCTGCCGCGGGCGACAGCCGGTGTGTTGCCCAGAGACTGCGCCACCGCCCGCACGGCGACGGCCTCGGCGTGCTTCCGCGTGCGGGCGTCGTCCGCGAGGCCGATCCGGGCCAGGGCGCGCGCGGCGAGGACCGTGCCGTGCAGCGTGCGGAAGTCCTTGGCGGTGAAGTCACCCCCCGTGATCTCACGGATATGCCTGTTCACGTCGGTCGGCGTGAGCCGGACATGTCGGCGCCCGACCGGGTACCACAGCAGGGGAGCGCGCCCCGGCCCGGCAGCAAGGGGCTCCATTGCGGCCGCGAGCTCGGCGTCATCGATCTCGAGGAGGGCGCGCTTTCCGCTCTTGGCGGGAAACGACAGTGTCACCGTGGGCGCCGCGATCACGGCATCGCGTCGCCGCAACGTGGTCAGTCCTCGGCTGCCGTGGCGCGCGAGATACCGATCGGAGCCGACGCGCGGCGCCGCCTCGTCGAGCAGCCGGAAGGCGACCGCCAAGGCATGATCACGGTCGAGCGTGCCGCGGCGCAGCGCCGAGGTGACCCGACCCCGGGCACCGGGGAGCGCTTCGGCGAGCTCCAGCGCGCGAGCGAACTTGCCGCGGTCTCGGCCAGCACGCCAGCGGGGGTGATACAGATACTGCGTACGACCGGCCTCGTCGGTGCCGACCGCCTGGATGTGGCCCAGCGGCGCCGCCGAGATCCACACGTCGTCCCATGCCGGCGGAATGACCAGCTGCTGGATGCGCCGCCGGTCTGCGCGGGCCGCATCGCGGCCGCTCTCGTCGAGATAGCGGAAGCCCGATCCGGCACGTACCCGTCGATAGCCGGTGTCGACGCGCGGTCGGACCCGCGCGAGCCTGGCCACGACGGCTCACTCCACCGAGCTCGACAGCGGCGTGCCCTTCTCCGACGCGCCGGCGAGCGACGCGGGCCGAGCGCCTGCCGGCCGCGGGCAGGCGTCCATGTTCTGGCGACGCCGCGCAAGTTCGGCCGTCAGCGCGCGCTCGCGCGATCGGAGCGAGAAGCAGTCCCCGCTCTCGCGCCCCTTCTCGACCTGCTCGAGAGCGATCAGCAGCTCGCGAATGGTGGCCTGGCTCATGTCGCCGATCAGTTCACCCGATGACTCACCCATCAGATCCGCTCCCATTCTGAAGCACCTGCTTCGTCCGCGGGGGCCGGTCCCGCGACGCACCCCCCCGAGTGGTCGCGGGACCCTTGCCCCTCGACCAGAATCCTGACATCCACTCCCGAGAACGCGTGCGGGGTTGACTTCGATGGGCGCGCGGTGCTAAACGGTGCGAGACCGCGCGGGAGGTCGCTCGGAGGAGGCAGATGACGCGGGCCTCGTCAAGCCCCTGTCGCGCCCGGTGTGCCGGGCCGAGCATGGAGGCACGCGTCGAGGCCGGCGCGGCTGGACGGGAGGAAGCATGATCAAGCCAGAGATATCCACGACGCATGCCGGGTGGGGCGAGGGGAGGCCGCGCCTGATCATCGTCGGCGGCGGAGACCGTACCGAGGTGGCGTTGCAGCACGATGTCACGCGCATCGGCTCGGGGCCGGATGCCGACATCCGACTGGACGGCATCGGCACGGTGGCCGGTGAGGTGGTCCACGATGAGATGGACGAATACGTCTTCGTTCCGCATGAGCCAGCTCAGACCAGCGCGCGTCCGGAACCGATGGGCACGGTCACCGGCCAGGACGGCGTGGTGCTGCGCACGGGCGCCCGGTTCGCTCTGGGGAGCTGGTCGTTCGTGTACATGCGCGACGAGTTCGCCGACCACGGCCGGCCATACGGCGGACGCGAGGGCGGCGAAGGCGAACATCAGCGGAGCCAGCCCGAGCGCCCCGACTACTCGGCGGAGGTGCCGGAGACGGACGCAGAATCTGACTGACGCCGCCCGGCACCCTCCCCCTCAGCCTCGTGGTTCGCGGTTCTCCGCGCTCACCATCCAGGAGAGCTGTTCGATCCGCTCGAGAATCGTATGCAGGATGTCGGCGGTGGTCGGATCCTCCGCGTCCACGTCATCGTGCACCCGGCGGCACGTGTGGGCGACTGCGTCGAGCCGCTTCGTCATCGCCCCGATCACGACCGGCGTCGCCAGTTCCCCCTGCTCGATGGTGGGCAGGGTCGTGGTCGCCGACACGACATCGCTGCGGCCATCAGGCAGCGCGTGCAGCGAGCGCATCCGCTCGGCGATCATGTCGGCGAACACGCGGGCGTCGGCGACGATCTCATCCAGCTGCAGATGGGTGTCGCGGAAATTCGGCCCCACCACGTTCCAATGCGCCTGCTTGCCCTGCAGTGCGAGTTCGATCAGGTCGACCAGCACGGCCTGCAGGTGCCCGCTCAGCTTCTGCGATGCGGCGAAACCGGACTCCGCGTTCTGTTCTGCGGTCAGCCGGTCGTCGATCTCGCGGGCCGCGGTCTCGTCGGCCTTCGACTTCTTGGGCCTGGTCTTCTTCGGACTGGCTTTCTTCGTGTCGGTGCTCATGATTCCTCCTGGTGGTGCGGGGCAGGCCGCGGGGCCTGCCCCGCACCGGGTCGGCTACTTCTTGAATGCGTCCTTGACGTTCTCAGCGGCGTCGCGGAGGTGGCCCTTGGTCTGGTCGGCCTTGCCTTCCGCGACGAGCTTCTCGTCGTCGGACACATGTCCGACGGACTCCTTGATCTTTCCGCCGCCCTTCTCGGCAGCGGCCTTGATCTTGTCATCTGCACTCATCGGTTCGTTTCCCTTCTGATCTGGTCTTGCGGTCTGGCATTGAGCGTCCATCGTGGGCCGCGTGGGTGCCGCACCGCGACCGGGTTGACTATTGCGCTCGCGTGAGATACCGGGGAGACAGGGCGGCATAGGACATGCTGCACTCCCGCGCAAGGGGGTTGGCATGGCTGCACCGACCCGGCAGGCTGATGATCGTGAGCCGGTCCAAGGGGAGGTACGGTGATGGCGCAACGGCGATCGGGAGATCCGCTGCGGGTGACCGCGCAACCGGCCCTGACCACCTCCACCGGACGTCGGTGGCTGATCTGGGGCGCCGTGCTGGCCGCGGTGTCGGTTGGAGTGCTGGTCGCCTTGGCACTCGTGCGCAACCCGGCCGGCTGGGTGGCCGTCGCGATCGTGATCGCGCTCTATCTGGCGATGGTGGTCGTCCGCGTCGTCGTCGCGGCGACACGCGCACGACTCATTGTGCTCGCGTGCCTGATGGGCGCGATCGCCATTGTCGCGCTGGTGTCGATCGTCGTGGTGGGCGCGCTATCGGCGTGAAACCCCCGCGCCGGCGGCTGATACGAATCTGCGGCGAGTTGTCAACGCCCTATCCGCCGGGCGGTGCCGAGCCTAGCGTGGGCGACGCGCATGACACAGAATCGCACGGACGAAGGAGAGAGAACATGCCGCGCACATCCACACCGAAGAGCCTGAAGGACCCCGAGCTGTACGAAGAGCTGCGCGACGACGGCGCCTCCAAAAGCAAGGCGGCTCGCATCTCCAATGCGGCGGCAGCCCAAGGCCGCAGCCGAGTCGGTCGCCGTGGCGGTGAAGCCGCCGATTATGAGGACCGCACCGTGGCGCAGCTGCGGGCGCGCGCGAAAGAACTGGGGCTGCACGGATACTCGGGCAAAACCAAGGCGCAGCTCATCGAGATGCTCCGCAATCACTGACGCGCTCGGCTGCGCCCGAGCGCGCGGACGAGCACCGCCGCACCGATCGCCATCGCCGCGGCGATCGCGATCCGCCGGATGCGGACTGTGCCCACGGCCGGTACGAGGCGGTGACGCAGTCGGGCGGCGCGATGCAGCTTCGCCTTCAGCGCGATCACGTCCTCGGCGAGATCTGCGCGCGCCTGTTCGACATCGGTCATCGACTCGTTCGTCATGCCGATCCAGGGCCGCTCGACCTCGTTTTGCCAACTCACGTGCGGCTCCTTCCCGCTAGCCGGTCCGATACGGTGCGACGTCACCGGCGCGCAGAGTCAGACCGGTGCCGGGGGCTGCCGCGTCCAGCGTCAGCGTCCCGCCCTGCGGATCCAGCGCGCCGTCGAAGAATCGGGTTTCGATCCGGACGTGATCGTGGAACCACTCCAGGTGACGCAGGTTCGGCGTCGCCGCGGCCACATGCGCGTGCAGGTGCGGGCTGCAATGCGCCGACACGTCGAGACCGGATGCCGCGGCCACGGCTGCCGCGCGCACCCATTCCGTGATGCCGCCACAGCGCGACGCGTCGATCTGCAGACAGTCCACCGCCTGTGCGTCGCACATACGCCGGAAGTAGACCAGGTCGAACCCGTACTCGCCGGCCGTGACATCCGCATCGACCGTGTCGCGGACTTCCCGCAGTCCGTCCAGGTCGTCCGATGACACCGGCTCTTCGAACCATCGCACGTCGAGGTCGGCGGCGGCCCGCGCGAGCCGGATGGCCTGCTTCGGCGTGTATGCGCCGTTCGCATCCACGTACAGCTCCGCATCCGCACCGATGACGCTGCGGGCCTGCCGCATCCGCTCCAGGTCGTGGGGCACCGCCGTGCCCCACGACTGGCCGATCTTGATCTTGACGCGCGGAATGCCGTCGTCGTGCACCCAGCCGCCCAGCTGCTGCGCCAGCCGCCGGTCGGAGTATGTCGTGAAACCGCCGCTGCCGTACACGGGGACGGTGTCGCGCACAGCGCCGAGCAGCCGGTACAGGGGGATGTCGAGCAGGCGCGCCTTCAGATCCCACAGCGCGGTGTCGACGGCTGAGATCGCATAGCCGATCGCCCCCTGCCGACCGCTGTTGCGCACGGCCCTGACCATGCTCTGGAAGCAGCGGCCGGTCTCCAGCGGGCTGCGCCCGATCACGAGCGGCGCGAGCGTCGTGCGGATCACCGCGGCGCACTCCGCAGCGCCGTACGTCCACCCCGTCCCGACGAGCTGACCGGAATGCGCCTGCACGAGCACCATCGTCGTGGAATCCCAGGCGATGGTGCCGTCTGCTTCGGGCTCATCGGTCGGGACGGTGTACACCTGCACGTCAAGATGATCGATCTGCGGATCCGTCATCGCCCCCCGCTTCCTCGTGCCGTGAATCCCCGGCGCGCGAGCCGACCAGCTCGTCTTGGATCTGCTCCAGGGACTTGTCCTTGGTCTCGGGCACCTTCCACGCGAAGAACAGGAACGCGAGGACTCCGAGCCCGCCGAAGAGGAAGAACGTGCCCTGGCGGCTGATCAGCGAGATCAGGGTCAGGAACGTCCCGGCGACCACGAAGTTGGCCGCCCAGTTGACCACCGTGGCCACCGACATCGCCTTGCTGCGGATGCCCATGGGATAGATCTCGGAGATCATCAGCCAGAACACCGGCCCGAGGCCCACCGCGAACGAGGCGATGTAGACGAGCAGGGCCACCAGCGCGAGGTAGCTCGCGCCCCGCTGCAGCGCGGGGGAGGCGAAGAAGACACCCAGGAAGACGATGGCGACGGTGAGACCGGCGGTGCCGATCAGCAGCAGCATCCGTCGTCCCACCTTGTCGAGCAGAAGAACGGCGACGACGGTGAACACGACGTTCGTGACCCCGACGAAGACGGTCTGGGTGATTGCGGCGTTGTCGGTCAGACCGGTCTTGGCCAGGATCGTGGGGGCGTAGTAGATGACGGTGTTGATGCCGACGAACTGCTGGAAGACGGCCAGGCCGAGGCCGATCCAGAGCAGCGGTCGAATGTTCGGTCGCAGCAGATCGCGCAGCGTCGTCGAGCTCTCCTTCTGCTGCGCCTCCTGGATGCCGTGGATCTCCTTGTCGATGTCCGCCTCGGGATCCGAGCCGCGGAGCTTGACCAGCACGTCGCGCGCCTCGTCCTCCCTGCCCTGCTCCATCAGCCACCGCGGCGTGTGCGGCACCGTGAGCATGCCGATCGCCAGTGCGGCGCCGGGAATCGCACCGATTCCCAGCATCCACCGCCACCCTCCGGGCACATTCGCGAACGCGAAGTTGACCAGGTATGCCAGCAGAATGCCCAGGGTGATCAGCAGCTGGTTGAACGAGACGAGCCCACCGCGCACACGGGGCGGCGAGACCTCGGCGATGTACAGCGGAGCCACGAAGGATGCCGTTCCCACAGACAGACCGAGGATGAACCGGAATGCGATCAGCAGGGGGATGCTGACGGCGAAGGCGCATCCGAGCGCGCCGATCACGTAGACGCAGCCGGAGATGACCTTCGTCCATTTGCGGCTCAGCTTGTCGGCGAGGTAACCGGACAGGATCGCCCCGAGGATGGCACCCAGCAGCAGCACCGAGACGATCCATTCCTGCGCCAGGGAGTTGGCATGCAGGTCCTTCTTCACGAACAGCAGCGCGCCGGAGATGATGCCGGTGTCGAAGCCGAACAGCAGTCCGCCGATCGCGGCGATGATCGAGATGCGCAGCAGGAGGCCGTTCCCGCTCGCGCGCATCCCACTGACGAAATCACTCATGGTCTGCTCCCTTCTCAGGGCGGCGTCAGTCGTCCCGCTTCTTGTCGTGATGAAGCGTGCCCTTGATCCGCTCGATGCCTTCCGTGACGAGGGCCTTCGCCGAGTCGACAAGTACCGTCGGCTCTTCCGGGTCGCCCTTCAGCAGCGCCTCGGCAGTGTTCTCGGCGAACTGGAGGGTGATGTGCGGTGGAAGCGGGGGCACGTTCTTGCTCGTGTAGGCGTCGATGAGGGTGACGCCGTGATTTGCGAACGCCGCGTCCCAGGCGGCTCCGACTTCGTCATCGGTGCGGACCTGGATGCCGGTGAATCCCAGCAGCTGGGCCCATCCGGCGTAGTCGACGGATTCGACATCCTGCGACTCGGGCCACACCGGGTTGGCGTCCTCGGTGCGCATCTCCCACGACACCTGCGTGAGATCGTCGTTGTGCAGCACCATGATGATCAGCTGCGGGTTCTCCCACTCCTGTGCGTACTTCTTGATCGTGATCAGCTCGTTCAGACCCAGCATCTGAAAGGCGCCGTCACCGATCGTGCAGATCACACATCGATCCGGGTACGCGAACTTCGCCGCCGTGGCGTACGGCATGGCGGCCAGCATGCTCGCAAGCCGTCCGGACAGATCACCCCGCATGCCGCGGCGCAAGCGGATGTGGTGGCCGTACCAGTCGGCGGTCGATCCTGCGTCGGCCGTGACGATCGCCTGGGGCGGAAGACGCTTGTTGAGCTCGTGGTAGACCCGCCGCGGATTGACCCCATCGTCGTAGCCGACGAGTGCCTGCGCCTCCATCTCGCTCTCCCACTCGACCATCTCGTCGGCGACCTTGCTCTGCCAGCTGTGGTCTCGTTTGGCATCGAGGTGTGGGATGAGCGCCGTCAGGGTGGCCTTCACGTCGCCCCACAGGTTCAGCTCGGTCGGGTATCGCAGCCCCATCTGCTCCGGCTTGAGATCGACCTGGACGGCCCGCGCCTGCCCGGTGGGCGGCAGGAACTGGCCGTACGGGTAGTTCGTACCCAACAGCACGAGGGTGTCGCATCCGCTCATCTGATGCACGCTGGGAAGCGAACCGAGCAAACCCAGCTGCTGCGAGTGATACGCGACGTCGGACGGAACGACGTCCTTGGCCCGGAGCGTCGTGATGATGCCCGCGCCGCACAGCTGGGCGGCCTTGAGCACCTCGTCGGTCGCGCCGTCGGCCCCGTGTCCGACCAGGAAGGTCACCCGGCTTCCGGCGTTGATGATGGATGCCGCCTGCCGGATATCGGTCTCGGGGGGTGTGATCGCAATCGAGGGGGCGACGGCACTGGATCGGGACACCCAGTTCTGCGGTGCCAGCTCGGGCATCTGCATGCCCTGCACGTCGTGCGGCAGCACGACGACGGCGGGACCGAGCCGGACCTGCGCGGTGCGGAAGGCGGTGTCGAGCACCGCCTGCGCCTGCGCGGGGGAGACGACGGTCTGCACATAGACGGCGACATCGGCCAGCATCCGCTCCAGATTGCTCTCCTGCTGAGTGAACGTGCCCAGCGCATCCAGCCCCTGCTGGCCGATGATCGCGACGACCGGCTGGTTGTCCATCTGGGCGTCGTAGAGGCCGTTGAGCAGATGGAAGGCGCCCGGGCTCGAGGTTGCGATGCAGACGCCGACCTCACCGGTGAACTTCGCGTGGGCGGTCGCCATCAGCGCACAGATCTCCTCGTGCGTCGGACGCACGTACTGCAACCCGTCGCCGGAGCGCTGCGCCGCGCCCAGAGCGCCGTCGAACTCGCCGATGCCGTCGCCGGGGAACGCGAAGACGCGGCTGACCCCCCACTGCCTGATCCGCTGGATCACGAAGTCGCTCACAGTTGTCATGACTGTCCCTTCTCTAGCGTTCTGTGCCGTCCGGCGTGTGGATGAAACGTGCCGCCGCACGGGCGGCGTTGGCCATGATCGTCAAGGCCGGGTTCGCGCTGCCTTGAGTGGGCAGCACGCTCCCGTCGACGATCAGCAGGTTGGGCACCGCGAAGCTGCGGCAGTCGGCGTCGACGACGCCGTCGTGCTCGGTCGCGGCCATGCGTGCGCCCCCGACCAGGTGGGCGTAGCGGTCGATCGTGATGACCTCTTCTGCCCCGGCGGCGGTGAGGATGTGCTCCATCACCGCCGTCGCGGCGCGGACGAGGGCCCCGTCGTTCTCACCCTGGGTGTAGTCGAACCGGGCGATCGGCATCCCGTGTCTGTCCTTCTGTTCGGCCAGCGTCACCCGGTTCTGCGGGCGCGGCAGGAACTCGCACAGCGCGCCCAGACACGCCCAGTGGACATAGTCGCTCATGTAATCGCGCAGCGTGGCGCCCCAATGGCCCTGTGCCGCCACGTGCTCTGCCCAGGTGATCGGCAAGGGCGAGACCGTCTGCACCGAGAAGCCGCGCTTGTAGGGCTTGGTCGGATCGGTCTCGTAGAACTGTTCGGTGCTGACCTCGGGCGGCGGGCCCTTCCACATCCTCACCTCGTCTGAGAAGCGACCCGCCGTCTGCGGCGCCCCCTGCACCATGAGGTAGCGTCCGACCTGGTCGAAGTCATTGCCCAGCCCATCGGGGAAGCGATGGGAGGTCGAGTTCAGCAGCAGCCGAGGGGTCTCGATCGAATAGCCGGCCAGGACGACGGTGCGGGCGCGCTGGAATCGCTGCACGCCGCCGCGCACGTAGTGCACGCCGGTGGCCCGGCCCGTGCGCTGATCGATCTCGACGCGCGTGACCATCGAGTCGGGCCGCACCTCGGCGCCGTGCGCGAGTGCATCGGGGATGTGCGTGATCAGCGGCGATGCCTTCGCGTTGACCTTGCAGCCCTGCAGGCAGAAGCCGCGGTAGATGCAGTGCGGCCGATTGCCGAAGCGCCCGCTGGTGATGGCCACCGGGCCGACCCGGGTGCTGATGCCCGCAGCCTCGGCACCGCGCTGGAACACCTCGCCGTTGCCGGAGACCGGGTGCGGACTGTACGGGTAGGAGTGCGGGTCGCCCCACGGCCAGTGCTCGCCTGAGACCGGCAGCTCGCCCTCGATCTGCTCGTAGAACGGCTTCAGGTCCGCGTAGGCGATCGGCCAGTCGGCGCCGACGCCGTCGTCGGACTGAGTGCGGAAATCACTGGGGTGGAACCGCGGCGTGTAGCCGGCGTAATGGACCATGGACCCGCCGACGCCGCGGCCGGAGTTGTTCGAGCCGAGCGGGACGGGATCGTCGCCGCCGAGTTCGCGCGGTTCGGTCCAGTACAGGTCATGCGAGCCCGCCTCATCGCTGACCCAGTCCGTCTCGGGATTCCAGAAGGGACCTGCGTCCATGCCCACCACCGACATCCCTGTCCGCGCCACCCGCTGCAGAAAGGTCGCCCCACCGGCGCCGCAGCCGACGACCACGAGATCGACCTCGTCTTCGTCGGCGAAGGTGCGCATGCTCTCGCGCAGCCGCGGCGCCAGAGCGGACCCATCCGGACTCAGCAGCCACGCCGACTCGTTCCGCGTGCGCACGGTGCTCATGGCGCGTCCTTCCGCGTGCGCCGGGAGGCGACCGGGTCATGGCGCGGGTGCACGTCCGCCACCTCGAACGACTCCCGCTTGCCCACACCCAGGTTCTTGTATCCGCGCGGGTAGGCCGGCCCGTCGAAGCCGATCTCGTTCCACGCCCATGGGTGCGAGTAGAACGCGGTGCAGGCGTAGCGCGTCCACAGGCTCCACACCTGGGCGGCGATCATTCCGTGCCAGCGATCCGTGCCGAGGTCCTGGATCTGCTGCAGGATGTCGTGCTGCTGCGCCCACCGGCACTCGGCGAACGTCATGTCCTGGGCAGCGCGCGCATCGGCATCCAGGCCGGCCAGCGAGTCGCGCCACGCCTGAGCGTCGGGCGGCATCGTGCGGTAGTGCCACCCGTCGGTCTGGTCCTCGGCCAGCCGCACGTCCACCATCTGCACGACCGGGACACGCGGCTCGTCGCGTTGGTCGAGCAGCTGATCGAACAGCGCGAACGCCGCCGCCTCCTCAGCCTCGGTGAAGAACCGCATCGCCGGCTGTCGGCCCAGGCGGCCCTGCACGATCGCGCGGGTCGCGTCATCCCAATGCCGGGCTTGTGCGGTGACGTCGAATCCGGGGAAGCGACCGCCGCCATCGCTCGGCGGGAGCGACAGCGCGCTCACTTCTCCCGCCTCAGCACCGCCGCCAGCAGTCCCATGCCACCGACGAGAGTGACCAGCATCGGGGCCATCAGGGGCGGGCCCATCTCCATGTTGTAGCGGAAATTGCGCCAGCCCCCCGGCTTCTGCCTGATCCCTCGGGCGTGCAGCCACACGCCTTGCAGGCCGTTGGCGATGATCGTCGCCGAAGCGATCGGAAGCACCGTCTTCGCGGCGCGACGACTGCACACTGCTGCGGTCCCGGCGGCGGCACCGAGCGGCCCGAGCACCACGGGCACCCACATCCAGCGGTTCCCGAAGCTCGCCTTGTCATGCTCGAAGAAGATCTCGGCGGCGGTGACGAGCGCTCCGGCCGCCGTCAGAGCGGCCAGGCTCCGTTCGAATCGGCCGGTGCGCACATCGCGCACGATCCGATCGATGCCGTAGACGGCATCCTCCACCGGAGTGGCCGAACGGTGTACGAACATGGGGTCCTCGCAATCCTCGATGGCACGACGGTGTTCTTGGAGGATGCGTCCGGCGGAAGTGTTCGACAAGGGGGTGGCCAATGCCGCGATTCGGGTGTACACCGGTAGTCCGGCGCATGGTGCGATCACGGTACCGGCCGGGGGTCCGGTGCCGTCGCGCCTCGGGTGGCTCCCATGGAGCAGACACGGCTGGTCTGGAGGGCAAGCGATGATCTTCATCACCGGCGGCCTGGGGTTCATCGGCTCGCATGTCACGCGTGAGCTGCTCGACCGCGGCGAGCAGGTGATCGCGGTGCGCCGCGGTCGCGGCCCGTGCTCATTCCTCGTGGGGCGAGGCGGCCTTCGCACAGTGGACGGCGACGTCACCGATCCCGAGATGTGGACGGTCGCGACCGGCGCGTCGACGATCATCCATCTTGCTGCAGGCAGCACCGCAGGTGACCCGATCGAGGGCGTCGTGTCGGCGGTGCGCAGCACCGCGCACGCGCTTCGCACCGCCGGCCAGACGCGGGCCCGAGTGGTCTGCGCCAGCACGATCGGCGTATACGCAGGGACGCCGGCCGCGACGCCCTGGCCTGAGGATGCCGCGCTCGCGCTCGGCGTGCCGGCATCCATCCCCGCAGCCAAGAAGGCGATGGAGTCGCTGCTCGCCGTTGCCGATGACGTCGACACGGCGACCGTGCGACTGCCCGCCGTCTACGGGCCGCTCGGCAACCCGGCCTCGCGCTTCTTCGCGCTTCCTGCGCTCGTGCACGCCGCTGCGCGTGATCGCGCCGCAGAGCTGTCCGCGCCGATGACCGCTGATGCCGGAATAGATCTGGTCGAGGTCGGCGACGCCGCGCGCGCCATCGTCGACCTCGCCCTCTCCCCGCGGCTGGCCCATCGCGTCTACAACGTCGGCTCGGGGCGGGCCACGACGAACGCCGAGATGTTCGCCGCAGTCGCGGCGGCCCGGCCCGGCGCCCACCTCGTCGTGGAGTGGGCAAGCGCCGACGCGACCTCGCCGGCGGTGCTCGACGTCGAGCGCATCCGAACCGACGTGGGCTGGGCGCCTCGCCGTGATCTGGCGGAGGGTGTCGCGCGCTACCTCGCGTGGCTCGAGGGCGGAGAGGAACGGTGAGGAGTACGAGACGCTCCTCAGAGTGTCGGTCCGTCGTTGCGGCGGAGATTGTGGAACGATGAAGCCATCGTGCAGTGCACGTGCCACGGAGAACAGGAGCCTCCATGAACATCGCACTTGTCATCATCATCGTCATCGCGATCATCGTCGCCATCGTCAGCGGGCTCAATGCCGCCCTGCAGTGGCTTCTCTGGGTAGCGATCATCATCGGTGTGATCGCCCTGATCGCGTTCTTGCTGCGCGTGCTCAGCGGTCGCAACCGGTCCTGACCGAGTGCCGTTCAGCAACGCCGAGCTGCGGGCATTCACAGGTCAGACCCTGCCGGATCTGACCCCCGATCCCACTCGGCTGCTGATCGTCGGCATCAACCCGGGGTTGCTCTCGGTGGCCGTCCAGGCCCATTTCGCCCGCCGCGGCAACCGGTTCTATCCGGCGCTGTACCGGGCCGGCATCATCGACCATGTCATCGATGCGTCGGCCGGGTTCGATCCCGATGACCTCGCACAGCTCGAGGATCGCGGCATCGGCATCACCTGCATCGTGGAGGGCGCGACGGGCCGTGCCGCCGAACTGACCCGTGACGAGCTGCGCACGGCGGGGGCGGCTTTCCGCGGACGGATTGCCGGCATCCGCCCTCGCGTGGTCGCATTCCTCGGGATCAGCGCGTATCGCGTGGCGTTCGGGGCACCTCACGCTGTCGTGGGCAGGCAGCCGCAGGACTGGGACGGTGCCGAGGTGTGGGTCGTGCCCAACCCCAGCGGGCTGAACGCGCACGCGTCGCTGGCAGACCTGGCGACCGCGTACCGCGAGGTCGCCGTGCGCGCGGGGATCGAACCGTACCCGCCGACGTCCGAGGCATTCCTGCTGGATGAGGGGCCGTAGGGTCAGGGGGCGACGACGAGGGGGCTGCCGGTGTCGATGACTCTCACCGCAACGGCGGGGGCGAGTCGTTCGACCGCCTTCACGAACAGGCCGGGGTCCTTGTCGCTGCGGAGGATCAGGCGGTCGCCGACTGCGCCGCCGGTGAATGCGTAGTGCTGTGGGACGACGAGTCTCGGGCGAAGCGCGGCGGCGAGCTCCGCGGCATCGTCGGCGTTCATCACCACCTGCTTGTTGCCCGCCATTCGGATGGTGAGACCGTTGACCGGCAGGAGCGCGAGGTCGAACGTTCCGTGTCGCTTGCCGAGGGTCAGCAGCTCAGGCGTGAGCAGCGTGTCGCCTGCGAAGTAGACGCTGCGGCCGCCCGCCTGGATGACGTAGGTGACCTCATAGACGCCGTGCAGTCCGGGGGCGGCGTGGACGGTGATGTCCCCGATCTTCGCGGTCTGCCAGGGTTCGAGCGGTGTGACGTCGGTGAAGCCGGCCTTGCGCGCTTTGGCGACGACAGGCCCGGCGACGACCATCGGAACGTCGTGGTCACGATAGCGACGGAAGGCCCGCAGGTCGCAGTGGTCGTAGTGCTCGTGGCTGATGACGACCGCATCGAGGTGGGGGAGCGTCTCGGGACGAAGCGCGACGGGCTCTCCGGGGTGATAGAACATCTTCTCCGAGAACCACGGGTCGGTCAGGATCGTCTTCTCGCCGATCTGGATCAAGTGACAGCTGTGCGCAATACGGGTGACGGTCAAAGGCTCGCTCATCGTTGTCATAGCCTAATGGTACGCAGTACCAAGCGGAACGCAAGTCCGCCCGGAACGGCGTTACCATAAGTGCATGACTGAGGGTGTCTCACTGATCGAGCGCAAGCAGCGGCGCGCGCGTCAGCGGATCATCGAGGCCGCTGACGAGTTGTTCGCGAGCCGTGGATTCGACCAGGTTTCCGTCAGCGACATCGCGGAACGCGCAGAGGTCGGGCGCACCTCGTTCTTCCGTCACTTCGGCGACAAGCAAGAAGTCGTGTTCGCCCGCGAGCACGAGGTCCTCGCGCTGGTCGCGGCGGAAGACGTCGTCGGGCCCGGGTCGGATCCGCACAGCCTCGCCGACGCGCTGCGCGCGTTGGAGCCGGTCATCCTGCGTATCACCGCCCAGATGATCGCGAACGCCGACGGGTTCCGCCGGCACGTGCAACTCGTGAAGGCCCACGCGGGGCTGCGAGAGCGGGACGCTGCCAAGCTGCAGGTCATCGCCGGCCGGCTGGGCGACCTGCTGACAGTCCGCGGCTGGGACGATGCCGTGTCCGTGCTCTCCGCTCAGCTCGCCGTCGCATGCTTCCAGGCCGCCAGAGGCACCACGACCGACCCGAGGAGCCTGGTGGAGGCCACTCGCAGCGCCTTCGCGCAAACCCTCGCGCTCGGCACTGTGCGGGGGTGAGGTCCCGCTGATCGTGCACGGCCGGGGTGCGGGGTTCGCGTAGGCTGAAGGCGAGTCGACGCGAAGGAGCCCGAACCGATGAGCCTCGACCTGCTCGCCCCCCAGCAGGCTGCCGCAGAACGCCCGTGGATGCACCCGGCTGCATTCTGGCAGTCGATGACGGATGCCGTTGCCGACGTGTCCGGACCCGTCGGCGCCGTGCACCTGGGCGCCCTGCGATACAACGCCCTCGACATGGCGGTGCGCGCGGGTGGTGTGCCGATCCGCGTGGCGAGCAAATCAGTGCGCGTGCGCGAGATCGTGGATGCGACGCTTGCGATTGCGGGCTACCACGGCATCCTCGCCTTCACCCTTCCCGAGGCGCTGTGGCTGGCCCAGAACGGTCATGACGACCTCGTCGTCGGGTATCCGACCGCCGATCGCGCGGCACTGGCGCAGCTGGTCGCCGACGCGGGTGCCGCCGCCCGCATCACGCTCATGGTCGACAGTGTCGACCAGCTCGACCTGGTCGATGGCATCGCCGCACCCGGTCGCCGCCCCGTGATCCGCGTGTGCATCGACGCCGACGCGTCCTGGCGTGCACCCGGGCTCGGGCACGTGGGCGTGCGGCGCTCCCCGGTGCACGATGTGGCCGAGGTGGCGGCTCTCGGGCGCGCCATCGCGGCCCGCGACGGCTTCGCCCTGGTCGGTCTCATGATGTACGAGGCGCAGATCGCCGGCCAGCCCGATCACGACGGTGCGGGAGACACCGTGATCCGCTGGATGCAGCGGCGCTCCGGGCACGAGCTGCTCGCCCGCCGCGCCGCGATCGTGGACGCGCTGCGTGCGATCGCCCCCCTCGAGTTCGTCAACGGCGGCGGCACCGGATCGATCGAGCTCACAGCATCCGACCCCTCCGTCACCGAGGTCACCGCCGGCAGCGGGCTGTTGGCCGGGCACCTGTTCGATCGGTACCGCGTGTTCGAGCCGGCGCCGGCGGCCGCGTTCGCCCTGGAAGTGGTCCGCAAGCCTGCGGCCGACATCGCCACGGTCTTGGGCGGAGGATGGATCGCCTCCGGACCGCCCGTGGCTTCACGGCAGCCGCTGCCGGTGTGGCCCGAGGGCCTGCACACACTCGGTCGCGAGGGTGCCGGCGAGGTGCAGACACCGCTGCAGGGCGAGAGCGCCCGCGCACTGAAAGTGGGGGACCGGGTCTGGTTCCGGCATGCCAAGAGCGGCGAACTCGCGGAGCGCGTCAATGGGTATCGGCTGGTCGAAGCGGGCCGCGTCGTCGGCGAGGTGTCGACGTATCGCGGCGAAGGAAAGGCGTTCCTGTGACACGGCCGGGCGGCGAATGGCGCAACTGGGGCAGGTCTGAACGGGTGCGACCCAAGCGCATCGAGTACCCCGCGGGCAACGAAGCGGTGCGCCGCGCCGTTCAGGCCGCGGCCCGTCGCGGTCTGGCGGTGAAGGCCGTGGGATCAGGGCACAGCTTCACCGGTATCGCCGTGGCGCCCGACATCATGCTCGACCTGCGCGAGCTCACCGGCGTGGTGCGGGTAGACCGCGAGCGGGGGCGTGTCACTCTGCGGGCGGGCACGCCGCTGCATCGCATCCCCGCCCTTCTGCGCCCCTACGGCCTCGCCATGCAGAACCTGGGCGACATCGACCGGCAGACGATCGCCGGTGCCATCTCGACCGGCACGCACGGCACCGGTGCGCGTTTCGGCAGCATCGCCACCCAGGTCACCGGTGCGGTGCTGGTCACCGCCGACGGCGAGCTGCTCACCGTGGATGAAGAGCACGACGCCGACCTGCTGCCCGCCGTGGCACTGGGACTGGGCGCCCTGGGTGTGCTCGTCGAGGTGACGCTGCAATGCGTGCCCGCGTTCATCATGCACGCCGTCGACCAGCCAGGGCCGCTGGAAGCGACCCTGGATCGGCTGCCCGAACGGGCCGCGCAAGCCGACCACTTCGAGTTCTACTGGTTTCCGCACACCGATGTCGGTCTGACCAAGACCAACACCCGCATGCCCGGTGACGCACCGCGCCATCCGCTTCCGGCAGTGGGCCGCTGGATCGACGAAGAGCTGCTGTCCAACGGCGTCTACCGTGCGGTGTGCGCCGCCGGCACCGCCGCACCTGCGCTCATCCCGCCGTTCTCTCGGCTGGCGGTGCGACTGACCGGCAACCGCGAGTACACCGACTGGTCGTACCGCGTGTTCACGCAGGACCGGGGCGTGCGCTTCCGGGAGATGGAATACGCGCTGCCGGAAGCGAACGTGCGACCCGCCTTCGATGCGCTGCGCGCGCTGATCTCCGACCGCGGCTGGCGGATCTCGTTCCCCGTGGAGGTGCGCTTCGCCGCCGCAGACGACCTGTGGCTCTCGACCGCGCACGGCCGTGCGACCGGCTACATCGCCGTCCACCGGTACTGGCGTGAAGATCCCGCTGAGTACTTCGCCGCGGTCGAAGAGATCATGCTGGGGTTCGGCGGCCGTCCGCACTGGGGAAAGCTGCACACGCTGGATGCCGCAGCCCTGCGCGAGCGGTATCCGCGATTCGACGACTTCGTTGCGCTGCGCGATCGGCTCGATCCTGAGCGCCGGTTCGGCAATGCCTACCTGCAGCGTGTGCTCGGTGAGTAAGCGCTGAGAGAACCACCTCCCGCCTCGGATCGCCCGAGGGGCGGCGGTTAGGATGGGGACAATCGAACGGAGACTGCTCAATGGAATGGCTGATCCCTGTCATCGTCGTGGTCGCGCTGATCTTGATCATCGGGATCTATCTGTGGGCTACGTACAACTCGCTCGTGCAGTTGAACGTGCGCGTGGATGAGGCCTGGAGCGACATCACGGTGCAGCTCAAGCGGCGCGCCGACCTGCTGCCGAACCTCATCGAGACGGTCAAGGGGTACGCCGCACACGAGAAGGCGGTCTTCGAGAACGTCACCCAGGCCCGTGCCGAGACGCTGGGCGCCGGGGGGCCGGCCGAGGCAGGCGTGGCCGAAGGCCACATGCAGCAGGCGCTGAAGTCTCTGTTCGCCGTCGCCGAGGCATATCCGCAGCTGCAGGCGAGTCAGAACTTCCTGCAGCTGCAGCAGCAGATCGTCGACACCGAAGACAAGATCCAGGCATCCCGTCGCTTCTACAACGGCGGTGTGCGCGAGTTGAACACGAAGGTCAAGGTCTTCCCGAACAACCTGTTCGCCCGCAATCTCGGATTCAACGAGCGCGAGTTCTTCGAGGTGGTCGACGGAGCCGCGATCGCAGAACCACCCCGCGTCCAATTCTGATGCGAGCCGGGTGACGGGGCGTTAGGTGTACTCCGCCATTGCGCGCAACAAGCGCAACACGTGGTTCATTCTCATCCTGTTCGTCCTGATCCTCGGGGCGCTGGGCCTTCTGGCCGGCTGGCTCGCGTCGAACAACTGGTGGATCACGGCGTTCATCCTGATCTTCGCCGGTGGCTATGCGACGGTGCAGTACTTCTTCGCCGATCGTCAGGCCCTGGCACTGTCCGGAGCGTTCGCCGTGGATCAGACCAGTGCGCCGCGGTACTACCGACTGGTGGAGAATCTGTGCATCACGACCGGCACGCAGATGCCCGCGCTGTACGTCGTCGAGGACCCGTCCCCGAACGCCTTCGCGACAGGCCGTGACCCCGAGCACGCGGCGATCACGGTGACCACCGGCCTGTTCGAGACGATGACCGATCGTGAGCTCGAAGGCGTCCTGGCCCACGAGCTGGGCCACATCCGCAACTACGACATCCGTGTGTCGATGATCGTATTCGGGCTGGTCGTGGCCGTCGGCCTCCTCGCCGACATCATGCTGCGACTCACCTTCTTCGGCGGCGGGCGTCGCTCCAACAGCAACGGCGGCGGCCAAGCGCAGATCATCTTCTTGATCTTCGGCATCGTCGCCGCGATCGTCGCACCGCTGCTGGCCGGTGTCGTGCAGGCCGCCATCTCCCGGCAGCGGGAATACCTCGCCGATGCGACCAGCGCGCTGACCACGCGCGACCCCGACGGCCTCGCCTCGGCACTGGCCAAGATCGGGGAGCGCGCGCAGCCGCTGCAGCGGGCGAACACGTCGATGGCGCACCTGTGGATCGCCGACCCGCTGCGCCCCAACGCACTGGAACGGCTGTTCTCGACCCACCCGCCGATTCCCGACCGCATCGAGCGCCTGCACAAGATCGGCGGGACGTTCTGATCGGCCGTGTCTCACGGTCAGGGTGCGCGCAGCCCGCGCCCTAGACTGGGCACGTGGCAGAGACCGACGGCAAGCCCCGCTCGTGGGTGCGTGACGTCTTGGCCCACCGCACCGTCGACACCGAGATCGGAACGGCCGTTCCGCGGGGACTGCGCGTGGCCACGGCGTTCTCGTGGCGCTTCCTGGTGATCGCCGCCGCGGTCGGGCTCGGCATCTGGCTGATCGTCCAGCTGAAGATGCTCGTCATCCCGCTGATGGTGGCCATTCTGATCACTGCGCTGCTGTGGCCCGTCTTCGCGTGGATGCTGCGCCGGCGCGTGCCACGGTGGGCCGCCATCGTCATCGCGGTCATCGGTGCGGTCGCGGTCGTCACGGGACTGCTGTGGCTGGCGGTCTGGCAGGTCACGCAGCAGTGGAGCTCGGTGCGAGACCGCACGGTGCACGCCGTCGATGGGCTGCGCGACAGCCTCATCCACGGCCCGCTGCAGGTCACCGAGGCGCAGATCGATGCACTTCTGGCCAACGCGTGGGCGATGCTGCAGCAGCAGGCCGATCTGCTGTGGAACGGCGCACTGGCCATCGGCACGACGGTCGGCCACATCGGCACCGGCGCGGTGCTGAGCCTGTTCATCCTGCTGTGCCTGCTCGCCGACGGGGCGGGCATCTGGCGCTGGACCACACGCCTGTTCCCGCGGTCAGCGCGCCCGGCCGTCGATGGGGCGGGCCGGGCCGGCTGGACCACCATCGTCAACTACGCGCGCACACAGCTTCTGGTGGCCACGATCGACGCGGTGGGCATCGGCCTGGGCGCGTTCCTGCTCGGCGTTCCCCTGGCCGCTCCGGTCGGGGTGCTGGTCTTCCTCGGATCATTCGTCCCGATCGTCGGCGCGGTCGTGACCGGGGCAGTTGCGGTCTTCCTCGCACTCGTCTACAACGGCTGGTGGATCGCGCTGTGGATGCTGGTGATCGTTCTGGGCGTGCAGCAGCTCGAAGGTCACATCCTGCAGCCGCTGCTGATGGGGGCAGCGGTGAAGGTGCACCCACTCGCCGTCGTGCTGGTCGTCGCCGGCGGTGCGATGATCGCCGGCATCCAGGGCGCGCTGTTCGCGGTGCCGGTGGCAGCGTTCGTCAACGTCGTGGCGGTCTATCTGAGCCGCCGCGGATGGCAGGATGCCGACGCCGTCGTCGACGCCGATCTGATCTGGAACACGGTGCCACGCACCAGGAAGGGCCGCGCATGACCGCTCCCACACTCGCCGACTTCGAAGACGCGGCGGCCACGCTGCAGGGCATCGCTCTGCGCACGCCCATCGACCAGTCGCTGTATCTGTCGGAACTGACGGGTGTGCCGGTCTACCTGAAGCTGGAGAACCTGCAGCGCACGGGGTCGTTCAAGATCCGCGGCGCCAGCTACCGTCTGTCCCGGTTGAGCGAGAGCGAGCGGGCCAGGGGAGTGGTCGCCGCCTCGGCGGGCAACCACGCGCAGGGTGTGGCCCTGGCCGCGCAGCAGCTCGGCATTCCCGCTACGATCTTCATGCCGCTGGGCGTGCCGGTGCCCAAGCTTCTGGCCACCCGCGGGTACGGCGCAGACGTCGTGCTCGAAGGTGCGACGGTCGAGACGCCGCTGCGATTGGCCGAAGAGTTCGCCGAGCGCACCGGTGCCGTGCTCATCCCCCCGTTCGACCACCGTGACGTGATCATCGGCCAGGGCACGCTGGGCCTGGAGCTGTGGGACGCACTGCCCGACCTCGACACCGTGATCATGGGTATCGGCGGCGGGGGCCTGATCGCCGGCGTCGGCGCGGCGGTGAAGGCGCGCGCGGCCGCGGAGGGCCGTACGGTGCGGGTCATCGGCGTGCAGGCGGAGAACTCGGCCGCCTATCCCGAATCGCTGCGCGCAGGCCACCCGATCCAGGTGCCCACCACGCCCACCATCGCCGACGGCATCGCCGTCGCCCGACCCGGCGACATCCCGTTCGAGATCATCCGCGACGTGGTGGACGAGGTCGTCACCGTCACCGAAGACGACATCGCGCGTGCCCTGCTGGTGCTGCTGGAACGCGCGAAGCAGGTCGTCGAACCGGCCGGAGCGGTCGGAGTCGCCGCGATCCTGGCAGGCAAGATCACCGCGGGCGGAACGACCGCCGTCGTGCTGTCCGGCGGCAACATCGACCCGCTGCTGCTGCAGCGTGTGGTCGCGCACGGGCTCGCGGCATCCGGTCGTTACATGTCCCTGCGCATTCCGCTTCCCGACCGTCCCGGTCAGCTCGCCCAGGTGGCCGAACTGCTCGCCCAGGCCGGAGCGAACGTCGTCGAGGCGCTGCACACCCGGCACGGGCAGGGCATGCAGATCAGCGAGGTCGTGCTGCAGCTGAGCGTGGAGACCCGGGGGACCGAGCACCGCGCGCGCGTCATCGAGACGCTGCGCGCGGCCGGATTCGACCCCGCAGTGGTCGAAGACTGACCCGCGGGAGCGGATCAGCCCTCACCGACGGCCGGTCACTGCCCGGAATAGGTCTCGACCTTCACGACCTCGACGGCGATGTCGCGCCCGTTCGGAGCCGTGTAGCTGGTCTTCGCGCCCTCTTTCAGGCCCATGATCGCCGTGCCCAGCGGGGACGCCTCGCTGTAGACGTCCAGGTCGCTGTCTGCGGCGATCTCGCGGCTGCCCAGCAGGAACACCTCTTCACCGCCGGCGACGATCGCCGTGACGACGGTGCCCGACTCCACGATGCCGTTGCTCTCGGGCGCCTGGCCGACCACGGCGTGCTTGAGAAGGCCCTGCAGGGTGCGGATGCGCGCCTCCTGCTTGCCCTGTTCGTCTTTCGCGGCGTGGTAGCCGCCGTTCTCTTTGAGATCGCCCTCTTCGCGAGCCGCCTCGATGCGCTTCGCTATGTCCTCTCGACCGGTGGTCGAGAGCTCTTCCAGCTCAGCGGTGAGACGGTCATAGGCCTCCTGCGTGAGGAACGTCACGGGAGCATCTTCAGACACGTCGTCTCTCCTTCTGTTGGGGATCTGCGCGGGATATGGCAAAACGCCCCGGCACCTGGCCAGGGCGTCTGTCTCTGCCGAAACCCTATGACACCCAGCACGTGTTCACCAAACCAGTGGTCGCCTCGGCGACGGTCGGGATGGTCCTGCTGTATCCATGCGTGTGACTGGTGGATGCGGGCAGCTCGACGACCTGCCAGCCGACGATCCCGTGTTCGGCGTCGTCGGCTTCGAGAACGCACACGGCCTTCGAGCCGACCGGTGCGCTCACCTGGAAGTCGATGGTCACCGCGCGCGCATCCTGGACGTGGTAGGCGGTGGCGGTCGCGTCGGCCGCGTTGATCGTGTTCGCGATCGTTCCCCACACCAGCAGGCCCACGGCGACGACGGCCACCGTGCCGATGACTCCCCACGTCCATGCACGCCGGCGCACGGATCGATTGCGACCGTAACGCTCATCGAGCATCTGCTGCGTTGTCATCGTGACTCCGTCGGGGGAATAGGCTGGGATTCCAGGCTATGCGCTTCGCGCGGAATGAGGAAAAATGCACGCTGCGATCGCCGCCGGCGCGGTGCTGGCCGGGAGAGCGCTCCTCGAGGCGACACCCACCCCCACCCCGACCGCACCGCCTGCCGACATCGTCAATCCCGGCCCGTGGGGATTCGTCGCGATCGCGTTCCTGGCTCTGGCCGTCGTGTTCCTGCTCTGGGACATGATGCGCCGCATCCGCCGCGCGCGGTATCGCGCGCAGGTCCAGGAAGAGCTGGACGAGCAGCAGGGCGAAGGGGATGCCGCGGCCCGCGCCACCGAGACCGACGACCAGGATGTGGACGCCGGCGACGAGCAGGACAGGACGCCGTAGCAACCCAGCGCGCTCAGCCCGGCGCGCTCAGTCCAGGTCGCTCAGCCCAGGTGGTAGACGGGGTGCAGCACGATCAGCAGCGACGCCGTCCAGTGGCACAGGAACGCGAGCACCGTGCACACGTGGAAGATCTCGTGGAATCCGAACCGGCCCGGCCACGGGTTCGGACGCTTGAGCGCGTAGACGACGGCCCCGACCGTGTACAGCAGGCCGCCGATGACCACGAGCGTCATCATCGTCGCATTCGCCTGGAACAGCGGCACGATGTACATCACAGCCGCCCAGCCCAGCGCCAGGTACAGCGCGACGTACAGCCAGCGGGGCGCGTTGATCCAGAACACGCGGAAGACGATGCCCAGCAGCGCACCGCCCCACACGATCGACAGGATCGTCACCGTCTGGGAGGTGGGAAGGGCCAGCACTGACAGCGGCGTGTACGTCCCCGCGATCAGCAGCAGGATGTTCGCGTGGTCGATGCGTTTGAGTACGGCCTTGGTCTTGGGCTTCCAGTTGAACCGGTGGTACAGCGCGGAGTTGCCGAACAGCAGCAGCGACGTGACCATGAACACGGCCGACGACCATTTGGCGGGCGCGCCGTGCGCCAGCACGATCAGGACGATGCCGGCGGCCAGAGCGACGGGGAAGGTCGCCGCGTGGATCCAGCCTCGCCAGGTCGGTTTGATCTCGGTCTGCGCATCCATCGATGCTGCGTCCAGCAGGGGAAGCTGCGGCATCGCCGCTCCCGCGTCGGGCGCGGCCGAAGCCGACGGGTCGTCAGGACGGGATCTGCGGCTCACCCTCCGAGCCTAGGCGTGGTTGCATGCCGCCGTCGGAACATTGGTGTCGCGCGGTAGCGTGGGGGAGTGATGTCTGCGCGGTCGACCCGGGGCCAAGGCCTGCTCTATCGGCTGTACATCGGCCGGTTGCGTCGGCACATCGACCCCGCCTCGGTCCCAGAGCACGTGGCCATGATGATCGACGGGAATCGACGCTGGGCGCGACAGCTCGGGTACCACTCCGCGGCAGAGGGCCACCGTGCGGGGGCGGCGAAGATGCGCGAGTTCCTGGAGTGGTGCGACGACATCGGCGTGCGGGTCGTATCGCTGTACCTGCTGTCGCTGGACAACATCCGCAAGCGCAATGCGGACGAGATCTCGGATCTGATCGAGATCATCGCCGAACTCGCCGACAGCCTGTCGCACGCACGCGACTGGCGCGTGCAACATGTCGGCCGCACCGATGGCCTGCCATCGGAGCTGGCGCGGGTGCTGGCCGATGCGCAGGAGCGCACGCGGGCGAACACCGGGCTGCATGTCAACCTCGCCGTCGGGTACGGCGGACGCGGCGAGATCGTCGACGCGGTGCGCAGCATCATCCAGCAGCACGACGAGCGCGGCGGGACGCTGGAAGAATTGGCGGCGAGCCTGACCCCCGAGCAGATCGCCGAGCACTTGTACACCGGAGGTCAGCCCGACCCCGACCTCGTGATCCGCACCTCCGGCGAGCAGCGCCTGAGCGACTTCCTGCTCTGGCAGTCCGCGCACAGCGAGTTCTATTTCGTGGAGGCGCTGGGCCCCGATCTGCGCGAAGTCGACTTCTTGCGCGCGATCCGCGACTTCGCGGATCGGGATCGCCGCTACGGCGGCTGAGCGAGGCGGCCGAGCCCGGCGACGGAGCCTGGCGACGAGCGTGCGGTCCCCGCGTGTCAGAATGACTGCGTGACCGATCTTGAGCAGTACCTGGAATCGTTCGACATCGAGCCGGGCTACCTCGACTGGGCCGCTTTCGGTCCTCTGTCAACCGCGGTGCGCGCCGAATCCCGCGCCGATGCGGAACTGTTCGGCACGGGTCGGCGCACGAGCATCGAGTTGGTCTCATCGCGTGCGGGCGAGGCACGTGCTCTGCTGGCGGCGTTGTTGGACGCCGACTCTGACGAGGTCGTCCTGCAGCCCTCGACCGCGTACGGTCTCATGCAGGCCATCTACGGTGTGCGCGGCGGACTGCTGGTCTCGCGTGCGGACTTTCCGAGTCTGTCGGTGACAGCAGCCCGCGCTGCTGCACTGTGCGAAGAGCTGACAGTGCAGTGGTTCGAGCCCGCGAACGGCTTCGTCAGCGTCGATGAAGTGGCCGGGGCGCTGACCGATCAGACCACCGCGGTGGCGGTCAGCCTCGTCGACTTCCGCACGGGCTACCTCACCGATCTCACAGGGCTGCGTGATGTCATCGGCGACCGACTGCTGATCGTGGATGCGATCCAGGGCTTCGGTGTCGTCGACGCCGACTATGCGGCCGCCGACGTCGTGTGCGGCAACGGGTACAAGTGGTTGCGGGCCGGTCGTGGCACGGGGTGGGCTCGCTTCTCGGAGCGCGCGCGTGCGCGCATCGACCCGGTCCTCTCCGGCTTTGCGGGAGTCGCGGGCGGACTGGCGATGGACGAGGTGCCGCCGCCCGCTCCGGACGCGCGGGCCTTTCAGGTGACCGCGCCCGATCAGCTGGCGGCCAGCCGGCTGGCGACCGCCCTGGGCCAGGTGCAGGCGGCGGGCGTGGCCGAGATCGCCGCGGCGGTGGCCGACCGGGCCGACCAGGTCCTGTTCCTGGCCGAACGCTACGGCATCCCCGTGGTCACCCCTGTCGAGCGCGAGCGGCGGGCCGGCATCGTCGCACTCGCCCCGTCTGCGACCGATGCCGCGCCGCTGGCGGCAGCCCTTGCCAACCGTGGAGTGGTGTTCACCGCACGCTCGGGCCTCATCCGCCTGTCGGCCCACGCCGGTACCGGGGAAGACACGCTGGTGCTTCTCGGCGATGCGATGGCCGAGTTCGCCGCCGGAGGCTCGTGGTGAGCGAGAGTCGCTGCACGCGTTAGCCATCCGTTAACGCGCTGTTGGCGTGTCGGGCAGTCGTTGCCCGGGTCCTTCGTCGTACGGTCATGGCATCGGGCAAGTCGCCCGGTCGGGTCGGCCCTCCGGATCGCGACTCGTGGCCCGCGGTCGACCTGAGACGCCTGGGACGACAGTCCCGGATGGGGAGCGGGTCGTGACCACACGAGCATCACAGCAGAGCCGGACCGCCATCGCCGAGCCGACGGACGCCGGTGCGGCCTCCACAGGCCTCGACCAGGATCTGCGCACCTACGTGCTGGACACGTCGGTGCTGCTGAGCGACCCTCGGGCCTTCTTCCGGTTCGCCGAGCATTCGGTCGTCATCCCCGTGGTGGTGATCACGGAGCTGGAGGGCAAGCGACACGACCCCGAACTGGGGTACTTCGCCCGGCAGGCGCTGCGACACCTGGACGAACTGCGCATCGAGCACGGGCGATTGGACTTTCCCGTCCCGGTGGGCCAGGGCGGCACGCTGCGGGTCGAACTGGCGAACACGGATGCCTCGGTCCTGCCGGCCGGGTTGCGTCTGGGCGACAACGACACACGCATCCTGTCCGTCGCGATGCATCTGATGGACGACGGCCAGAGCGTCACCGTGGTCTCGAAGGACCTGCCGATGCGGGTCAAGGCCGCGTCGCTGGGGATCAGCGCCGAGGAGTACCTCGCCGAGCAGGCGGTCGACTCCGGCTGGACGGGCATCGCCGAACTCGCCGTGTCGGGGGATGAGATGAGCGACCTCTACGAGAGCGAGATCGGTGTCGCGGAGGACGTGAAGGGGCTGCCGGTGAACACCGGCCTGGTCATCCACTCCGAACGCGGCTCCGCGCTGGGCCGTGTCACCGCCGACGGCGAATACCGTCTCGTGCGCGGCGACCGTGAAGCGTTCGGGCTGCACGGGCGCAGCGCCGAACAGCGCATAGCGATCGATCTGCTGCTGGATCCGGAGGTGGGCATCGTCTCGCTCGGCGGACGCGCCGGCACAGGCAAGTCCGCTCTGGCGCTGTGCGCGGGGCTGGAGGCCGTGCTCGAGCGTCAGCAGCAGCGGCGCATCATCGTGTTCCGCCCCCTGTTCGCCGTGGGCGGTCAGGAGCTCGGGTACCTGCCCGGCGATCAGCAGGAGAAGATGAACCCGTGGGGTCAGGCCGTGTACGACACCCTCGGCTCGGTCGTCTCGGCCAATGTCATCGAGGAGGTCATGGCCCGCGGCATCCTCGAAGTACTGCCGCTCACCCACATCCGCGGCCGTTCCCTGCACGATGCCTTCGTGATCGTCGACGAGGCGCAGTCGCTGGAACGCAACGTGCTGCTGACGGTGCTCAGCCGCATCGGCCAGAACTCGCGTGTCGTGCTCACCCACGACGTCGGGCAGCGTGACAACCTGCGCGTGGGCCGCCACGACGGGGTCGCGTCGGTCATCGAGACGCTGAAAGGACATGACCTGTTCGCGCACATCACCCTCACCCGCTCGGAGAGGTCGCAGATCGCGGCGCTGGTCACGCAGCTGCTGGAGGCCGAGGAGCTGTCCTGACACAGAGCGGGCAGTGCGCGGGCCACCGCCGGAAGAGCATGAGAAGAGTCTCACCCGCTCGATGCGGCCTCTGATGGTCGAAGGAGGCACGATAGAACAAGCGCACAGGGGATTGCGTACTGAGGGGTGAACGTGGACGCTCGAGCGGCATTGATGGTCGGCGGCGGAGCCGCCGTCGCGGTGACCGTGGCCGTCGGTTCCATCATCGGTCTGACAAGCGCGGCGGCGCTCGCCGACCGTGCAGGCACACCTCTCGCGAACGCGGCGATCGTCGTGCACGGCGTCACCGCACCCGTCGCATCGTCGGCCCTCGTCGCCGATGCGAAGATCGGACCGGTGACGGTTCCGGCACCGGATGCGCAAGAGGTCTCGCCGTCGGTGGACACCGGTCGCACCGGCGGACCGGCTGCAGGCAGCGACTCCACGCATCAGAAGGCTCCGGCGGCGCATTCGTCCCGGACCGGTTCATCGAAGAACCCTGCTCCACCGCGCAAAGGCTCCCGCGACGACCACGACAAGCGCCATCGGGGCAAGGACGGTCCGGGCCAGCCCGGTCCTGGTCAAGATGAGCCCGGTCCTGGTCAAGATGAGCAGGGTGCCGTGCCCGATCACGCAGTCCCCGGCGGCGACGACAACGCCCAGGATCTGCTGCGCGATGCCGAAGACTGGCGCAGGAGCTTCTCCACGCGCCTGCAGAGCCTCTACCAGCAGGTTCAGGATTCCGCCGAAGAGGCGGTGAAAACGTCCGTCCAGGTCCATCCCCGTACCTGGATCGGATGGCAGGAACAATCGTCCCGTTCCCCAGACAGCGGCGATTGATCGGGCGCGACTGAGTGCGCGTCCGTTTTCAGCCCCCGGCGTTTCCCCGACGCCGGGGGCTTCTCCATCACTCCCAGCGGTATCCGACGCCACGGACCGTGGTGATCCGGTCGTGACCGAGCTTGCCGCGCAGGTACCTGACGTAGACATCGACGACGTTCGAGCCGGGGTCGAAGTTCATGCCCCACACCTCGCTCAACAGCCACTCCCGGGTCAGCACCTCACCGGGGTGGCGCAGGAACTGCTCGGCGAGGGTGAACTCGCGCGCCGAGAGGTCGATCTCCTGCCCGCCGACGGTGATGCGCCGCGCGAGAAGGTCGAGCTCGACGTCGCCACGTGAGAGCGCATAGCTTCGCCGCGGCGCCGCATCGCTCAGGCGCCGGCGCACCCGCGCAAGCAGCTCTTCGAACGTGAAGGGCTTGGGCACATAGTCGTTCGCGCCGCTCTCCAGCCCTTCGACGGTGTCGCGCGTGCTCGTACGCGCCGTCAACATGATCACGGGGATGGCAGACCCCGCGGCGCGCACCCGCTGAAGCACCTCGAAACCGTCCATGATGGGCAGCCCGATGTCCAGGAGCACGAGGTCCACGTCGCCGCTGAGAGCCTCCTGCAGAGCGCGCTCGCCATCCTCGGCGATCACGGTGTCGAACCCGGCGGATTCGAGCCCGCGGCGGACGAACGCCGAGATCGACGGTTCGTCTTCGGCGATCAGGATGCGGGTCATTCGGCCGCCTCTCTCTGCAACAGGACGTCGCCGGCGCGAACGGGGTGCGGCAGCACAGCCGCACCCGTGCGCACCGGCACATGGATGGTGAAGGTCGCTCCGCCGCCGGGCGTGTCGCCGACCTCGCAGCTGCCCCCGTGTGCCTTGACGATCGCATCGACGATGGCAAGGCCGAGGCCAGAACCGCCCACGGAGCGCTTGCCGCCTGCACGGTCGAAGCGGCGGAAGATCCGACGATGCGAGGCCGCAGGGATGCCGGGACCGTGATCGCGCACCCACAGGCGCACTTCATCGACGGTCGCGATGCTGCCCACGTGCACGACGGAGCCTGCGGGAGTGTACTTGGCCGCATTGTCGGCCAGCTGCAGCCACGCCTGCAGGAGGCGGTCGGGGTCGCCGTTGATGCGGACGTCCGCGGTGGCTTCCACCTCCCAGGTGTGACCGGGGATGACCGCGACGAGGTCGCCCATGCGCCGGGTGAGGTCGGCCACTGCGACTTCGCGCATCTCGAACTGCTCGCCGCCTTCGACGGTCGCGAGCAGATCGATGTCCTGCACGAGCCGGGTCATCCGGTCCAGCTCCGCGATACCCAATGCGCGCGTGTTGGCGACGTCGGCGGGGTCTGCGGCATCCATCAGCTCCAGGTGCCCGCGCACGATCGTGATGGGCGTCTTCAGCTCGTGCCGCACGTCATCCAGCAGCTGGCGCTGCACGTCGACCGAGCTTTCCAGGCGGTCGAGCATCGAGTTGACAGTACGGGTGAGATCTGAGATGTCGTCGTCGCCCTCCGCGGGCAGCCGCGCGCCGAAGTCAGAGAGGGTGATCGCATCGGCGGTCTCGCGCAGGTGCCGGATCGGTGAGAGCAGGCGCCCGGCGACGAACCAGCCCACGCCGGCGATGGCCGCCACCATGACCAGCGCCGCCAGCGCATAAGTGGTGATCGAGGCGGTGACCGGGCGCAGTTCCGCATCGAGGTTCACGACTCGCAGATACACGCCGTGTGCGTCATCGCCGGGCATCGTGATCGGCACGGCGATATAGCTCAGCGCACCCAAGGGTGTGTCAGCGGTGCCCGTCACCGCGGTCTTCGCCTTCTCCGACTCATTCCAGGCGCGGGCGATCAACGCGTTCTGTCGTGAGATGTCGAATCCGCTCAGGGTCGACGGACGATACACCGCACGCCCGTCGATGATGGCGACGGCTGCTTCGTTCTGGGCCGGCACGAGACGCGCCACCGCGGCCTTCAGATACGACGCCACGGAGTGGAACTCCGCCGGATCGAGTTCTTCCGTCACCGTGGCGGCCGAGTCGGAGCCGTCGCCCTGGGTGGCACCTGTGCTCCCGGCGACTGTGCGCAGGGCGGCGACCTGCGTGTTCAGGCGCTGGTCCACGCTGGCGATCACGCGCTGCCGCTGCACGACGAAGGTCACACCGCCGACGATCGCGAGCCCGATGACGGCCACGACGAGGATCGCACCCAGGATCCGGGTGCGCGCAGACAGAGGGCGATGCGCACGGTGCACCAGGCCATTATCGCCTGAGCATCGCCCCGACCGCGCCTCAGCCGGCGTGCGTCATCGAGAGCACGTCCAGCTTCGCGTCCAACTGCTCTTCGGTGATCTCGCCGCGTTCGACGTAGCCGAGGTCGATCACGGCCTCGCGCACTGTGATGCCCTGGGCGATCGCGTGCTTGGCGATCTTGGACGCCGCCTCGTAACCGATCACCTTGTTCAAGGGCGTCACGATCGACGGCGACATGCCCGCATAGGCGGCTGCGCGCTCGACGTTGGCCTCCAGGCCGTCCACGGTCTTGTCGGCCAGCAGCCGCGTCGCGTTGGAGAGCAGGCGCACCGACTCCAGCAGCGCCGTGCCCATGACCGGGATGGCGACGTTCAACTCGAACGCGCCCGAGGCACCGGCCCACGCGACGGTCGCATCGTTGCCGATCACCCGCGCACACACCATCAGTGTGGCCTCGGGGATCACCGGGTTGACCTTGCCCGGCATGATGGACGATCCCGGCTGCAGGTCGGGGATGTGCAGCTCGCCCAGACCCGTGTTGGGACCCGAACCCATCCACCGCAGGTCGTTGTTGATCTTGGTCAGCGACACCGCGATCGTTCGCAGGGCGCCGGATGCCTCGACCAGGCCGTCGCGGTTCGCCTGCGCCTCGAAGTGGTCCTTGGCCTCGACGATCGGCAGCTCGGTCTCAGCGGCCAGCAGCTCGATGACCTTCTGCGGGAAGCCGATGGGGGTGTTGATGCCGGTGCCGACGGCGGTGCCGCCCAGGGGGATCTCGCCGACTCGGGGCAGGGCCGCACGGATCCGCTCGATTCCCAGGCGCATCTGGCGCGCGTAGCCGCCGAACTCCTGGCCGAGTGTGACCGGGGTCGCATCCATCAGATGCGTGCGACCGGATTTCACGACCTCCTTCCACAGCTGCGCCTTCGACTCGAAGGCGACGGCGAGGTGGTCCAACGCCGGGATCAGGTCATCGATGAGCGCCTGTGTGACGGCGATGTGCACGGACGTGGGGAACACGTCGTTGGACGACTGCGAAGCGTTCACGTGGTCGTTCGGGTGGACGTCGGCGCCCAGTCGCTGCGTGGCCAGGGTTGCCAGCACCTCGTTCATGTTCATGTTCGAGCTCGTGCCGGACCCGGTCTGGTACGTGTCGATGGGGAACTGGTCGTCGTGAGCGCCGGTGATGACCTCGTCGGCCGCGTCGGCGATCGCATCGGCGATGGAGGCGTCCAGCACGCCGAGGCTCTTGTTGGCCAAGGCCGCGGCCTTCTTGATGCGGGCCAGGGCTGCGATCTGCGTCGACTCAAGGCCCTTGCCCGAGATCGGGAAGTTCTCCACCGCTCGCTGCGTCTGCGCTCCATACAGGGCAGAGGCCGGCACCCGGACTTCGCCCATGGTGTCGTGCTCGATGCGGTATTCGATGTCAGTCACTTCGTCGTTCCTCCTGAATGCGGGCGGTAGGGCTCACAGCCCCGGGATCGAGATGGGTCCTTCGGTGACGAACGGCACGGTGGTGCCCTCGCCGAGGCGGTAGATCGCCCCCACGATGCCCAGTCGTCCGGATGCCACCGCGTCGGCGATGATGGGGGATGCCTGCAGCAGCTCTGCGATCGTCGCGCGCAGATGCTCGCGACCGACCTCGTCGGGGTCGGCGGCTTGTGGCACGGTGTTCGCCGCGCGGGCGATGCGGTGCACGGTGGGCACGATCGGCGCGATCAGCCGCCAGATCTGCGCCGGGAGCTCGGGGGCGTCCCCGCGCGTGCTGTCGATCGCGGCGCGCACTGCGCCGCATGCCTGGTGACCGAGCACCACCATCAGCGGGACGTCGAGGATCGCCACGGCGAACTCGATGCTGCCCAGAGCGGACGGCGAGACGACCTGCCCCGCATTGCGCACGACGAACATATCGCCCAGGCCCTCGTCGAAGACGATCTCAGAGGCGGGACGCGAGTCGGAGCAGCCGAAGACCACGGCGTGCGGGTGCTGGCCGTCGGTGAGCTCGCGGCGCCGGTCCGCGCTCTGTCGTGGATGCAGGAGCGTGCCCTCGACGAATCGTGCGTTCCCCGCGGCGAGGCGATCCCACGCGGCCTGAGGGGTGAGTCGTACGAGGGCTTCAGTCATTTCTTCTCCTGTCGCAGGGCGGCGATCTGATCGGTGAGTCCGCGGGCCGCCGTAGCCGCGGTCTTCGCGTCGGTGGCTCCGTAGACGAGGATGCGGTCGGGGCCGGCGCTGGTGCCGATCGCGTAGCTGATGTTGGCGTTCTGCGAGGGGTCGCCGATCGCGTACCGCGTCCATTCGATGCCGTCGATGGTCACGGTGCCCGAGGGCGCGGCACCCGACAGCAGCCGGGCGTCCCACGCCGTGTCGGCGCCGAACCCCTGCGCGACGCGCAAGAACCCGGCGTCCGTGCCCGTCGCGTAGACGACGGTCCAGGTGGATGTCGCATCGCCTGACAGCGCTGCGTCGTTGGCCCGCCACCCGGTCGGCACGTGCGGGACCACGACGGTCTGACCGGTGGCCGTGGACGCCTGCTGCGCGATGGCTGCGACGTCGACCGGCGGTGGCGGCGTGGAATTGCCGCGCGGCACGATCATGATGACCACCGCGACGACGGCGAGGGTCGCCAGGAGGGCGGCGACGAGGTTGCGCACGGTCTGGCTCGAGCGATAGACACGCGACGACTCGGCCTTGCGGGCGGCGGTCTCATCGGCCGTCTCGGGGCGCCCGAGCTCGGCGACGATGTGGCCGGCCGCCGCTGTTGCAGAGGTTCGTGCCATCAGTCCGCCTCGACCTGCGCGCGGGCGTCGTCAAGGCGCTGCTTGGCACCGCGCAGCCATTGCTCGCACCGGGCGGCGAGGGCCTCGCCGCGCTCCCACAGCGCGAGCGAGTGCTCGAGGGTGGGTGAGCCCTGCTCGAGTTCTGCGACCACGCTGACCAGCTCGTCACGCGCCTGCTCGAAGCTCAGAGTCGCGACGTCGGCGATGGTTTCGCTCGGCTCGGTCATGCTCTACAGCTTAGTTCGGGTTGCCGGCGCGGCCGATTCGGCGACTTCGCCGTCGGAGGTGGCGGCGATGCTCCCGCGGTCGAGCGTCACCGTCAGCGCGGTGCCCGCCGCCGCCTGCGCCGCATCGCGCAGGATGGTGCCGTCGTGCAGGTGGGCGATCGCGTAACCGCGTGCGAGCGTCGCCGCCGGGGAGAGCGCGTGCAGGGTCGCCCGCAGCTGCGCCACGCGTGAGGCGGCCGTCTCCACCCGCCGGTCGACGAGGTCGCGGCCACGGGCGGCGAGCAGCCAGACATCCTGCGTGCGTCCGGCGATCAGCGATTCGGGTTCGCGCAGAACCGGGCGGCTGCGCAGCTGTTCGAGCTGGGCGATGTCGTGCGTGATGCGCGTGGTCAGACGCATCGTCAGCCGTGCGCGCAGCTGGGACACCAGCGCCCGCTGCTCGCCGACGTCGGGCACGATCCGCTTGGCCGCGTCGGTGGGAGTGGAGGCCCGCAGATCGGCGACGTCGTCCAGGAGCGGATGGTCGTTCTCGTGTCCGATCGCGCTGACCACCGGGGTGGATGCCGCGGCCACCGCGCGCAGCAGCCGCTCGTCGCTGAACCCGAGCAGGGTCTGCGGGTCGCCGCCCCCGCGTGCGATCACGATGACGTCGACCTCGGGATCGGCATCCAGCGTCTGCAAGGCCGCGAGCGTCTCGGGGACGCACCGGTCGCCCTGCACCGCCGCGTGCACGGTGCGGAACCGCACGTGCGGCCAGCGCAGCTGCGCGTTGCGGTGCACGTCCTTCTCGGCATCGGATCTCTCGCCGGTGATCAGCCCGATGCAGTGCGGCAAGAAGGGGATCGGCTTCTTGCGTGCGGGGTCGAACAGTCCCTCCGCACGCAGCTGGGCGCGCAGCCGTTCGAGACGCTCGAGCTGGTCGCCGAGGCCGGCGCGACGCATCTGCGACACCGCGAAGGTGAAGTCTCCGCCCTTGATGTAGTAGTCGGCCTTCACGCACGCGACGACGCGGTCACCGACTCTGAGGTCGTCGGTCATGCGCGCACGGATGCTCGACCACAGCCGGAATGACAGCGTCGCGTCGTTCGAGGCATCCTTCAACCGCCCGTACACGGCGCCCGCGCGCACGTTCCACGACGTGATCTCGCCCTCGACCCACACCGATCCCCAGCGCTCGACGAAACCGTGGATGGTCTCGTTCAGCCGCGACACGGAGGTCGGCGCGTCGGGGCGCGACTCACGCGGATGCACGCTGTCGGCAGGCGGCTGCCCGGGTCCTGCCTCGGGGCGGAACGTGGTCATGGCGTCCTTCCGGATTGCGCGGCCGGCGGCCGGCGGCCGTGGCGATGAGGTGTGCGGCCTTTTGCCGGGTGACGTCCGTACAATCAGAACCGTGAGCGCCACCGTCGTCCGTCTGCCCGCGCCCCGCGCCCCCGGCCGCGCCGTGCGCACCGAGCCGCTCCAGGATATCCCGGTGCACGGACACAAGCGTGTGCTGCTGGCCGCGCCGCGAGGCTACTGTGCGGGCGTGGACCGAGCGGTGGTCACCGTCGAGAAGGCGCTGGAGCGTCACGGCGCACCGGTGTACGTGCGCAAGCAGATCGTGCACAACCGCCATGTGGTCAGCGACCTCGAAGCGAAGGGCGCCGTCTTCGTCGACGAGGTGGACGAAGTTCCCGAAGGCGCGCTGGTCGTCTTCAGCGCACACGGGGTCGCTCCCGCGGTGAAAGACGCCGCAGCCGCCCGCGGTCTGCACGCCATCGATGCCACGTGCCCTCTGGTGACCAAAGTGCATCGCGAGGCCGTGCGCTTCGCCCGCGACGACCGGCAGATCCTGCTGATCGGCCACACCGGGCACGAAGAAGTCGAGGGCACAGCCGGCGAAGCGCCGGAGCACGTGACGGTGGTCACTTCGCCTGAAGAGGCCGACACGGTCGTGGTGCGCGATCCCGCCAAGGTCGTATGGCTGTCGCAGACCACGCTCTCGGTCGACGAGACCATGCAGACGGTCCGCAGGCTGCGCGAGCGGTTTCCGCTCCTGCAGGATCCGCCGACCGACGACATCTGCTACGCCACCCAGAACCGTCAGGTCGCGGTGAAGAAGGTCGCCGCCGGTGCTGATCTGGTGCTCGTGGTCGGCTCGGCGAACTCGTCGAACACTGTGCGTCTGGCCGAGGTGGCCCTGCAGGGCGGCGCGCGCACCGCGTACCGCATCGACGACGCCGACGAGATCCGACAGGAATGGCTCGACGGGGTGGCCACGGTCGGCGTCACCAGCGGCGCATCGGTGCCCGAAGACCTCGTGCACGGTGTTCTGGCCGCCCTCGCCGAGGCCGGCTACAGCGACGTCGACGAGGTGCGCACCGCTGAAGAGGACCTGATCTTCTCGCTGCCCAAAGAACTGCGCACCACCGTGGACGGCGCGGCCGACCACCGAGGGCGAGGAGGCCGCCGATGACCGATCCGCGTCATGAGCACAGCCGTGGACAGGGGGCCGACAGCGGCAGCGATCCCCGCCCCCGGCCGCAGTACGGCGAGTATGCGACCCCCGCCGAGCAGCGGGCGCGCATTCAGCATCCGGCTTCGCCGTCGGCGGCACCGCCGGTGGCCCCGGCCGCACAGGCCGCGCCTGCCCGAGTCCCGACCGCTGTTCCGGCTGCGCGGCCGGGAGCTGCGGTGAACCGCATCGTCACGATCGTGCTGCTCGCGTACGGAGCCGTCAACGTCGTGCTCTCGGTATTCTCGTTCCTGGATCTGGCCGCTGTGGCCGATGCCACCTACAAGGTGATGGGCGTGCCGGGGTCGTTCACCTCGACGCCGACGACGCAGGCATGGGGGATCGCGGCAGCGGCGCTGCTGGTCGTGGGGTTCATCGTGACCGCGTACTTCTCGATCAGGGTCATGCGGCGCGGTCGCGTGTCGTGGTGGATCCCGCTGGTGGGTGCGGCGGCGACCTACCTCGTCGTGTCGGTGTGCCTGACGATCCCACTGATGGGCGACCCGGCGCTCATGCACTACATCCTGGGTCGTTAGCGAACACGTCGGCGGCAGTCAGATGACACCGCACGTATGCGGGGTGGTCGCGGTGGGCGCAGACTGGAAACATGCGACTCACCCGCGCGCTCACCGCGCTCGCCGTCTCCGCCACTCTCGCACTGACCGCCGCCGCCCTCGCCGGCTGTGGACCCGACACCGGCCCGCGCGTCGTTCTGAAGACCGCGCACTCCAGCGCCGGGACGGTCGTGGTGGATGCCGCGGGCCGCGCGGTGTACCTGTATTCGGGTGACCAGCAGAACGCGAAGAGCACGTCGTGCGACGCGGCGTGCCGTGCCAGCTGGCCTCCGGTGACCACCATATCCACGCAGCCGAAGGGCGACGGAGTCGACGCCGCGGTCGGCGAGATCCCGGCGCCCGACGGCGGGTACCAGGTGACGCTCGACGGATGGCCGCTCTACTACTTCGACGGTGACACGACCGCCGGCATGATCAAGGGGCAGGGCATCGGCAACGTGTGGTGGCTGCTGGCCCCCGACGGGCAGAAAATCACCGCGATCGGGCGCTGACTGCGATCGCGTGCCCACACGCAGGATGCCTCGACCCATCGGGCCGAGGCATCCTCATCTCTTCGACGTGGGTTACGACTGGCTCTTGCCGAACGATCCCAGCTGCTTGGTGGCCTCGGCCACGCGTGCGGCCATCGCTGACTCGGCGACCTTGCCCCACGCACGCGGGTCGTACTGCTTCTTGTTGCCCACCTCGCCGTCGACCTTCAGCACACCGTCGTAGTTCTGGAACATGTAGCCGGCGACCGACCGGGCGAACGCGTACTGCGTGTCGGTGTCGACGTTCATCTTGATGACGCCGTTCGCGACGGCGGTCGCGATCTCGGCGTCGGACGAGCCCGACCCGCCGTGGAAGACGAGGTCGAGGGGGAGCGGACCGGTGCCGAACCGCTCGGCGATGCCGGCCTGGATCTCGCCCAGCAGTTCGGGGCGCAGCTTGACGTTGCCCGGCTTGTACACCCCGTGCACATTGCCGAACGTCAGAGCGGCGATGTAGCGACCGTTCTCGCCCAGACCGAGCGCTTCGACCGCCTTCGCGACGTCGCCGACGGTCGTGTACAGGGCGTCGTTGGTGCCCTCGTGCTTGACGCCGTCCTCCTCGCCGCCGACGACACCGATCTCGACCTCGAGGATCGCGTGGATGTTCTTCATGCGCGGCAGCAGCTCTTTGGCCACCTCGATGTTCTCGTCCAGGGGCACGGCCGAACCGTCCCACATGTGCGACTGGAAGATCGGGTTGCGACCGGCCTTGACCTCTTCTTCGCTGGCGGCCACCAGCGGCAGCACGAAATCGGCCAGCGCCGGCTTGGGGCAGTGGTCGGTGTGCAGGGCGACGGTGATCGGGTAGTTCTTGGCCACCTCGGTGGCGAACTTCGCGAATGCCAGCGCGCCCGTGGCGCGGGCCTTCACGGACTGCCCGGCGAAGTAGTCGGCTCCGCCGGTGGTCACCTGGATGATGCCGTCGGAACCAGCCTCGGTCAGACCCTGCAGCACCGAGTTGATCGTCTGCGAGCTGGATACGTTGATCGCGGGGTACGCAAAGCCGCCGGTCTTGGCTCGGTCGAGCATCTCGGCATACTGTTCGGGGGTGGCGACGGGCATGGCGTGCGCTCCTTGGTCAAGGTGGTGGGTCGGGGATCGTCTCAACTCTAGCGAAGCGGGTCTGGCAGGCCCGCGCTGCGCGACGAGGAGTTGAGGTGGCCACGATATGACGAGCACGAAAGAATCGCCAATCCTTCTTGTTCTCTCTTCTGTAATCGCTGTCTTTCCTGCGCCTGGACGGTTATCGTGACGGCATGGTGAGTCTCACGGTTGATCCGAACGTCCCTGCCGACCATTCGACGCCGTTGCACCCCGACCGCAATATGGCGCTCGAACTGGTGCGGGCGACCGAGGCGGCCGCGATCCGCGCCGTGCCGTTCATCGGCCGCGGACGCAAAGAGGCAGCCGACGGTGCGGCCGTGGACGCGATGCGGGCGTTCCTGACCACCGTCAGCTTCGACGGGACGATCGTGATCGGCGAGGGCGAGAAGGACAACGCCCCAATGCTGTTCAACGGCGAGCACGTCGGCAACGGCACCGGCCCGCGATGTGACGTCGCCGTCGACCCGATCGACGGCACCTCGCTGACGGCGGCCGGACGCAACAACGCGCTCTCGGTGATCGCGGTGTCGGATTCGGGCACGATGCTCGACGCGTCGAGCGTGTTCTACATGGACAAGCTCGTCACGGGGCCCGCTGGTGTCGGTGTCGTCGACATCCGCCTGCCGATCGGTGAGAACATCCGTCGCCTGGCTGCGGCGCTGGGCAAGCCGGTCGATGAGATGGTCATCTCGGTGCTGCACCGGCCTCGGCACGACGAGCTGATCGAGCAGATCCGCGAGGCCGGAGCCGGCACGCGGCTGATGAGCGACGGCGACGTCGCGGGCGGCATCAACGCCGCACGTCACAATGCCCGCACCGACATGTGCGTGGGCATCGGCGGCAGCCCCGAGGGGATCGTCACCGCGTGTGCCATCAAGGCGCTCGGCGGTCACATCCAGGGGCGGCTGTGGCCGCGCAACGACGACGAGAAGCAACGCGGCATCGATGCGGGGCTCGCGCTCGACGGTCACGTCTACGAGGCTGACGACCTCGTGCAGGGGAGCAACACACTGTTCGTGGCGACCGGGGTGACCAACGGCGAGCTGGTCGCCGGCGTGCGTCGCGAGGGCGGCCACGTCTACACCGAGAGCGTCGTGCTGCGGGGCGCCTCCGGCACGCTGCGCCGCATCTCGTCAGAGCACCTGACGTCGAAGTGGCTGTGACCTCGCGACAGAGGTGACGCGCAGGCACAGGTTGCTGTGAATGCGCGGGATCACGACCGGGGCATGACAGAATCGAGCCGGTGCGTCGCGATCGTCGCACTGGTCAAGGAGGCGGACATGGCGTCGGACACCGGGGCATCTTCGCCGCGCACCGGAGCGCACGCGGTTGTGGCCGACGCGCTGTCGCGCACGGGCTCCCATCCGAAGATCGACACGGATCCGGCTCGGCGTCCTGACGTGCTGTTCCGGGTACGCCACAAAGAGGGCGAACAGATCAGCGCCTGGTGGATGATCGGCGCATTCGTGGCGGTCTCGGGCGCCGCCATCGCGTTGCTCAGTCTGATTCCCGGCGGTCAGTGACCGACACCCCTGCCTGATCGGCCGGTGTGGGTTCGTCGATCCGTGTGCGCAGCAGGCCCAGGTCGGCCGTCATCGTGGGAGCGTCTTCGGTGACGGCATCGTCGGTCCGGCCATCCGAGGCGGGGTCATCGATGCCCTCGAGCAGCTCGGATGCGGTCAGACGGCGAGTGGATGCTTCGATCGCCGCCGACTCCGGCAGTGCGTCGAGCTTGGTCTGATCGATCCCGGGGAACCGACGGGCACTGACCAGGACCCGCGACTCGAGTGAACCTGCGAACCGGTTGTAGCTGTCCACGGTCCGTTCGATCGCGCGGCGCAGGTCGTCGGCGTGCGACGCCAGTGACGTCAGCCGTCCATACAGCTCGTTGCCGAGCTCGAACAGCCGTCGCGCTTCCTGCGAGACATCCTGCTGCGTCCACGTGTAGGCGATCGTCTTCAGAACGGCCCAGAGGTTCACGGGCGACGCCAGGGCGACCCTCTTGCTGAACGCGTAGTCCAGCAGCGCGGCATCCCCTTCCAAAGCCGCCGACAGCAGCGATTCGCTGGGCAGAAAGCAGATCACGAACTCGGGGCTCGAGGAAAGTCCCGCCCAGTAGGTCTTCTTCGCAAGGGCGTCGACATGGGCACGCACGGCCTTCACATGCTTGTCGAGCAGCCGTTGTCGTCGCTCACCGTCGGCGCCGGTGGCTGCCACCGGGGTCGCCGTCGCCTCGAGGTAGGCATCCAGCGGAACCTTGGCGTCGACCGCGAGCGACTTTCCGCCGGGGAGGCGAATCACCATGTCGGGCCGGCCTGCCCCCGCATCGGTGCGGATCGACGCTTGCAGATCGAAGTCGACGTGCCGCGTCAGGCCGGCGGCTTCGACCACCCGCCGCAGCTGCGTCTCACCCCAGACTCCCCGGGTGCTGCCCGAGCGCAGGGCGCCGGCCAGCGACTCGGTGGTCGCGCGCAGAGCCTCGCCGGCCTCGTGCGAGCGTCGCAGCTGCTCTGCCAATGAGCCGTACTGCTCGTGGCGGTCGTGCTCGAGCGTGTCGACCTTGCGCTGCATGGTCTGCAGAGTCTCTTGCACCGGGGCGAGGGCGCGCAGCACCGCCTGCTCGCGCTGTTCACGCTGGGCGCGCGCGTTCTCGTCGTAACGCACGCGATCGATCGCCTCGTCGTACCGTCGCTCCTGCTGGTCGAGCTGGTCGCGCAGGGCCGCCGCCACCGTCTCGGCGGTGGCCGTGCGTGTCGCAAGCTCGGTCGTCGAGCGCGCGGCTCGTGCGGTGCGCACCGCCCAGCCGGCGGCGAAGCCGATGACGAGCATGATCACGGCGACCAGTGTGAGAGATGCGGCATCCATGTCTCTCAGCATGCCGGTGGCCTCCGACATGGAGATGCGGCGTTCACTCCCTATGATGTCGAAGTGACGCTCACGGTCTGGTCCTCGCTGCTGGCCGCCTGCGTCGTGATCAGCCTCACCCCCGGTGCCGGGGCCATCAACACGATGTCCAATGCCCTGAACGAGGGGTGGCGTCGCTCGATCTGGGGTGTGCTGGGGCAGCAGTCGGCGCTCGTGGTGCACGTCGTGATCGTCGCGGCCGGCGTCGGGCTGCTCGTGGCCAGTTCACCCGTGCTGTTCGAGACGATCAGGTATCTCGGTGCCGCCTATCTCGTGTTCCTCGGGGTGCGGATGATCGTGCTGCGCCCCGCCGTGACCGAGGACCTCGATGCCGGCACGCCCCAGCGCGAGAGCGCCTGGTCGATGGTGCGGCGCGGATTCTGGGTCAATCTGCTCAACCCCAAGGCGATCGTGTTCTTCCTCGCGTTCGTGCCGCAGTTCATCCGGCTGGACCGGCCCCCGCTGGAGCAGTATCTGATCCTGATCGCGACCGTGGTGATCGTGGACGTGCTCGTGATGTGGTTCTTCTTCGCCGCAGCGGCCAAGCCATTCCGGCGCGTGGTGCGCACCTCGCGCGGGCAGAAGACGATGAACATCGTGTTCGGCTCGCTTTTCATCGCCGTCGCAGGGCTTCTCCTGCTCGTGCACTGAGTCGGCTCGTGCCGGTGCGTCGGCTCGTGCCGGTGCGTCAGGCGACCGCGAACACCGGCTCCTGGACCGGCACGGCGGGGTCGATCGTCTTCACTCGCAGCGCGTGCGTCCGGGCCAGGGCGTCGATGTCATCGGCCCGGCAGCGCGTGGCGGCGTCGATCACGATGTGCGCGCAGGCCAGGGCGTCGGCTGCGGCGTCGTGGTGCGCGAAGTCGGTGAAACCGGCCGCGGCCGCCGCCGAGGGCAGTCGATAGGACGGCAGGTCATATGCCTTGCGGGCAAGCTGCAGACTGCAGAAATAGCGGTACGGCGGGCACACGTCGCCGGTCGCCTCGCACGCGCGGCGCAGCACCGCCATGTCGAAGCCGGCATTGTGCGCAACGAGCACATCGGCGCCCGCGAAGGCCGCGAAGTCGTCGAGCTGGTCGCTCCACGTGGGTGCGTCCAGGACGTCCTCGGGGTGGATGCCGTGGATCTGCACATTCAGCTCGAAGAAGCGGTCGTGCCCTGCCGGTGGGCGGATGAGCCATCCGGCGGTGGCGACAACCTGGCCGCCCCGCACCCGCGCGAGTCCGACCGCGCACGCCGACGCACTACTGGAATTCGCCGTCTCGAAGTCGATCGCAGTGAAATCCAAGGGCACACATCCACTGTCGCCCGCCGGCGTCGGCAGAGTCGGCAGGCGCGCCGGGGAGTGCGCGACCTAGGCTCGAGGCATGGCCTCACATGAGCAGATGGCGTTGTCGTTCGGGTCGGCTGCGGCCGAATACGAAGCGGGTCGGCCGGACTACCCTGCGCCGGCGGTGGCGTGGATGCTGGAGTCTGCGGTCGGCGCTTCGGCTCCGGTGCGCGTGGCAGACGTGGGGGCCGGCACCGGCAAGCTCACGCGTGCACTGGTCGCCGCGGGGTTCGATGTCGTCGCGGTCGAGCCCGATGAGGTCATGCTGGAAGCACTGCGCCGCGCGGTGCCCGACGTCCCCACGGTCGTGGGCAGTGCGGAGCGGCTTGCGCTGCCAGACGCTGCGCTTGATGCCGTCGTGCTCGGCCAGGCGTGGCACTGGGTGGATCCGGTGCGGGCGTCGCGCGAGGTCGGTCGCGTGCTGCGACCGGGCGGTGTGCTCGGACTGGTCTGGAACATCCGTGATGAGAGCGTCGGGTGGATCGCCGAAATGAGTCGGATCATGCACGGCAGCAAGGCGGAGATCATGATCGCCGCAGGCGGCCCCGAGGTGGGCGCGCCGTTCGGCGAGCTCGAGACACGCTCCTGGAACTGGCAGCTGCCGACCACGCGCGCGCAGCTGTGGCACATGGTGCGCTCGCGCAGCTACGTCATCACCGCCGACGCTGACCAGCGGGCGCGCATGGAGCGTGAGCTGGGGGCGCTGTTCGACCGCATCGGCGCCGTGGACGATGCAGTGGTCGAGTTGCCGTACATCACGCACGCCTACCGCACCACCCGTCCGTGACCGCGGCGACCGGGCCGCGGCATCCACCCCGGTAGACTGGTCGCCCGTGGCTCTCACCATCGGAATCGTCGGTCTGCCCAACGTCGGCAAGTCCACCCTCTTCAACGCCCTGACCAAGAACCAGGTGCTCGCGGCGAACTATCCGTTCGCGACGATCGAGCCGAACATCGGGGTCGTCAGCCTTCCCGATGAGCGGCTGCGCCGACTGGCGGATCTGTTCCACAGCGAGCGGCTCGTGCCGGCGACGGTGTCGTTCGTCGACATCGCGGGCATCGTGCGCGGCGCGAGCGAGGGGGAGGGGCTGGGCAACCAGTTCTTGGCGAACATCCGCGAGGCCGACGCGATCGCCCAGGTCGTGCGCGGGTTCGCCGACTCGGATGTCGTGCACGTGGACGGCGAGGTCAACCCGCGGGCAGACCTGGAGACGATCGGTGCCGAGCTCATGCTCGCCGACCTGCAGACGCTCGAGAAGGCGATCGCCCGCTACGAGAAGGAAGTCAAGGGGCGCAAGACCGACAAGTCGGTGCTCGAGGCCGCGCTCGCCGCCAAAGACACGCTGGATCGCGGCGTGCTGCTGTCGGCGTCGGGAGTGGACCTCGACGCCATCAAGGAGCTGGGGCTGCTCACGGCCAAGCCGTTCATCTTCGTGTTCAACGTCGACGAGGCGGTATTGACGGATGCCGCGCGCAAGGCCGAGCTGGAGGCTCTGGTCGCCCCCGCCCAGGCCGTCTTCCTCGACGCGAAGATCGAGTCCGAACTCATCGACCTCGATCCGGAGGATGCGGCAGAGCTGCTCGCCTCGACCGGACAGGAAGAATCCGGCCTGGACCAGTTGGCCAGGATCGGCTTCGACACGCTGGGCCTGCAGACGTACCTGACGGCCGGGCCCAAAGAGGCTCGTGCCTGGACCATCGGCAAGGGCTGGAAGGCGCCGCAGGCAGCGGGGGTCATCCACACCGACTTCGAGAAGGGCTTCATCAAGGCCGAGGTCATCTCGTTCGCCGATCTCATCGAACTCGGTTCGGTCCTCGAGGCACGCGCACACGGCAAGGCGCGCCTCGAGGGCAAGGACTACGTCATGCAGGACGGCGACGTGGTGGAGTTCCGCTTCAACGTGTGATCGCTGATCTGCTTGCGCTTCGCACCGGTCGTTGATGATAGCCGGGACGAGGTCATGCACGTGGTGGGTGGTAGACCGTGCAAGTCCTACGCTGGCAGGTGTATGCGGCGCTTGTCGTCATTCAGGAGAAGGGGAGTGATCTCGATGGCAGCGCGTCTTGACGAGCCGATGCAGAACTACCCGAGCGCGGCGACATCGAGAGCGCGAAGGTCAGCACGATCCCGCGTGCAGGTCGCATGATGGCTGACGCTGGGCGGACCGCTGTCCTGGTGATCGATATGCAGCAGGGTGTGTTGGAAGGATGCTTCGATCGCGACGCGGTTCTGCGGAATGCTGCCAGCCTCGTCGAGCGTGCGCGCACACAGGGCGTGCCGGTCGTCTGGGTCCATCACGATCCTGTCGGCATCGGGACTTCTGACTGGGAGCTTGCGGCACCACTCGCCCGCCGCGACGATGAGGCCCTCGTCCACAAGGACTACCGCGATTCGTTCGCCGAAACCACGCTTCGTGCAGTGCTCGACGACCTCGGGGTGATCCGACTCGTCGTGCTCGGGGCACAGACGGATTTCTGCGTCCGGACGACGACGCAGCGCGCTGCGGCTGAAGGATATGACGTGACGCTCGTGGGCGACGCACACACGACGGTCGATGCCGAGTGGGAAGGCCAGGTCATCACCGGCGGCCAGATCGTCGCGCACACGAACATGTATTTCTCCGGCCTGCGATACCCGGGGCAGACTTTCGCCGTGGCCACCCACGACGAAGTTCGGCTCTGAGTTCCAGGCGAGGGCGAAGTCGTGACGGCCGAACTCCTCGATACTGCTCCGCGTTCTCTCATGTCCGTCCAGAGTAGTGCCCCTTAAGGTGGTGTAGCCCGCGGTGGCTGGCTCGTCGCTCACGACGTAAGCGCGGCCACCGTGTGATCCTTCGAGAAGTCTCTTACCTCCACTCGAAAGGCATCATCACGATGACCGCACCTCATATTGTCGACCCTGCCCGCCTGTTGGGTGAAGCCCTCGCCGATTCGTCGCCGGATCTGATGCGGCAGCTGCTGCAGACCATGATCAACGCGTTGCTGTCTGCCGACGCGGACGCCGTCGTTGGCGCCGAGTGGGGAAAGCCCAGCCGCGATCGCATCACGCAGCGCAACGGTTACCGGCACCGCGACCTGGATACCCGGGTCGGCACGATCGACGTTGCGATCCCGAAACTGCGCTCGGGGACGTACTTCCCGGAGTGGCTGCTGGAGCGTCGCAAACGCGCCGAGACCGCGTTGATCACCGTCGTCGCGGACTGCTACCTCGCCGGCGTCTCGACCCGCCGGATGGACAAACTGGTCAAGACCCTCGGGATCAACTCCCTCTCGAAGTCGCAGGTCTCGCGCATGGCCGCGGAACTGGACGAACACGTCGATCAGTTCCGGCACCGGCCGCTGGGAGATGCGGGCCCGTTCACGTTCGTCGCCGCTGACGCGCTGGCCATGAAGGTCCGTGAGGGCGGGCGCGTCATCAACGCGGTGGTGCTGGTCGCGACCGGGGTCAACGCCGACGGACACCGCGAGGTCCTGGGTCTGCGGGTCGCGACCAGTGAGACCGGAGCTGCCTGGAGCAGCTTCTTCGCCGACCTCGTCGCCCGCGGCCTGGCAGGGGTGCGCCTGGTCACCAGCGACGCGCACCAGGGCCTCGTGGAGGCGATCGCCGCGAATCTGCCCGGCGCGGTCTGGCAACGCTGCCGCACCCACTACTCGGCGAACCTGATGAGCGTGACACCGAAGGCCATGTGGCCGGCGGTGAAGGCGATGCTGCACTCCGTCTACGACCAGCCCGACGCCGACGCAGTGAATGCGCAGTTCGACCGGCTGCTGGACTACGTCGACGGGAAACTCCCCGACGCGTTCGAGCATCTCGACGCCGCCCGGGCGGACATCCTTGCGTTCACCGGATTCCCCGAAGGACTCTGGCAGCAGATCTGGTCCAACAACCCGAACGAGCGCCTCAACCGGGAGATCCGCCGCCGCACCGATTCCGTGGGCATCTTCCCGAACCGTGACGCGATCATCCGCCTCGTCGGCGCAGTCCTCGCCGAGCAGACCGACGAATGGGCAGAAGGCCGCCGCTACCTCGGCCTCGACATCCTCGCCAAGTCCCGCCTCACCTTCGTCCCCGACACCACAAGCGAGGTGACCACCGACACGATCCTCGAACTCAGCGCCTAACCAACATCAACAACAGAAGGACCACCGACAGCTACACCACTCCAAGGGGCTTGACCCCGTCCAGTCTTCTGGCAGACGTCGCCAAACGGCGCGAACACCCGCCGGAACGACTCGAGTCTTGGGCGTTGCCATCGGGGCTCACCCGGTGCGAGCATTGAGCGATGGAGGCCATCGTGCTGCAGTGTGGCCGGGTCTTCGACGGTGAGTCCCCAGATCTGCGGAACGATCGCCAGCTCGATGCGGGCACGCTGCCCTCACAAGCCGTATGGAAGGTCGCGAAGGCGTAAGAGGATTGTGAGATGGCCGTCGTTGGCGACGTTCGAAGACTCGGCGCCGAGTTGGAGCGCTCGTACCCTGTCCGTGTGCGCGGGCGTCTGAAGTTCCGTGTGGGCCAGCTGGTCTACGTCGCATTCTCACTGGACGAGCACGTGATGGGCTTCGCGTTCCCGAAGGAGGAACGGGCAGCGCTGATCGGCGGCGATCCCCGCAAGTTTCACATGCCCTCGGAGTCAGACCTGCGCTTCAACTGGGTCCACGCAGATCTCGCAGCGCTGGATCCGACGGAGGCACGCGAGCTCGTCGTCGACGCGTGGCGCATGGTCGTACCCGCGAAGGTCTCCCGCGCCTACGACCTGTCGCATCCCTATGGCCCTCAATGACAACCAGTTCTGACGGGGAGACGGCATCTCAACACCAGAGGGCGTCGACGGCATGTCGCCGTCAACAGTGGCGAAGGTCCGACGCATGGTGCCGTGCACTGGGTGTCGAGCAACCCTAGACTCGCCGCATGGCTCGTTTGATATTCAGCCTCAACGTCACTCTGGACGGTTGTGTCGACCACAGAGAAGGCATCGCGGATGACGAGACGCACGTCTATTTCACTCACCTCATGGATGAGTGCGGCGCCATGCTCTGGGGCCGCACGACGTACGAGATGATGGAGAGCTTCTGGCCGTCGGTGGCACGAGGCGAAGTGGATGCGCCGCTGGCGATGCGCGAGTGGGCACTGAAGCTGGAAGCCAAACCCAAATATGTCGTGTCAGCGCGCCGAGTCGACTTCCCGTGGACCAACAGTCATCGCGTTGTCGGAGACCTGCGCACGGCCGTGCAAGAACTGAAGGCGCAGACACCCGACGGGGTGCTCCTGGGCAGTGGCATGCTTGCGACGGAGCTGGACCGGCTGGACCTGATCGATGAGTACCGGTTCCTCATCCACCCCGTGATCGCCGGCCACGGCCCCACGCTGTACCAGGATGGACTGCCCGGCTCCCGCCGCCTTGATCTGGTCTCGGCGCAGCCGCTCAGAAACGGCGCGGTCGCGATGCGCTATCGCCGGGCTGACTGACGCCCGTCGGACGAGCGCGCGGCCCTCCGGCTGTTGCAGTGACGGGCAGACGACGCCTGTGCCCATCGGTGCGGCGCCGACCAAGCCTGCCAGGATGCCGACGGGGCCCAGTCCGGCCTCGGGCACCCAGACCTCCTCAGCTGCTGATGCCGACGGCTGCGCCGATCAGCGTGTCGTCCCCGAGTACGCGCAGCAGGTACGCTGCGACGTCATCGCGTGGAATCGATCCTCCCAGTTTGCCCGGCTCGCCGACCTCGAGCGCCTGCCAACTGCCGGTCCCGGCGCGGTCGGTGAGTCCGGTGGGCCGCACGATCGTCCACCTCAGGGAAGAACGCCGTACCGCGGCCTCCTGCTCGGTGTGGTCTGCCAGGGGACCGGCCAGTGCGGCCTTCATGAGCAGACGCAGCGGCACGGGCATGAGCACACCCGAATCTCCGGCGCCGACCGAGGACTGCACGACAAGGCGGTGGACGCCCGCGCGTTCCATGGCCTGGATGACCGATGCGGTCACCACCGCACGGTGTCGGGTGACGCCCTTGGCCCCGCCGACGGTGACCACGACCGCATCGGCGCCGGCGATGGCATCCTGCACCACTGCCGGGTCGGCCGCATCGCCGGCGATCGCACGCACGCCAGCGGGCGCGGTTCCGCTGCGCGACAGCGCGGTCACTTCGTGTCCGGCGTGGGCCGCCAGCGCTGCCAGTCGTGCTCCGGTGCCCTGGGATCCTCCGATGACCGCGATCTTCACGCTGTGCCTCTCTCCGCGCGTACCTTGTTCGAGCGTAGGCGAAACACGCAGGACCGCGCCGTCGAAGAAGGGGACCCGCGGTGCGGCGTGATCGTCAACAGACCGGCCGCACGAACTGCCTGATGAGGCCGACGCGTGGTTCCCCGACCGTTTAGGGTCGAAGGCGAGCATTCGACAGAACGGAACACGATGAGCCAGACCCGCATCTTCGAGCCCGACGGCCGCGCGATCCCCTACGTGGACGAGGGCAACGGCCCCGGCGTCGTGCTGATGCCGGCCAGTGGGCTGAGCACCGCGTATCTGAGCACGCTGGCGAGCATGCTGGTCGAAGCCGATCACCGCCTCGTGCTGATCGGCTCGCGCCGGCCGGCCGCGCAGTCGCCTGACGCAGCGGATACCGCGGTGTCGATGCACGATCTGGCGCAGGACGTGATCGATGTGATGGATGAGATCGGACTGAGCGACGCCTGGATCGGCGGGCACGCGTTCGGTGGGTCGATCGCACGCACCCTCGCGCTGGACCACACCGATCGGGTCAACGGCGTGCTGCTGCTGGGCGTCGAGACCGCCGGTGCGGTTGCCGACGCCGAAGTGCTCGCGTTGGACGGGGAGGTTGCAGAGGTGCTCGATTTCGCACGGGATGCCCAGGTCGCCCCGCTGCAGCGTGCCGCCCGGGAGGCCACCCCCGAGGCGGAGTGGACGACGCCGGCGGCGCACGTGCCCGTGCTGGTGATCCAAGCGTCCGACGACCGCATCACGCCGCCCGTGAACGGCGAGCGGCTGCGCGATGCGGCACCGGATCGCGTGAGCGTCGTCAGCGTCGACGGTGCCGGCCATCTCTTCCCCGGCACGCACGCCGGCACCACGGCGTGGGCGATCGAGGACTACCTCGACTGGGACTGACATGAGCACGTCCGCGTCGGAGGGCGCGAAGGCGTTCGCTTCTTCGGAACCCGCCACCGCCGAACAGCTCATGCGCTCACGGTTCGAAGCCTTCCGCCGCGCGGATGCCGCATGGCTGCTGCGCACATGGCATCCTTCCACGCGTCCGGCCGACCTGGATCTCGCCGACAATCCGCGGTGGCGGGGACTGCAGATCGTCGAGACCGTCGACGGCGCCGCTGACGACGACGCAGGAGTGGTCGAGTTCCGCGCGACCTATCTCGGCGAAGACGGAGGGATCGGCATCCTGCGCGAGCGCTCGCGCTTCGTGCGCGAGGGCGGCCGCTGGTTCTATCTGGACGGTGAGCTCCGGCCGAGCTGACCACGATGTCAGGGGTCGGTGCCAGGATGGCGGTATGCCTGAGTCGCCGGAGGTGCAGGCGCTCGTCGAGCAACTCGACGAGCAGCTGGCGGGATGTCCCGTCCGCAGCGTCGATCTCGTCGAGTTCCGGGCGTTGAAGACACGCGGCCGGTCGCTGTCGGTGGTGGAAGGGCGCACGATCACGGGTGCGCACCGCTTCGGCAAGTTCGTCGACCTCGCTCTGGACGGCGGGCACCTTGTGATATCGCTCGGGCGGCACGGCTGGGTGCGGTGGATCGATGAAGCCGACGGCCGTGTCGAGGCGTCGGAACCGGATGCCGTGGCCCCGGCGCTCGCGTCGCTGACGGTGGATGGCGGAACGCTCGAGTTCACCGACGCCGGGTCATGGGTGTCGCTGGGGCTGTGGGTCGTTGATCGCCCGAGTGAGGTGCCCGGCATCGCGAAACTCGGGCCCGACCCTCTGGCGCCCGGCTTCTCGCGTGCCGACGTGGATCGCTCGGTCGCCCGTCGGCGCAAGCAGCTGAAGGCGATCCTGCAGGATCAGCAGTCTTTCGCCGGCATCGGCAACGCCTACTCCGATGAGATCCTGCACCGCGCTCGGCTGTCGCCGGTCGTGCACGGCGACACGCTGACCGATGATGAGCTCGAGCGACTGTTCTTCGCCATGCGCGATGAGCTCTCTGAGGCTGTGCGCGCTCGCCGCGGTGTTCCGATCGACGCACTCAAGCAGGCCAAGACCGCTGCGATGACGGTGCACGGTCGCGGGGGAGAGACGTGCCCGGTCTGCGGTGGCACGATCGAGGACTTCGCCTTCGGTGGCACCGTGGCTCAGTACTGCCCCACCTGCCAGAGCGAGGGCGCGAGCGCCGCCGCGTCGGATGGTGGCGCGCCCGGTGGTGTCGCTTAGGATTCTGGCGTGGGCGTCGAGGAAGAAGCCAAGGGAGCCGCGCGCAAGGCGCAGTCCTCACCCGTGCTCGAGTGGCTCGCGCGCGCAGGCTTCGCCGCGGTCGGGACGATCCATGTGCTGCTCGGCGCGCTCGTGATCGCCCTCGCGTTCGGATCGAGGTCCGACAGCACGCAGTCGGGGGCACTGAAGGTCATCGCCGGTGCACCGGCCGGGTTCGTGGTGCTGTGGGTGCTCGCGATCACACTGTGGTGCCTGGCGACCTGGCAGGTGCTCGACGGCGTGCTCGCGCGCGGCACCTCGGCCCGCGGCTGGGCGCGCCGAGTCGGCGAATGGTCACGCGCGCTCGTGTATCTCGTGCTCGGCGCAGTCGCGGCGGCAGTCGCGCTCGGGTCGCGGCCGAACGCGAAGAAGTCAGCGCAGCACGTCAGCCGCGGGCTGCTGGATCTGCCGGGCGGGTCGCTGCTCCTGGGTGCCATCGGTGCGGCGGTCGCCGTCGCCGGCGTCGTGTTCATCGTCATCGGCGCGCGTCGCAGCTTCTGCAAGAGGCTCGAGCTGCGCGGCGGCGCCATGGACCGCGTCGTGGTCGTACTCGGTGTCATCGGGTACGTGGCGAAAGGGGCGGCCCTGATGGTCGTCGGGGTCGCCGTGGTGGTCGCGGCCGTTACGGTCGACCCGGCAGCCGCGGGCGGGCTGGATGCCGCGCTGACGGGTCTGCTGGCCGTGCCGTTCGGGCCGGTGCTCGTGGTCGCCGTCGGTGCCGGCTTCGTGGTGTACGGCGCATACTGCTTCTTCAGGGTGCGCTTCGCCGCGCTGTGACTCGGCACGCATGCGGCGGTGGGCGCTCCACAACCGTGCGACAGCATAGAGTCGCAGTGTGATCCGGACCGAATGGGCGCAGATTCCCGCCGACGTTGTGCCGTCGGTCGTCGGCGTCGCGATCCTCGCCGCGATCACGACGATCGTGCTCGCGGTCTTCCGCGTACCGCACGTCTGGGCACCATTGCGTGCGATTGCCCGCGGCGCCGTGCAGCTCGCGGTCATCAGCGTGATCCTGTCGGGGATCATCACGAGCCCCGCCTGGATCGCCGCGGCCCTCGCGGTGATGCTGTGCATCGCCGCGTCGGTTGCCACCGGCCGCATCGGCTGGTCGAGACGGTCCGCCCTCACGATGTTCACATCGATCGTCACCGGCGTCCTCGTGGCAGGGGTCACGGTGTTCTCGGCCGGTGCGCTCGAGTTCACCTCCCGCTACGCCCTGGCGATCGGCGCGATCATCATCGGCAACGCGATGAGCATTGCGACCTTGACCGGGCGCATGTTCACCTCGGGTGTCGTGGACCACTGGGACGAAGTGGAGGGATGGCTCGCCCTGGGTGCCCCGCCTCGTACATCGACCTTGCATCTGGCGCGCCGCGCGGTGCGCGAGGCGCTCGTTCCGACCGTCGATCAGACCCGTACGACCGGACTGGTCGTGCTGCCGGGTGCGTTCGTCGGCGCGATCTTCGGCGGCATCTCGCCGATCGAGGCGGGGCGCTTTCAACTGGTGGTGCTGGCTGCGATCCTCGCAGCGGGCTCGATCACCGCTGCGCTGGTCGTGTCATGGATGGGCCCGGTGCGCGTCAAACCGGCCGTGCTGAAGTGACGACCGTTTCGCCTGTCGGGCGCGTCCGCGCGACTATGCGGGTGCAGGCGTAGCGTGAGCGCATGAGCACGAAGAACACCCCGCCCGCACCGCCGCCGATCTTCCTTGCGGCAGCCGCGGCCACGCAGGTGGTGATGACACGCCGTTGCACGCCGACGGCGCGTTCGAGGGTCTTTGCGAGCCTGATCGCTGCCGCAAGCGCGGCACTGGCCGGCAGTGCGGTCGTGACGCTGCGCCGCCATGAGACGACCATCGAACCCGTACATCCCGACCGCACGCGACGGCTCGTGACGGCGGGTCCGTTCGCGCGCACACGCAATCCGATCTACCTGGCGCTGGCAGGACTGCTGGTCGCGCACGCCGTGTACCGCCGGTCGATGGCGGCGCTCGTGCCCGCTGCAGCGTTCGTCGCGGTCATCGACCGTGTGCAGGTCCCCTACGAAGAGCAGGCCCTGAACGAGCGCTTCGGTGCGCGCTACCGCAGGTATCGCCGAGCCGTGCCGCGCTGGGTGGGAGCGGCGGAGTGGTGAGGCTGACGCGCTGAAGGTGCGTGGTGCGCCCGATCCGCGGCATCCCGTCTACCATGGACAGATGGCCACCTCGAACCTTCCCACTCCTACGCTTCAGCCGATCCCCGACCAGGCGAATCTGCTCACCGTGATCGATGAGGGCGCCTCGTGCTGCGGTGGAGGATGCTGCTCCATCGACTGACCCTCCGTGATTGACCACCGCCTGAACCGACACCGTGTCAGGCCGTGAGCCTGCCGCGTGCGGCCACCGCACGTTCACCCGTGTTCGCGCGCTGCCCTTCGCGATAGCCGTACCCGGTGGCTGCGCCGTCGGACACTCCGCGCCCCCGGGCCCGCCGCATGCCGAGCGTGTTGACGTGATCGGCGACCCGTTGCTCTCGTGAGGCGAGGACGAGTTCCGTTCCCGAACCCGCCGCCGCCACCGCCTGCTCCCGATTTCGACGGATGCGCTCCGCCGCGCCCATGCCGAAGCCACGCAGGAAACCACCGCGGGCCTTCTCTCGCTCCCACGCCGTATGCCAGGCATATTCGTCGCGATGCTGCCTCCACCATGCGCGCATCGCAACGACAGCCTGCACCTGCAGCGACAGCAGCAGAGTGTGCGCGGCGCGCGCGTCGGATTCGAAGCCGTACACGAACAGCGCCTGCTCGGTGGCCGAGATCGATGCGTGCGCGGGCTGCAGCCCGAGCGCCCGGGCCACCGCGGCGAATCCATCGCGCAGATCGAGCGCATACGCACCGCGCAGGTCGATGCGCTGGGCGACGATGGACTCCGCCTGCTGCCCGTGTGCGGAGCGACGGCTCTGCAGCTGCGCCAGTTCGATGCCGTACTTGATCATCAGGCGCTCGGCGTGCTCAGTGAGAGCCTCTGCCTCTTCAGGAGTGGTGGACTCGGCCTTGGTCAGCAGCTGAGCGATCAGTTCGGCCTTCTTGTCGTTCATGCGTTTCCCTTCGGACGGCGCCACGGGGGGCGATGTCCGTCGAGTATTGCGTGAACCTCAGACATCCATTCGAAATTGCGGATGGAATAGCGGGCGAGGAATCGATGAGATATCTCGAATGCGATACCTCCCACTGCCGGCTCGTGATCAGACCGTGACGTCGTCGGCTGCCGGCTCCGACTCCGGCTCGTCCGCGGGCTTGCGGATGAAGAACGAGCCGATGATGATGGGCAGCGCGACGATCGCGGCGATCAGGAAGGCCGCTTGCGTGCCTGCCGCCGTGACGTGGCCGGATTCTGCGCCCTGGCCTGCTGACACCGCCGCCATTGCGGCGATCATGACGGCGACGCCCGCGGCGCCTGCCACCTGCTGCACGGTGCCGAGCACGGCGCTGCCGTACGAGTAGTACTTGGGCGTCAGCGAGGCCAGGGACGCCGTGAACAGCGGCGTGAACGACAACGCCAGACCGACCGACAGCAGCGTTTGCGCCGCCACGATCAGCCACACCGGTGTCGTCGCATCGAGGGTCGTATACACCCACAGCACGCCGGCGGCGATGAACGACCCCGGGATCAGCAGCACGCGCGTGCCGCGCGCGTCGTAGATGCGGCCGATGATCGGGCCCAGCAGACCCATCGCCAGTGACCCGGGCAGCAGGATCAGGCCCGAGTCGACGGCGGTGAGATGGTGCACGTCCTGCAGGTACAGGGGCAGGGCCGTGATCGCACCGAAGAACGCGAACGACAGCACCGCCATCTGGCCGATGGACAGCGTGAAGTTCGTTGAGCGGAACACGCGCAGGTCCAGCAGCGCGTCATCGGCCCGCTGCAGGCGCACCTGCCGCCACAGGAAGGCGGCCAGCGCAACGACGCCCACCACGAGTGAGCCGATCATCCACCACCGCGCAGAGGCGTCGGCTCCGCCGGCGACGCCGATCTGGCTGAGACCGTACACGAGACCGCCGAACCCGAACGCCGACAGCACGACCGAGGTGGGGTCGATCGGAGCGCGCTTCTGCTCGCCGACATTGCGGATCCACTTCGCGCCGACGGCCAGGGCGATCAGCGCGATCGGAAGCACCACGGCGAAGTTCCATCGCCAGGTGAAATTGTCGAGCAGGTACCCCGACAGCGACGGGCCGATCGCCGGTGCCAACGCGATGACGATGCTGACGCGGCCCATCATCCGTCCGCGGGATGCCGCGGGCACGATGGTCATGAGCGTGGTCATCAGCAGCGGCATCATGATCGCGGTGCCCGAAGCCTGCACGACGCGGGCCACCAGCAGCATCCCGAACCCCGGCGAGACCAGCGCCAGCAGCGTGCCCGTGGAGAACAGCGACATCGCGGTGATGAACATGGACCGCGTGGTGAAACGCTGCAGCAGGAAGCCGGTGATCGGGATCACGACGGCCATCGTCAGCATGAACGCGGTGGTCAGCCACTGCGCGGCGACGGCGGTGATCTGCAGATCCACGATCAGGTGGGGGATCGCCACACCCATCGTGGTCTCGTTGAGGATCGCGACGAACGCGGCGGCCAGCAGCAGCCAGATCACGCGCGAGTCATCGCGCACGACCGGCACGGAAGCAGTCGATGCGGGGGCGGCCATGGGCGTCTCCTGAGGTCGGAAGAAAGAAGTCGGATCGGTGAAAGGAGGACGGCGGATGCCGAGGGTGCGCAGCGCGTGCCCCTCACGCGGACTACAAACATAACGGCGGGGTCCGACATCCCATTCCCGCATCCGTGGGAACATGACCAGATGGCCCGTCCACCGTTCCACGCCATGGTCGCGCTGCGCGGTGTCGTGGCGCTGCTGGTCGGCATCGCGGTGGCGGCGGTGCTGCTGCCGGTGCTCAGCGTCGCGGCCGCCCTGCTGGCCGGCTGGGCGGTGGCAGCGCTGACGGCGGCTGTCTGGGCGCTCCTGGTCGTGTGGCCGATGGATGCCGCAGCCACCCGTGCGCATGCGACCGCAGAAGATCCCGGCCACCGTGCGAGCCGGGTCATCGCGCTGCTGGGAAGCCTTGCCAGCATCGGGGCGGTGGCGGTGGTGCTCACGCAGCACCGCGCGGCCTCGGGGGCTGAGGCGTTCGTCCTGGCCGGCATCGCGCTGGCGAGTGTGATCGCCTCGTGGCTGCTGATCCAGACCGTGTACATGCTGCGCATCGCCGATACGTATTATCACGAGCCGGTCGGCGGAATCATGTTCAACCAGACCGAAGATCCGGCATACACGGATTTCGCGTACGTCTCGTTCGGTGTCGGGCTCGCCTACCAGATCGCCGACACCAATCTCACCCGCAACGACATGCGGCGCGTGGTGATCGCGCAGTCGCTGCTCGGGTACCTGTTCGGTGCGGTGATCCTGGGCACCGTCATCAATCTGCTCGCAGGACTCTGACGCAGACTCTGACGCGGAGCAGGCTGCCGATGGTGCTCCGAAGCCGCGGCTAGGCTGACCGGATGAGCATGCGCGGCGGAGGGTTCCGGGGCGTGGACGCCGACGCCCAGCGCCGGCTGAACGCCCAGGCGCCGAGCATCTCGCACCTCGGGCGCCGGGTGGCGACGCTGTTCCGCCCGTACCTCCCGAGGCTGGCCGCGACCGTCATCCTCGTGATCGTGGGCGCCGCGGTCGCCGTGATCCCCCCGCTGATCGTCCAGCACGTGTTCGACGATGCGCTGTTCCCCCTCGACGGCGGCAGGCCCGACCTCGCGCTGCTGATCCGGCTCGTGGCGGCCATGATCGTGCTCTTCCTGCTGTCAGCCGGGCTGGGGCTGGCCCAGACCTGGCTGACGGCCACCGTCGGCAACAGCGTGACCGGGGACCTGCGTGTGCGCCTGTTCGAGCACCTGCAGGCGATGGAACTCGGCTTCTTCACGCGCACGAAGACCGGTGTGATCCAGTCGCGGCTGCAGAACGACGTGGGCGCGGTCTCCAGCGTGCTCACCAACACGATCACCAGCATCCTGGGCAACACCGTCACCGTCGTCGCCTCGCTGGTCGCGATGATCCTCATCGATTGGCGCTTGACGATCATCGCCGTCATCCTCATGCCGATCCTCGCGATCGTTCAGCGCCGCGTGGGCCAGGTGCGCGCGCGCATCGCGAGCCAGACGCAGGAGTCGCTGTCCGAGCTGACGGCGATCACGCAGGAGACGTTGAGCGTCTCCGGAATCCTGCTGTCGAAGTCGTTCAACCGCCAGCGCTCCGAATCGCAGCGCTACGCAGGCGAGAACCGCAACCAGGTGCGCCTGCAGGTGCGCCAGGCGATGAGCGGCCAGGGGTTCTTCGCCCTGGTCAGCGTGCTGATGGCCAGCATCCCGGCGATCATCTATCTCGTGGCCGGCTACCTCATCACCGGGGGAGCGGGCGAGATCACCGCCGGGACGATCGTCGCGTTCACGACCGTGCAGGCTCGGCTGCTGCAGCCGCTCATGGGCCTGATGCGCGTCGCACTGGATCTGCAGACATCCTCGGCCGTGTTCGCCCGCATCTTCGAGTACCTCGACCTCGTGCCGGCGATCGCCGATGCGCCGGAGGCGATCGATGTCGTCGCGGGTCCGGGACCGGCCGGACAGGTCGAGTTCCGTGACGTCGTGTTCCGCTACCCCGACGCCGCGGCCGACTCCCGGCCGACGCTGGACCGGGTCTCGTTCGTGGCAGCGCCCGGACAGCACGTCGCGTTCGTCGGGCCGTCGGGGGCCGGCAAGACGACGGTCCTGTATCTCACGCCGCGCATGTACGAGGCATCCGGCGGTGCGGTCCTGTTCGCCGGCACCGACGTGCGCGCGCTTCGACAGGAATCGATCATCGACAACGTCGGGATCGTCTCTCAGGAGACCTATCTGTTCCATGCGACCATCCGCGAGAATCTGCGCTACGCCAAACCCGACGCGACCGACGACGAGCTGTATGCGGCGTGCCGGGCTGCCAACATCCACCACATCATCACCGGCTTCGAGCGCGGCTACGACACCGTGGTGGGCGAGCGCGGCTACCGTCTGTCGGGCGGCGAGAAGCAGCGCGTCGCGATCGCGCGTGTGCTGCTGAAAGACCCTCCGGTGCTGCTCCTGGACGAGGCGACCTCGGCGCTGGACACGGTCTCCGAACGCGTCGTCCAAGAGGCACTGGATGCCGCCCAGCGCGGCCGCACGACCCTGTCGATCGCGCATCGGCTCTCGACGGTGATCGGCGCCGACGTCATCCACGTCGTCGACGCCGGACGCATCGTCGAGTCGGGCACCCATGCGCAGCTGCTGGCTCGCGGCGGCCTGTACGCCCAGCTCGCAGCGCAGCAGCTGGCGGCCAGCCGGGTGCTGCAGACGGAAGAGCAGGATGCCGCTCCCGCGGCCCCCGCCCACCCCGAACGTCGCGCGGACCGGTCACCCGACGCCTGACCGCCGGTGGGCGGGCTCGTCGCAGGGCGCCTCAGCCGGGCACGGTCAGCCGGTGACGGCCTCGACCGAGGCGGCGACCGCATCGGCGACGGCATCCAGGCTCTGCCGCAGCCCATGCGGAAAGGTGAAGCGCACCGAGGTCTGCGCGGTCTCGCGATCGATGCCCATCGCCAGCAGCACGTGCGAGGGGTCGTCGGCCCCCGCCGCGCACGCAGAACCCGAGGAAGACACCACACCGCGCCGCTCGAGCTCGAGCAGCACCGCCTCGCCGCTGGTTCCCGCGAAGGTGAACGACGCGGTCGCCGGCAGGCGATGGACCGGGTCGCCGGTCAGGCGCGCCCTCGGCACGCGGTCGAGCACCTGGCCGATGAAGGCGTCACGCAGCGGCGCGACGGCTGCGACATCCTCATCTCTCTCCCGCTCCGCGAGCTCGAGAGCGGTGGCCAGCCCGACCGCGCCGGCGACATCCTGCGTGCCGCTGCGCCGTCCGCGTTCCTGTCCGCCGCCGTGCATCAGGGGCTCGAGCGGAATGCGGCCGGCGACGGCCAGAGCGCCGGTGCCCTTGGGCGCGCCGATCTTGTGGCCGGCCACCGCGATGGCTGCGGCCCCCGTGCCCGCCAGTGGAAGCCACCCGGTGGCCTGGACGGCATCCACGTGCAGCGGCACGCCCCGGGAGCGACAGATCGCCGCGATGGATGCCACATCCTGCACGGTGCCCACTTCGTTGTTCGCGTAGCCGATGCTGACCAGGGCCGTGTCATCCCGGATGGCCGCCTCGATCGCTGCGGGGTCGACGCGGCCGTGCACATCGACGGGCACGAGCGTGGCGTCGAACCCGTGCACGCGGTGCAGATAGGCGACCGACTCGAGGATCGCCTCATGCTCGATCGGCAGCGTCACGACGTGGCGCGCACCGCGGGTGGATGCCGCGGCGATCGCGATGCCCTTCACCGCGAGGTTGTCGGCCTCGGTGCCGCCCGAGGTGAACACGACGTCGTTCGTGCGCACTCCGAGCACGCGGGCCACGCGGGATCGAGCGTCGTCCAGGGCGGCGGCCGATGCTTCGCCGACCGTGTGGTGGCTGGACGGGTTGCCGAACGTGCGGGTGAGGTGCGGCGTCATCGCCTCGAGAACTTCGCGGCGTACCGGCGTGGTGGCGGCGTTGTCGAGATAGAGCATGTGCGTGCCCCGTGCGCTAGGCCTGCACGTGCAGGTCGAGGCCCAGATCGATCGCGCGGGCGCCGTGCGTGAGCGCCCCCACCGAGATCACGTCGACCCCGGTCTCGGCGATCGCCCGGACAGTGTCGAGGTTCACGCCTCCCGACGCTTCGACGATCGCGCGACCGGCGACCTGGGCGACGCCTGCGCGCAGGTCGTCGAGCGAGAAGTTGTCGAGCATGATCGTGCCGATGCCGGCAGCCAGAACCGGTTCGATCTGGTCGAGCCGGTCGACTTCGACCTCGACATGGGTCGTGTGCGGCAGCCGGTCGACGGCCTGGCGAAGCGCCTCGGTGACGCTGAGTCCCTGTGCGGTGAGCACGCCGAGGTGGTTGTCTTTGGCCATCACGGCGTCAGAGAGCGAGTACCGGTGGTTGTGCCCGCCGCCGCAGCGCACCGCATGCTTCTCGAACGCGCGCAGGCCCGGCGTGGTCTTGCGGGTGTCGACGATGCGCGCGCCGGTGTGCGCGGCCTCGGCGACGTAGCGGGCGGTGACGGTGGCGATGCCGGTCATCCTCTGGACGAAGTTCAGGCCGACCCGCTCGGCGGTCAGCACGGCGCGGGCGGGGCCGGTCACCGTGGCCAGCACATCGCCGGAGACGAACGCGTCGCCGTCGGCCGCGTGCAGCACGACCTCGACGCGCGGATCGGTCAGCGCGAACGCCGCGGCGAACACCTCGCCGCCGGCGAAGGTGCCCGGCTCGCGGGCGACCAGGTCGGCGCGCGCGGTCGCCGCAGACGGGATCAGCGCCTCACTGGTGGCGTCGCCCCAGGGGGCGTCTTCGGCAAGGGCCGCCGCGACGGCGGTGTCGATCTGGGCGCGGGTGAGCATCACGAGGCCTCCAAGCGGGCGGGCAGGGGCGAACCGTGTTCGGATCTCATCCGATCCGATGCGAAAACGACCCGACGGACCGGTTCCGGCGCAGCGGGGGCAAGGATGGGATGAGTCGTGATCGCGGCCGGAGCATCGGTGCGAAAATGCGCCCCGACCGACGATGTTCGGGCCGTTGCGGCGGCGGCGACCGCCCGGGCGAGCAGCAGAAGGTTCTCGTCCTCGTGATCGGCGACGGTGTGCGCCGTGCGCTCGTGGACGGCCCACCCCGTGAGCGCCTGCGCCGCGCGGGCGAGGCCGACGGCGTCACGGGCCAGCCCCACCTGCTCCCACATCACGCGCTGCAGGGCGGCACGTGAGAAGGGAACGGCGTCAGCGGCCGGTGACTGCGCGGCGGCGGCCCGGTCGGTGATCGCGACGTCGGCCACGCCTGGTGCTGAGATCACAGGCCAGGCAGCGGCTGCGGCATCGGGCACGACCGCATCGCCCGCGCGGGCGCCGAACACGGCCGCTTCGAGCAGGGAGTTCGAAGCCAGCCGGTTCGCTCCGTGCACACCGGTGCGGGCGCACTCGCCGACCGCATACAGCCCGGGCAGGCTCGTGCGGCCGTGCAGGTCTGTCGTGATGCCGCCCATCAGGTAGTGCGCGGCGGGTGTGACCGGGATCGGCTGGTGCGCCCAGTCCAGGCCGCGGGCGCCCACGGCCGCATCGATCGTGGGAAAACGCCGCGGGAGGAACGCGGCGGCGTCGGACGCCCCGACCCGTGTCGCGTCCAGCCGCACCGGGCGACCGTTCTGCCGGGTCATGCGCTGCGCGATCGCTCGAGCCACGACATCCCGTGCGGCGAGCTCGCCGTCGGGGTGCGCGTCGAACAGGAAGCGTCGTCCGTCGTCGTCGATGATCGTCGCGCCCTCGCCGCGCACTGCTTCGGAGACCAGGAACGGCTCGCCCACAGCCAGCACCGTCGGGTGGAACTGCACGAACTCGAGGTCGGAGACGGCGGCCCCGGCCCGAAGGGCGGCAGCGATGCCGTCGCCGGTGGCCACGGCCGGATTCGTGGTGTGCGCATAGAGCTGGCCGGCACCTCCGGTGGCGAGGATCACCGCATCCGCGAGCAGGATGTCGCGTCGCCCTGCGACGAGCAGTGCGACACCGCCCACCCGCGCGGCGTCGTCGACCACCAGGTCGAGGAGGAATGCGTGCTCGATCACGCGCACGCCGCTGGCGCGCAGCGCGGCGATCAGCGCGTGCTCGATCACCCGTCCGGTCGCGTCGCCATCGGCGTGCACGACGCGGGGGTGGGAGTGCGCGGCCTCGAGCCCGCGGGCCAGGTCACCGGCGGCGTCTCGGTCGAATGCGACCCCGCGAAGGCGCAGTTCGCGCACCCGCTCGGGACCCTCGCGCGTGAGCACGTCCACGGCGGCGGGGTCGGCGAGTCCGGCGCCGGCGGCGAGAGTGTCGCGCGCGTGCGCGGCGGGGGAGTCGTCCTCGAACAGGGCCGCGGCCACGCCGCCCTGCGCGAACGTCGTGTTCGCGGCATCCAGCGCCGCCTTCGTGACCAGGGTCACCTCGCACGAGGCGGCGGCGTGAAGCGCGGCGGTGATGCCTGCGATGCCGCTGCCGACGACCACGACATGGGTCATGAGGCGTTCTCCCACGCGTACGCGGGGGCGGCCGCGGGCTTGGCCGCCAGCATGCGCTCGAGGGCGACGCGGGCGGGGTCGGCGACGTCGGCCGGCACCTGGATGCGGTTGCGCACCTCACCGGCGAGCAGGCCCTCCAGGACCCAGGCCATGTAGCCGGGGTGGATGCGGTACATCGTCGAGCAGGGGCACACCACCGGGTCGAGGCAGAAGATGGTGTGCTGAGGGTGCTGCGCGGCCAGCCGCTGCACGAGGTTGATCTCGGTGCCGATCGCGAACACCGTGGGCTCGGTGGCCTCTTCGATCGCGCGGCGGATGTAGGCGGTGGATCCCGCCTCGTCGGCCGCGTCGACCACGGGGGCCGGGCACTCGGGGTGCACGATCACCCGCACGCCCGGGTAGTCCACGCGGGCCTGCGCGATCTGGTCGACGGTGAACCGCCTGTGCACCGAGCAGAAGCCGTGCCACAGGATCACGCGCGCGTCGCGCAGCGTGTCGGCGTCGGCGCCGCCCAGCGGCTGCCGCGGGTTCCACATCGGCATCTGCGCGTCCGCGACGCCCATCGCCCGCGCCGTGTTGCGCCCCAGGTGCTGGTCGGGGAAGAAGAGCACACGCCGCCCGCGGGCGAACGCCCATTCCAGCACGGTGCGGGCGTTCGACGACGTGCAGACGATGCCGCCGTGGCGGCCGACGAATCCCTTGATGGCAGCCGATGAGTTCATGTAGGTCACCGGGATGACCGGCACCAGTCCGTCCGCATCGGGCGTGTCGAGGTCGCCGTAGAGCTCTTCGAGCTGCTCCCAGCATTCCTCGACCTCGTCGATCGAGGCCATGTCGGCCATCGAACAGCCTGCGGCGAGATTGGGCAGGATGACGGCTTGATCGGGCCCCGACAGCAGATCCGCGGTCTCTGCCATGAAATGCACACCGCAGAACACGATCGCCTCGGCTTCGGGGTGGGTCTTGGCGGCATTCGCGAGCTGGAACGAGTCGCCCACGTAGTCGGCGTGCACGACGACCTCTTCGCGCTGGTAGAAGTGTCCGAGGATCACGACGCGCTCACCCAAGGCCTGCTTGGCCGCGCGCACGCGCTCGGCCAGCTCTGCAGCCGAGGCATCCCGGTACTCCTGCGGCAGGCCGCCCTGCACCGGCGCGCCGGTCGGGATCACATCGCCCATCGATGCGCCAGGACCGTACCCCGGCACCGGGTCGAAGTCCCAGGGCGCGGCGACGAGATCCATCGTGCAAGCCTCTTGCGCCGACGTGCCCGCGGCGATCGCCTGCAGGGTGTGGTCGACCGACGCGTCGGTCAGGGTGAGGGGAGTGGCGGCCATCGTTCCTCGATTCAGCGTGGGGTGGGGGCTGGTCCGCGCGCGGCGAGTTCGACGTCGCGGTCGTACCGGTACAGGCGGGCAGGTCGATGGCTTCCGGTGCGGAAGCGATCGGTGGGGATCAGAGTGTTGGATGCCTCGGCCTGGCGGCGGAAGTTCGCCGGGTCCAGGCGGCGACCGAGGATCGACTCGTACGCCTCGCGCAGGTCCGCGAGCGTGAACTCGTCGGGCAGCAGCCCGTGCGCGATGCGCGAGTAGCCGGCCTTGTTGCGCAGGCGCCACAGCGCGTAGGCGACGATGTCGGTGTGGTCGAACGCGAGGGTCGGCAGGCTGTCCGCGTCGAACCACTGCACGTTCTCGGGCGCCGAGTCGGTGACCGCATGTGCCGCGCGCTGCGCGTCGACCTCGTCTTGACGAAGGAGCGCCCAATAGACGATCGAGACGACGCGGGAGGGGGAGCGGTCGACCTCGCCGAACGCGTACAGCTGCTCGAGGTAGCTGGGGGCCAGCCCCGTCGTGGAGCCGAGCGTGCGCGAAGCCGCGGCATCCAGCCCCTCGGTCGCATCGAGCCACCCGCCGGGCAGCGCCCACTGGCCCTCGTACGGCTCGCGTGTGCGGCGCACGAGCGGCAGGGCGAGGGTTGCGCCGTCGCCTGCGGGGCGCAGCGTGAAGATCACCGTCGAGACGGCGACACGGATGCGAGGTTCTGTCATGGTGTGGTTCAGGTCAGAATGACTTTAACTGGTGATGCGATCTTAGAGTCAGACCGACCTGAAGTGCAACCCCACGGCGACACAATGCGGGTTCGATGACATCGCGGGCTGTACTCTGAATCGCTCGACCCGGCCGTTGCCGGGTGTGGCGGACGACGCTGGCGAAGAAGGGCAGGGTCGACGGTGATCGCAGTGACGGTGGTGGTGCCCACCTACCGTTCGAGCGCGCACCTGGACGATCTGGTCGCGAGCCTGGACGCTCAGACCCTGCCGCAGTCCGATTTCGAGGTCGTACTGGTCGACGACGGATCGCCCGACGGCACATTCGCGCGATTGGAGGCCTTCGCGCGCGACCGGCCGAATTATCGCGCCTTCCGACTCGAGCACACCGGCTGGCCGTCGCGGCCGCGCAATCACGGCATCGATGTCGCGAACGGGCGGTATGTCGTGTTCCTCGACCACGACGACCGGCTCTTCCCCGACGGTCTGCGGGCCGCGGTCGCGCTGGCCTCGCGCACCGGTGCCGACGTGCTGGACGGCAAGGAGTCCAAGAGCGACAGCCCCGGCTGGGCGATGCGTGATCTGGTTCGCGACGTCGACAACGCGATCGACTGGGTCCGGTGGCATCCGCTGGTGCCGATGAACCCGCACAAGATGTTCCGGACCGCCTTCCTGCGCGAGCAGGGCATTCGCTTTCCCGAGGGCGGGCGGCAGATCTGGGAGGACATCTTCTTCGACATCGCCGCGCACGCCCGCGCCCAGGTCGTCTCGCTGATGGTCGAGACGCCCTTCTACTACTGGAATCGGCCAGAGCACGCGACGACGAGCGGCACCTTCTACGACGACCTGGACGAGTATCTGGATGCCGTGGCCCGCGTGTTCCGCTGGATCGACGATGAGCTCGACCAGCCGCGGTTCGCGCAGCTGCTGCCGAGGTTCCGCGCCTACCAGCTGCATATGCGGGTCCTTCCGCTGTTCCGGTGGGATCCGCGCACGGTGCGCGAGCGCGACCGCATCTGCGCATTCGTGGCGGGGCTCCTGCCGACGATCCCCGACGATGCCGACCGGTTCCTCGATCCCTGGCGACGCATCAAGATCTCCCTGCTGCGCGCGGGTCGCTTCGACCTCATCGATGCCCATGAGCGGACCTTCCCGATGCTGGCGTGCGCGCCGACGGCACACGCGCCGCAATGGGCCGCAGACGGACTGCGGGTGGAGGTCGCTCTCGCGTGGAGCTTCGTGCACGACGGTGCCGGCGCGGGCGGTGGTGCTGGTGCACCGGTCCGGTGCGAGGGTGCGCGGGCGGTTCTCGCGCTCGACCCTGCCGTGGCCGCCTTCGCTCGGGAGCACGGACTGCGCGCCGACGTCACCGACGAGCTTCGCGCGGTGACCTACGCGCTGGACCGCAGGTCTCGCACGCAGAAGATCGACTGGATGCTCGCGCACGGGCGCAGCGCCGAACTCGGGGCCGTAGACGGCGACCGCGATGCGGTCCGCGGAACGCCTGTCGCGATGCGCGGGCGCATCGGCGCCGCGTGGGACCTCGTGGACGACGGCCCGGGAAGGCTGCACGACGGACCGTGGGACCTGTACGTGCGCACGACCGCGATGCGCACCCGCGTGGTGCGTCAAGTGCGCACGACCTGGACCGGGCGCAGCTGGGCGATCGTGCAGGGACAGCTGGCCGCGGCCTATCGCGCGCGCAACGGCGCACTGAGCGTGGACGTGGGCCAGACGCTGTTCAGCGTGGTGGACGACGCTGCCACGGCTGCGAGCTGGAAGCACGACGGCGCGGGCCGGAAGCTCGAGATCACGCTGCCGCACGTGCAGGTGCACGCCGACTGCGTGGCCGAAGGGCGCTTCGTGGACGCGTCAGGTCATACGCTCGGCGGATGCCGACTCGTCGCCCGCGTGAGTGCGGCGGGCGGGGAGGGTGAGGCGAAGGTCACCGGGATCGTGCCGGCGCGTGCGCGCATCGTGGGCGTCGCGTTCGGGGCGACGCGTGCGCACGCGCGGTTCCGCCTCGCCCGCGACGGCCGGGTCGCGGTCGTGCCGGCCGCCGAGCGGGCGCCTGTGCTCAGCATCCGGGGCACGGCCCGACGTGCGTGGCGTCTCGTGCCATCGCGTCTGCGCACGCGACTGTGGCTCTGGCGGCACCGGCGTCGTTGAGTCGGGCGGTGCGGCTGTCCGGGCGCGGAGCCGTCTGGCTTTCGGACTCAGGTGAGGTCGCGCCCGGCGATGAGCGGCCAGCGGTCCTCCGTGCCGATCATCGTCTGCGCGTCGGGCGACGGGGTGACACTGTCGACCGATCCGTTCTCCCACACGATCGTGAGTCCGGTCCCGGCCGCATCCGCATACCAATGACCGCGGCCGGCGGGCTTCGTGGGGGCACCGGTCCCGGTGGGCTTGCGAGCGGTCCATGCCGCTTTGCCCGCCGCGGTCAGGTGCATGTACACCGTGTTGGTCCCCAGCAGCATCACCTTCCACCATCCCGCCAGCGCGGTCAGGGCAGCAGGGGCAGTGGGATCGTCGTGACTGAAGTGCAGAATGCTCACGAACGGATGCTCCGAACCCTGGGTGCGGATCTGCCACGTGCCCTCGAGCGGACCGAGATCGGGATGGTCCATCGTCGAGTGACACGTCATCCTCGCGTCTCCGGTGCCGGTGTCGACGGTCACGAGCATTCCGGCGTGGCCATGACGGCCGTCGGCGGCGAACGTCAGCACGTCGGCGGGCTTGAGGATGTGCGCGAGCGCGGCGAACACCCGCTCGGCGGCAGGGGCCGCGCACATGTCGGTGATCCGCTTGACCTGCGTGGCCGGCCGCTCGCTGAGCAGCCGGTAGATCTGCTGCGCGCTGCGGGTGGGCCAGACGTCGCCGGCATGTGCGGGGCCCAGGTACGAGACGCCGCCGTCGACCAGGCAGTGCGAGACATACGCGGTGCAGTCGTTCAGCCCCTCTGCGGTGCCGGGCACCCCGCGCGGCCCGAACCAGTCCTGGCTCAGCATGCGTTCGTCGGCGGGGATGTCGGTTTCGCGGAAGTGCACGCCCACGTGCAGCGGCTTCACGAAGAACAGCCCGTCCGCCTCGCCGGTGACGCCGGTGGAGACATCCGTCACCTGCTTGCGCAGGAACACCGCCTCCCAGTCGGCTTCGATGGCCTTCCGCGCCAGCGCGTCGGCCTTGCGCTGGGCGATGTCGATCGCGAAGCTCTTGGCCCACACGATGCCGTCTGCGGTGGGACGGAACCAGTGCTGCTTCGCCGAGGCGACGGCGGCGTCGCGGTCCATCACGCACCTCAGCTCCCCGCGGGCGATCCCGGTGCGGTGAAGGCCGCGCCGTCCCATACCCAGTCCAGCTTCGCTGCGAACACCGAGTCGCCGGCCTCGGCCGTGCTGTGCAGCAGCAGCAGCTCGTCACGGAGCCGGGTGACGCCGGGAAGCAGGCCCGACACTGCGACAATCTGCGTCCAGCCCAGATCGGATGCCGTCAGCGGCGGCGCGTCCGTCACGGCACCGCGCCACCCGCCTGCGGAAAGCGGCGGCACGAGGGGAACGAGCTTGGTGACGCCGAGCTCGACCGTCACGGGCGCACCGGTCGCGGCATCCCGCGCCACGGATTCGTACTCGACATCCGGCAGCGTGGCCGTGGCGGCGATCGCCGGGTCCGGACGGGCCATCACTGTGTATCCGCCGGGCAGCCCTCCTACCGGGCGCGCCAGCACGAGACTGTCGGTCGTCGGATCGGCCAGGGCCGCGGTCGGAAGGACGCGCAGCCTCCGACCGATCGCGTCGAGCTCGTCGGCGGCCTGCGCCAACGGCAGCGGCGCCGGCGGCGACCACAGCGGCAGCACGGCACCGTAGGCTCGCACGGCATCGCGGGCGGCGACCAGGCCGGCGACGAGGTCGGCGCGCACCAGCACGTTCGACGGGGCGGTGGATGCCGCCGCGCCGACCGGCCGGTCGTTGGCCAGCGGCGCCATCGCCAGTGGCGGCGGCGCATCCGATAGCGATCGGGCCGACGCGCTGGCGACGCCCAGAGCGCCGGAGAGAACGTCGAGCATCGCCTGGCGCTGGCCGAGCGTGTCGAGCAGATTGAGGTACCCCGCCGCCTCGGTGACGTTCAGCACCGCGGGCATGCGGGTCGGAATGATATCGCCGTCCAGCGCGAGCCGCCGCAGCAGCAGGGCCTGGGCCTCGGCGGCGGCGGGGCCGGCACTGGACTGGATGACCGAGACGAGTGCGTCCAGCGCACGGTCCTCGGCGGTGCCGATCGGGGTGTCGTCCATGATGTCCTCCTGCGTGCGGTTCAACTGCTACGAATCAACGGTGAAGCTCGACTTGGCGGACTTCGCGCTCGTGCCCTGCGGGCCGGTGACGGCCACCTCGACCGCCTGCCCCGCGACCAGACCCGCCGGCACGTCGCCCTCGATTCGGGTGTCGCTGACGACGGTGAACGCGCCGAGCGCCTTGCCACCCACCGTCGCGCCGGTCGCACCCGTGAACTTCGTGCCGGTGATCGCCAGCTTCGCCCCGACCTTGCCGTGCGTGGGCGACAGGTCGGTCACGGTGGGGGCATCAGCACCGCCGGTGCCGCCATCCTTCTTGTCGCCGGTCTTCGTGTCGTCCTTCTTCGCGGCCGCAGCCTTCGCCGTGATCACGTCGGGGATCGAGTCCATCGCCTTCGTCGCCATCGTGGTGGCGTTCGAGAGGGCGTCCTTCCGTGCCGCCTCGGCAGTCGACAGCGTCGACTTCAGCAGGTCGGCGAGGGCGGCAGACCCGGTGAGCGAGGCGACGTCGAAGCCCTTGGCCGCCGCACCCGCCTGGATCAGGTCGGCGAGGAGGCTCATGTCCTGCGTGGGGCCGGCGGTGCTGAAGTTCTGGATCATCGGTGCGAGGCCGGTCAGCGCTGAGGGGGCCGTGACGCCCGCGGTGAGGGACGAGGTGGGGACGGTCACGGCCTCGATCTGGGGCGCGTCGTCCATCGGCGAGTCCTGCCAGTTCCAGAAGCGAGTGAGGTCGATCTTCTCCGCCGACGGGCAGTGCCCCAGCACCGCCTCGCCGAGCACGCCGTGCGTGGGGAGCGCGATCGTCGATTGCGGGGGCGAGAATGCGGTCGTGTGGTACTTCGCGAGCGCGTCCTGCACCGATGCCGTGGTGAACGGTACGCCGCCCACCGGTTCGCGTTTGGCGACGAGCTCTGCCGGGATCATGAACGGCAGCACCATCGAGTTGCCGTAGAAGCCCAGCAGCTGGTTGGCGACACACGCCAGCAGCGGAATCTCCTGCGTGTCGTCGGCGACTCCGTCCTGCACGCCGATCGTGAAGCCCTCCAGCAGCATCACCCGCTCCTCGGAGGTCAGCGACATCCAGATCGCCTTGGAGTACGTGGCCGTGTTCGCGATGACGTGCTGGAGCGCCTTCTCGATCTCGAGCACCGCCGAGTATCGCAGTTCGGGCGGCAGCTGCGTCGCCGCGAACGGCTGCGGTGCCAGCGTGAACTCGGCACCCGCCAGCAGCTCGTCGAAGTACGTCTTGCCTGCCGGGGCCGCCGTGCTGATCGACGTCGAGGCGTCGACCAGCGCCGCGCGCACGCGGTTCAGCCGTGGTCCGCCGACGTCGCGCTCGAGCCGGTCGGGCCCGAACCAGACGTCGTGCGCGGGGGTGCCCCCGGAGATCATGTCGGCGATGCTCGAGACCGTGATGCCGCCGAGCGTGAGCCGGGCAGCCTCGGTCGCCGACGAGGAGGGGAAGTGGTACTGCAGCCCGCGGAACTGGCGATTCAGCTCGACCCCGACCACGTCGGTGCGCGGCAGCCAGTCCGGCAGCACGATGCTCCGCGACACGACGTGCTGTGCGGCGCCGGTGCGCAGGGCGCTCAGGCGGGCAATCAGCTCGGCTTCGGATGCGAGGGCGGATGCTGGGTCTGCGGTGTCGGCAAGGCCGGGCAGCCCGGCCGTCGGCATCGGGTATGGGCCGACCCGCCGGCCGCCGGCGGCGAGCAGCGTCACCCACACGTCGTCGTATGGCAGGAACGTGCCCTCCGCCTGCACGGTGACCACGTCGGCAGCCGAGTCGGTCGGCGCCTGCACCCCTGCACGCGGGTCGCCGGCGAAGTCCTCGAGCAGGGACAGGCCCGTGCGGTAGGGGCGTTCGATCACGCGGCGCAGCACACTTGCGTAATCGAGCAGCTGCCCGTATCGGTGCAACAGGGCGGCACGGCTCAGCGCGTCGTCCGAGAGCGTGGCTGCCGCGCCCGACGGCAGGAACCGCACGGGATCCAGCGGCACGAAGCATACGAGCGTGACGCCGTCGACGGTGGAGCGCACGTCGAAGGTGCGCAGCACCTCCCAGTACTGCATGGTCAGGGCGCGAGTCCGATTGTGGTTGGCGATCACCTTCGTGACGACCTGGCTGCGCTCGGATGCGGCGGCCAGGCGCATGCCCATCCGCTGCAGGCTCCGCCGCGCGTTTGCCGCGCGCTCCACCGATGCGTGCGAGGACTGCGCCGCCGTCGAGGTGTAGCCGCTGACTCCCTGCATCCAGTTGTTGGTGCTGCCCGACGAGTCCGAGCTGCCGCCGCCTCCGGCGGCGCCGCCGCCGATCGCGATCGGGCCGAGCGCGAAGCCGATGCCGCCCACGGCGCCCCACGACGACGAATGCGCCTCGGTGCTGAAGCTGCTGCCGCCGGATGCCGACTGCGACATGCCGGAGTCGAACGTCGCGCGGGCCGAGGCATCCTGCCCTTCCCGGAACGACTCGGCCTCCTGCACGTCCAGGCGTTCGCTCTCGCTGACGGAGGTCGTGGACTGCTGGTCGACGATCGCGATGCGCTGCTGTTCTCCCGGGGCCAGCGGCAGCGAGTACACGAGGTCGCCGAGCATGAGTCCCTTCGGGGTCCATCGCTGGGCGAGGTGCACGATGTAGCCGAGGCCCAGTGTGCCGGCGATCGGCACGCCGGTGGAGCCTGTTCCGATGCCGATCGGCGAAATGCCCGCGAGGCCGTCGCGGAACGCGTCGACGCTCACGGGCTGGTCGATCGGCACCCGGTCGGTGTGCCGGTAATCCAGTCCCTGCAGGCCGACGGCGGCGAAATTGGCGATCGAGACCCGGTGGCCGCCGAGGTCCGCGGCGATCGTGCCGATGCTCGGGCGAGGCTCGACGAGTCGCACGAGCACGCCGTACGGGAACCGGTCGACGGAGAAATCGCTGCGGAACAGCTGCGAGCACGTGTCGGCGCCGAGCGTGAGCTGTGGCATGGTGCCCGACGCGTCGGCCGCCGGCTGGTCGGGCAGGTTCGCGTCCAGCCCTGCCACGATCGAGCCCAGCTGGCTGATCACCGACACCGGCAGCGCGTCGACGGAGCGCGCGAGCATCAGCGTTCCGACAGACCCGGTGCTCGTGAGGGACGCCACCGGCACGTCGACGTCCAGCTCGACGGTGGCACCGGTCACGCGCAGCGTGATGTGCTCGAGGGCGCTCGCCGAGCGCACCGCCGAGGGGACGGCGATCGCGAACACGCCGTCGACGCCCGTGATCGCGGTGCCTGCACCGGGGCCCGAGGGGAACGGCTGGGCGATCGTGACCTGCACGCGGTCGGCGGGCACGCCTTCCGGCTGGACGAGTACGCCGGTGAGCTGACCGGGGATCGGCAGCGACGCCACCGTGCCCACGTCGAACGCCGGGTCCGCGATGATCTGCACGAGCTTGTCGGAGAAGTGCGTCGCCGCGACGAGGCGCTCGTGCAGGATGTCGTCTGCCAGCTGCTTGTGCTCCTTGACGATCCGTGCCGATGCGGGATCGAGCGGATCCAGCCGGGGGAGCGCGCCACGGGCGAACTCCGGGATTCCCGAACCGATGTCGATCGTCGCGCGTCGAGCGGGAAGATCGGTTCCCTCACTGCGAACGGCCATGGCGTCCTCCAAACCGGGTGGAACGTGTCATGAGGGAGAGACCGGATGCGGGCCCGCTGATACAGCCCCGATCTGCTTCCCGTGGCATGCGTCGAGCACAGGCACAGACACGGCACGTACCCTGGCTGCTCCGGAGGTGACATGACCCTGTTCGACATCGCTCTGCTGCTGATCCTGCTCGTGGCCGTCTCGGTGGGCGTCGCCCGCGGGTTCGTGGCCAGCGCCGGGATCCTTGCGGGACTGGTCGTCGGCGGAGCCGCGGCGCTGTGGGTGGCTCCCACGATCGGGCGCCTGGTCGCCGAGCCGGTGTGGCGGCCGATCGCCGAACTGGCCGCCTGGGTCGTGCTGCTGATCGTGGGCGGATCGATCGGCGGTGCGATCGGGGCGTGGCTGCGGCGCGGGGTGGATCGCTCGCCGCTGCGCATCGTCGACAGGGTCGCCGGCGGCGTCGTCTCGCTCGCGGTGACCGGGTTGGTGGTCTCGCTGGCGGCGACCGGGATCGCGGCGACCGGCATTCCCGTGGTGTCGGCGGATGCGGCATCCTCTCGCGTCGTCCGTGCGATCGACGCGCTCATCCCGCCACCGGTGCAGCAGGGTCTTGCGCAGCTGCGCGGCACGCTCGCCGCCGACGGCCTCCCGGCGCTGGGCGCGCTGCTGGACCATCCCGCCGCGCCGGTCGAGCCGGCGATCGCGCTGGACACGCCGGCGCTGACCCGGGCGGTGCGCTCGGTCGCCCGGATCACCGGCGTCGCCTACGCGTGCGGGGTGAGCCAGACCGGTTCGGGTTTCGCGATCTCACCCGACACCGTCGTCACCAACGCCCACGTCGTGGCCGGTGTGAAGGACCCGACCGTGCAGCTGCCGGACGGCACGGCCCGGCCGGGACGGATCGTCGCCTTCGACCCCGAGCAGGACCTGGCGATCATCCGCGCGTCGGGCCTGGGGGCGACCGCTCTGCGGATGAGCTCGACGCTGCAGGCGGGTGCGGCGGCGGTCGTGGCCGGATATCCGTACGGCGGTCCGCTGACCGTCGGCGATGCTCGGGTGCTGGCGGCCGGCACCGCTGCGGTGCCCGACATCTACGACCAGGCCAGCGTGCCACGCCCGATCTACAGCCTTCGGGCCACCGTGCGGCCGGGCAACTCGGGCGGGCCGCTGCTCACCGCGCAGGGAACCGTCGCCGGTGTCGTGTTCGCCCGCGTGGAAGGGACCTCTGACCGGGGGTATGCGATCGCCGACGCCGCACTGCGGGACCTGCTCGCGCGGTCGGGATCGCTGATGACGACCGTGCCGTCGGGACACTGCACGAGGTGACCTGCTCCGGTATGCTGGGGGCAAACTGAACATCATCGGCCGCACGACGTCCGCGGGAGAGTCCGATTCGATCGGACACCGAAGGAGCAAGCCTCCCCGCCAATCTCTCAGGTCCGCATACCGCGCATGTCCGGCCACTCTGAAAAGTGATTTTCGAGCGCACGCAGTTCGCGAATCCGCCGACGGTGAAAGCCGTGGCATCCGTCGATGCTGCAGCGAAGCTCTCAGGCCCATGACAGAGGGGGAGTCCGCACGGCGCCGCAGGCGTCCCGTTCGACTCGGAAGAACCCATGTCTCAACTTCGCCAGACGCCGCTGAACGAGCGGCACGAAGCGCTCGGCGCATCGTTCACCGATTTCGGCGGGTGGTCGATGCCCGTCCGCTACACCTCCGACCTCACCGAGCATCGCGCCGTGCGCGAAGCCGCGGGGCTGTTCGACATCTCGCACATGGCCGAGTTCTCGGTCACCGGGGCCGGCGCAGGCGCATTCCTCGACTATGCGCTGGCGGGCCGGCTCTCGGCGCTGACGGCGGGCAAGGCGAAGTACTCCCTCATGCTGGCCGACGACGGGGGCATCATCGACGACGTCATCGTCTACCGCCTGACCGATGAGCGCTTTCTGGTCATCGCCAATGCCGGCAACCGGGATGCCGTGGCCGAGTCGTTCACCCGGCGTGCGCAGGACGTGGCCGTCCAAGACGTCACGGTCGAAGACGTCACCGACGCCTACTCCCTGATCGCGGTGCAGGGCCCGCGTGCCGAGCAGATCGTGCTCGAGGTCGCGGGGCTGGATGCCGAAGACCTCACCGGGCTCGGTTACTACGCGTGGCGCGACGGCACGTTCGACTCGGCACCCGTGCTGATCGCCCGCACCGGATATACCGGAGAGGACGGCTTCGAACTGTTGCTCCCGAACGACAAGGCCGGCGCGCTGTGGGACGCGCTGCTGCTGGCCGGGGAGCCGCTCGGGCTGATCCCGTGCGGGCTGGCGGCCCGTGACACCCTGCGACTGGAAGCCGGCATGCCCCTGTACGGCCACGAGCTGGGTCGTGCGATCGCGCCGGCACAGGCGGGTCTGGGTCGCGTGGTGGTCACCGCGAAAGACGACTTCGTCGGCAAGGCGGGTCTGGCCGCACGCGATCTCAGCGACGCTCCCGTGCTCGTGGGGCTGGTGGCCGACGGTCGCCGCGCCGGCCGCGCCGGCTACAGCGTGCTCGGCCCCGACGGTGCCGTCGTGGGGGAGATCACCAGCGGCGCACTGTCGCCCACGCTCGGCCATCCGATAGCGATGGCCTTCGTCCCGCCGGCCCTGTCCGAGGCGGGAACCGTGCTGTCGATCGACGTGCGCGGCACCGGCATCCCTGCAACCGTCACCACACTGCCCTTCTACCGGAGAATGAAATGACCGATCTGACCAGCCTCTCCTATACCGCCGAACACGAGTGGATCGCCCGTGACGGCGACCTCGCCACCGTCGGCATCACCGACCACGCCGCCGATCAGCTCGGCGACATCGTCTACGTCGACCTGCCCGCCGTCGGCCAGGCCGTGACCGCCGGCGAGGCGTGCGGCGAGATCGAATCGACCAAATCGGTCGGCGAACTGTTCGCGCCGGTCACCGGCGAGGTCGTCGAGGTCAACACCGCACTGGACGACGACCCGTCGGTCATCAACTCCGACGCGTTCGGCGCCGGCTGGCTGCTGAAGATCCGCGGCACCGAATCGGTGGAGCTGCTGGACCGTGCGGCCTACGAGGCCCTCACCGGCGGCGCCGAGTGACCGGCGCATTCTCCTCCCGCCACGTCGGCACGGACGAGGCCGCGCAGCGGCAGATGCTCGACGTGGTCGGCTACGACTCGGTCGACGCGCTCGTGAAGGCCGCCGTCCCGGCATCCATCCACGCCGCACCGCACGCCACCACCGTCATTCCCGTCGCCGCGACCGAAGCCGAAGCTCTGGCAGAACTGCGCGAACTCGCGTCGCAGAACCGCTCCGCACGCTCGATGATCGGCCTCGGATACTACGACACCTTCACGCCCAGCGTGATCGCCCGCAATGTCTTCGAGAACCCGTCGTGGTACACCGCATACACGCCGTACCAGCCCGAGATCTCGCAAGGGCGCCTGGAAGCGCTGATCAACTTCCAGACCATGGTGACCGACCTGACCGGACTGACCACCGCGAACGCGTCGATGCTCGACGAGTCCACGGCCGTGGTCGAAGGGATGCTGCTGGCCCGCCGCGCATCCAGGTCCAAGGCAGCCGTGTTCGTCGTCGACGCCGACGCGATGCCGCAGACCAAGGCGCTGCTGCGCCACCGCGCCCACGCCGTCGGCATCAGCCTGGTCGAGCTCGCCCTCGCCGATGGTGCGACGCTGCCCGACGAGCTGTTCGGCGTGTTCGTGCAGTACCCCGGGGCGTCGGGCCGCGTGTGGGACCCGTCGGGCGTCATCGACGCCGCCCACGTTGCCGGGGGGCTGGCCGTGGTCGCCGCCGATCTGCTGGCCCTCACGCTGCTGCGCTCGCCGGGCTCGCTCGGCGCCGACGTGGCCGTGGGCACCACGCAGCGCTTCGGGGTGCCGATGGGCTTCGGCGGCCCGCACGCGGGCTACATGGCCGTTCGCCAGGGCCTGGAGCGACAGCTGCCCGGCCGCCTGGTGGGTGTCTCGCAGGATGCCGAGGGCCACCCGGCCTACCGGCTGGCGCTGCAGACCCGTGAGCAGCACATCCGCCGCGAGAAGGCCACCTCGAACATCTGCACCGCCCAGGTGCTGCTGGCCGTGATGGCCGCGATGTACGCCGTCTACCACGGACCCGAGGGGCTGCGCGCGATCGCCGAGGACGTGTCACGCAAGACCGAGGCGCTGGCGCAGCGGCTGCGCGACTACGGCCAGAACGTTCATCACGACGCGTTCTTCGACACGCTCCGAGTCACCGTGCCCGGCACTGCGCAGAACGTGATCGAACGAGCCCGGGCAGCCGGCTATCAGCTGTTCTGGGCCGACGAGGCCACCGTGGGCATCTCGGTCGATGAGACCACGACCGACGCCGACCTCGCGGTCGTGGCGTCCGCCTTCGGCGCGCCCGAGGCCGATGAGCACGGCGACCGCACGCTGCCGTCGGCCGCGTTCACGCCGCTGGCCGGGGTGGATGCCGTCCTGATGCGCGAGGACGAATACCTCACGCATCCGGTCTTCCATGATCACCGGTCCGAGACGGCCATGATGCGGTATCTGAAGCTGCTGGCCGACCGCGACTACGCGCTGGATCGCGGCATGATCCCGCTCGGCTCGTGCACGATGAAGCTGAACGCGGCCACCGAGATGGCCGCCGTGTCGTGGCCGGAGTTCTCGCGCGTGCACCCGTTCGCCCCCGAGGCCGACGTGCGGGGCTATCTCGCCATGATCGAGCAGCTCGAGGCGTGGCTGGCAGAGGTCACCGGCTACGACAGCGTGTCGCTGCAGCCGAATGCCGGCTCGCAGGGCGAGCTGGCGGGGCTGCTGGCGATCCGCGGCTATCACGACGCGAACGGCGACGACCGGCGCCGGGTGTGTCTGATCCCGTCGTCGGCGCACGGAACCAACGCCGCGTCGGCGGTGCTGGCCGGACTTCGGGTCGTGGTCGTCGCCTGCGACGAGGCCGGCAACGTCGACCTCGACGACCTGCGCGCGAAGATCGCCGCGCACGCCGACGAGCTGGCGGCCCTGATGATCACCTATCCCTCCACCCACGGCGTGTACGAGCAGGATGTGGTGCAGATCACGCAGGCGGTGCACGACGCCGGCGGCCAGGTGTACGTCGACGGCGCGAACCTCAACGCGCTGCTGGGCTTCGCGCGGTTCGGCGACCTCGGCGGCGATGTGTCGCACCTGAACCTGCACAAGACCTTCGCCATCCCGCACGGCGGCGGCGGACCCGGCGTCGGGCCGGTGGCGGCGAAGGCGCACCTGGCGCCCTTCCTGCCCTCGCACCCGCTCGCCCAGCGTGCCGACCACGCAGGCGGAGGCGGCGCCGACGGCAGAGTGCGGTTCGACGGCGGACCGGTCTCGGCGGCGCCGTACGGGTCTGCGGGCATTCTGCCGATCTCGTGGGCGTACGTGCGGATGATGGGCGCCGAAGGACTCGCCGAGGCGACCGGGGCCGCAGTGCTGGCGGCGAACTATCTCGCCGTGCGGCTGCGCGGGCACTTCCCGGTGCTGTACACCGGTGCCTCGGGGCTTGTCGCGCACGAGTGCATCCTCGATCTGCGGCCGCTGCGCGAGCAGACCGGCATCACCGTCGACGACGTCGCCAAGCGCCTGATCGACTACGGCTTCCACGCGCCGACCATGTCGTTCCCGGTCGCGGGCACCCTCATGGTCGAGCCGACCGAGTCCGAGGATCTGGCCGAGCTCGAGCGGTTCGTGGAGGCGATGATCGCGATCAGGGCGGAGGCCGTCGCCGTCGCGGCGGGCGAATGGCCGGCCGACGACAACCCGCTCGTGAACGCGCCACACACCGCCGCGTCCGTGATCGCAGGGGAGTGGAACCATCCCTACTCGCGCGAGACGGCCGTGTACCCTGTGCACGCCCTGGTGCGCACGAAGTACTGGCCGCCCGTGCGCCGCATCGACAACGCGTACGGCGACCGCAACCTGGTCTGCGCCTGCCCGCCCGTGGAGGCCTTCGCCTAGCAGCATCCTGACACTCTTGCGCCTGTGCTCACCGCTCAGCATCCGGCGACGCCCGAACAGTGGACAGTGCCGTCGATCCGGTCCCTGTGCAGGAGGCGCCGCCCCGTGTCCACCGGCCTCGACGCGGCCCGCGGTCGGAGCCGGCGAGGCGATCAGGACGCGGAAGGGGAGGGAGAAGGGGAAGGGGCGGGGGCGAACACGCCGGGCCACACAGCGGCGGCGAGGGGATAGCCGGCGAAGGAGACGATGTCCAGGATGCTGTGGGCCACCACGAGCGGCATGACCCGGCCCCAGCGCTTGTAGCACCAGCCGAACACGACGCCCATCACGACGTTGCCGAGGGCCTGCGGAGCGCCCTGGTAGAGGTGGTACGACCCGCGAACGGCCGCCGAGACCAGGATGATCGTCCAATCGTTCCACCCGGCCCGCCTCAGCCGGGTGAACAGGTAGCCGATCATGATGATCTCTTCTTGCAGCCCCGCGCGCACAGCCGACAGGATCAGCAGAGGGATCGTGTACCACGCCGCGTCGAGAGGGGATGCCTGGACCTGAACGGTCCAGCCGACCAGGCGTCCGATCGTATAGAGCCCGAGTCCCGGCACACCGATCACGAGCGCGAGCAGCACTCCGGCGCCGAGGTCCTTCACCGGGCGGCGCAGATCCAGCCCGATCCGCCGGAACGGGCTGGTTCCGACATCCCACAGCAGGTAGACCACGAGCGCCACCAGCGCCAGCGAGAACGCGATGTCCAGCACCTGGTAGAGCACGTCCCAGAACGCCTGGGCCGACTGCGTCGGGTTCAGTGCCGTGGACTGGTCGCCCACCGGCGTGGGTGCGAGCACGATGCGGATGAAGGCCAGAACGGAGTACACGGCCGACTGCCCGAGCGTGCACGCCATCACCAGCCCCACCTCCCACCACAGGCGTGCACGGACCTGCGGCGCCGGCTGCGTCGGGTCGGAAGAGGCGGTTACGGGGGTCACTCCACAGATTGTCACATGAGCGGCGTCATGGGTAAAAGGTGTGTAACGGTTTTGAGCGTTGTTTGGAGCAGAGCGTTCAGTGTGCTTATGGTTGCCCCATCGCCGTGGCCGACCGCACGCATTGGTGCGTGCGCGAACTGCGGCACGAAACCCCATTCACTGGAGGACTACACGTGAAGCGTACGAAGATCGCCCTCACCGGGCTCGCGCTGCTGGCAGCGGGCACACTCGTGCTCACCAGCTGTGCAGGCGGCGGTGGCACCAGCGGCGACAATGGCAACACCAGCGGTGCGAGCGCGTCCGCGGTCATCAAGGTCAACGGCAACGAACCCGAGAACCCGCTGATCCCGACCAACACCAACGAGGTCGGCGGCGGCAAGATCCTCGACTCGATCTTCGCGGGCCTGGCGTACTACGACGCCAAGGGCAAGCTGGTCAACGACATGGCCGAGTCGATCACCGTCGATGACCCGAGCACGGTGACGATCAAGATCAAGAAGGGCGAGAAGTTCACCAACGGTCAGGAACTGACCGCTGACAGCTTCATCAAGGCCTGGCAGTACGGCGCGCTGTTCTCGAACAAGCAGCTGAACTCGTCGTGGTTCGCCGACATCGAGGGCTTCGATCCCGCGAAGGACTCGCAGCTGACGGGTCTGACCAAGACCGATGACTACACCTTCACGGTCAAGCTCAACGCGCCGGTCGCGGCCGACTGGGCACAGCGCCTGGGCTACTCGGCCTACTACCCGCTGCCCGACGTGGCGTTCGAGGACATGAAGTCGTTCGGCGAGCACCCGATCGGCAACGGCCCGTACAAGCTGGCCAGCGACTCGGCATGGCAGCACGACGTGCAGATCGAGCTCGTCAAGAACGACGGCTACACCGGTGGCCGTCAGGCCAAGAACGGCGGTCTGACGATCGTCTTCTACACGACTCAGGATGCCGCGTACGCGGACCTGCAGGACGGCAACGTCGACGTCATCGACGCGATTCCGCCGTCGTCGTTCGCCACGTTCGAGTCTGACCTGGGCGACCGTGCGGTGAACCAGCCGGCGGCCATCTTCCAGTCGTTCACGATCCCGGGCAACGCGGCGCACTTCACGGGCAAGGAGGGCATCCTGCGCAAGGAGGCCATCTCGATGGCCATCAACCGTGATCAGATCACCAAGACGATCTTCAACGGCACGCGCACCCCTGCCAGCGACTTCACCTCGCCGGTCATCAGCGGCTGGTCGGACTCGATCCCGGGCAACGAGGTCCTGAAGTACGACGCCACCAAGGCGAAGGACCTCTGGGCTCAGGCTGACGCCATCTCGAAGTGGAGCGGTTCGTTCCAGATCGCGTACAACGCCGACGGCGGCCACAAGGAGTGGGTCGACGCGGTATCGAACTCGATCAAGAACACGCTCGGCATCGACGCGTCGGGCAAGTCGTACGTCGACTTCGCCACGCTGCGCCAGGACGTCAACGATCGCAAGATCAAGACGGCGTTCCGTACCGGCTGGCAGGCCGACTACCCCAGCCAGTACAACTTCCTGCAGCCGCTGTACGGCACGGGCGCGAGCTCGAACGACAGCGACTACTCGAACAAGGACTTCGACGCCTTGCTCGCACAGGGAGCCTCCGCCAGCGACCCGGCAGCGGCCACCGCGGACTATGCGAAGGCTCAGTCGATCCTGTTCCAGGACCTGCCGTCCATCCCGCTGTGGTACTCCAACGTGACGGGTGGCTACGCCGAGGGCGTGAAGAACGTCACCTTCGGGTGGAACTCGGTTCCGCTGTACTACCAGATCACCAAGGGCTGACCGCCCCAGGGGTCTGACCCGCGAGGCGGTGACGAACACGTCACCGCCTCGCGGCATGCCATCCTCACCCGAAGGGAGGGCGCATGCTCGCATACATCGTGAGGCGCCTTTTGCAGTTGATCCCGGTGTTCCTCGGGGCCACACTGCTCATCTATTTCCTCGTGTTCGCCATGCCCGGCGACCCGATCGCGGCGCTGTTCGGCGACAAGCAGCCCAGCCCGCAGTTGCTCGCGGAGCTGCGAGCTCAATACCATCTCGACCAGCCGTTCCTGGTGCAGTACTGGTTCTATCTCACCGGCATCCTGCACGGCGACCTGGGCACCACCTTCTCGGGCCAATCGGTCAATGACGTCCTGGCCCGGACGCTGCCGGTGACGGGGCGTCTGGCGGTCATGTCGATCGCCATCGAATTCACGCTGTCGATCATCATCGGCACGATCTCCGCCGTCCGCAAGGGCAAGCTCTTCGACCACAGCGCACTGATCGTGGGTCTCATCTTCCTGTCGGTGCCCGTCTTCGTCCTGGGCTTCGCTGCCCAGTACTTCCTGGCCATCAAGCTGGGCTGGTTCCGGGCGACCGTCGGTGCCGACAACGACTGGGGCGGCCTGTGGCTGCCGGCCATCGTCCTGGGCGTGAGCCTGTTCGCCACGAGCATGCGCCTGATGCGCGGCTCGGTCATCGAGACGCGCAACCAGGACTGGGTGCGCACCGCGTACTCGAAGGGTCTGCCCCGGCGACGAGTGCTGCCCGTGCACGTCATGCGCAACTCTCTGATCCCCGTCATCACGAACTCGGCGACGAACTTCGGCGTGCTGCTGGTGGGTGCGGTCGTGACCGAGGCCGTGTTCAACATCCCCGGCGTGGGCAACACCATGTACCAAGCGACGCTGCGCCACGAGGGACCGACGATCGTATCGTTCGTGACGGTGTTCGTCATCATCTACGTGCTGGTGAACGTCCTCGTCGATCTGCTGTACGGCTTCCTGGACCCGAGGATCCGCTATGTCAAGTGATTCCACCGCGACGCACTACGTCGCCCCCATCGAGACCACGACGATCAACGTCGACGAGGTGAAGGTCGGCGCCAAGCCGACCAGCCTCTGGTCCGACGCCTGGCGCGACATCCGCGTGCGCCCGACGTTCTGGATCTCTGTCGCGATCGTGATCGTCGTTCTGCTGATGGCGTTCGTCCCGACGCTGTTCACGCACGTCGACCCGGCCTCGTGCGACCTCACATATTCGAACCACGGCCCCGCCAAGGGTCACCCGCTCGGCTACACCTTCCAGGGGTGCGACATCTACTCCCGCATCGTGTGGGGTACGCGGATCTCGCTGTCGGTCGGCCTGCTCGCCACCATGATCGGATCGTTCATCGGCCTGGTCATGGGCGCGATCGCCGGGTTCTATGGGGGATGGCTCGACTCGTTCCTGTCCCGCGTCGGCGACATCTTCTTCTCGATCCCCTACATCCTGGCCGCCGTGGTCGTCATGACGGTGTTCGCTGAGTACCGCAACGTGTTCACCATGGCATTCGCGATCGGCGGGTTCGCGTGGGCGGCCACCGCCCGCGTCGTGCGCGCCGAGATCCTTCGGGTGCGCCAGTCCGACTTCGTGACGGCCTCGCGAGCGCTCGGCAAGTCGAACTTCGGCACGCTGCTCTCGCACGTGATCCCGAACGCCATTGCCCCGCTGCTGGTCGTGTCGACACTGAGCCTTGCCGCGGCCATCGTCGCGGAGGCGACGCTGACGTTCCTCGGCGTGGGAATGGGCAACGTCATCTCGTGGGGCACCGAGATCAGCAACGCACAGACCTCTCTGCGCGTCGCGCCGATGTCGTTGATCTATCCGTCGATCTTCCTGACCGTCACTGTGCTGGCGTTCATCATGCTGGGCGAACTGATCCGAGACGCCCTCGACCCGAGAGCGAGGGCCCAGCGATGAGCGCGACCGTCGACACACCGCTGCTGAGCATCCGCGGATTGAAGGTCGCCTTCCGCGGCCAGAAGACCGAGCGCGAGGTGCTGCACGGCATCGATCTCGAACTGTTCGCCGGTGAGACCCTCGCCATCGTGGGGGAGTCCGGTTCGGGCAAGTCCACCACGGCGTCGGCCATCGTGAACCTGCTGCCGGGCACCGGACACGTGACCGCCGGCAGCATCATGCTCGACGGCCGCGAGTTGACCACCCTCAGCCGCAGCCAGATCGAGCGGGTGCGCGGGCGCGAGATCGGCTACGTGCCGCAGGACCCGATGTCGAACCTGAACCCGGTGTGGTCCATCGGATTCCAGGTGAGAGAGGCCGTCAAGGCCAACGGCATCGCGCAGGGCCGGCACGCGGTCAAGCAGCGCACGATCGAGGTCCTCAAGCAGGCGGGTCTCGAAGACGCCGAGCGGCGTCTGCACCAGTACCCGCACCAGTTCTCCGGCGGCATGCGTCAGCGTGCGCTGATCAGCATCGGCCTGGCCGCCGACCCGAAGCTGCTGATCGCCGATGAGCCTACGAGCGCCCTTGACGTCACGGTCCAGCGCGTCATCCTGGACCACATGGCCGGACTCACGCGCGAGAAGGGCACCGCGGTGCTGCTGATCACGCACGATCTGGGCCTTGCCGCCGAGCGCGCCGAGAAGATCGTCGTGATGCAGCACGGGCGGATCGTGGAGGCCGGTCCCAGTCGCGAGATCCTCGAGAACCCGCTGCACCCCTACACGCAGAAGCTGGTGGCCGCAGCGCCCAGCATCGCCTCGCAGCGGATTCAAGCCCGTGTCGAGCAACGCGGCATCGAGCATGCAGACGGGTCCGAGACGGTGCCTGCGGTCTCGGTGCGGGGCCTGTCGAAGGACTACAAGATCCGCACCGGCGGATTCGGCTCGGTGCCGTTCCGTGCAGTGGATGCCGTGAGCTTCGACATCCCGCGCGGCAAGACGCTGGCCCTGGTGGGTGAGTCAGGGTCGGGCAAGTCGACCGTCGCCAAGATGGTGCTGAAGATCGAGGACCCCACCGAGGGCACGATCGAGATCGCCGGCAAGGACTCGTCGTCGCTGTCGGGCAAGGAGGTGCTGGCGCTGCGTCGCAAGATGCAGCCGGTCTTCCAAGACCCGTACGGGTCGTTGGATCCGCTGCGCAACATCGGCAACACGATCGCAGAGCCGCTGGACATCCACCGCGTCGGCGACGCGGCTGCCCGCAGGGCACGCGTGGTCGAACTGCTCGAGCAGGTCTCTCTTCCGCAGGAGCTGGCCAACCGGTACCCGAATGAGCTGTCGGGTGGCCAGCGGCAGCGTGTGGCCATCGCCCGCGCGCTCGCGCTCAAGCCCGACATCGTCGTGCTCGACGAGGCCGTGTCGGCTCTGGATGTGCTGGTCCAGGACCAGATTCTGCAGCTTCTGGCTGAGCTGCAGGGCGAGCTGGGCCTCACCTACCTGTTCATCACCCATGACCTCGCCGTCGTGCGCGTTGTCGCCGACGACGTCTGTGTGATGGAGAAGGGCAAGGTCGTCGAGCACGGTTCGGTCGACGAGATCTTCGCGAACCCCGCCCAGGAGTACACGCAGCGCCTGCTGGATGCGATCCCGGGTGCGTCCATCCCGCTGGGGGGTGGGGCACGCTGACCGCCAAGGACCCGAGCCGGCACGTTTTCCGTCCCGGGTCGGCATGGCCGCTGCTGGCGATTTCGGCCGTGGTCGTGCTGTTCCTGCTCGGTGACGCCGTCATCCGCGGTGGCTGGGGCGAGACGCTGCTGCTCGCCCCGTGGCCGCTGCTGGCGCTGTGGGGCGTGTATGTGGCCGCGTTCGCCTCGTCGCTGGCGATCGACGACGAGGCGATCACGGTGCAGAACATCCTGCAGCTCGTGCGGATCCCGTGGGGGCGCGTGAGCGATCTGCAGTGGCCGTGGCAGGTGCAGATCACGATGGACGACGACGCCCACGTGCGTGCCATCGGCGGTCCGCTGCAGGGCAGGTCGGCTCGTCGGCCCGGAGACCCGGCGCAGACGCCGGCGGGAACCCGTGCCCAGTTCGATGCCATCGAACGCGCCTGGCACGCAGGCCGCGAGCACGCGGCGCCGGGCACAGGCGCCCAGGGCGCCGTGCGACGCAGCTGGGACGTGCCGGCACTGGTCGCCCTGGCCGTGCTGGTGGTGTGGGCCGTCATCGCCGTGCTGGTCACAGGAGGGCCCTCGTGAGCAAGGACCTCAGCCAGGGCGTCGTCGTGCTGCGGGCGCTGTCGTCGCAGATCGCCTTCTGGGCGCTGGCGGTGGTCGCCGGATTCTTCATCGTCGATGCCGTGCTGCGCGGCCGCCTCGATGTCGCGGCTCGCACGACGGGTGTGGCGCTGCTGATGGTCTGGGCCTGCTGGGTGTTCCTCGTTCGGATGAGCGTTCGGTTGGATGCTTCGGCCCTGACGGCACGCAACCTCCTGCGCTGGGTCCGTGTGCCGTGGGCCCGGGTGACCGACATCGAGCGCCGCGCGCAGCTGGTCGTGTTGGTCGATGACGGCACCGCGGTCAGCTGCTGGGGGAGCCCTTTCGCGCCGCGTGCCGGTGTGCGCAGTGCGCACGGGCGCGTAGGCGGATCGGCAGAAGCGATCACCCGCGTGCTCCCCGCCGGCGGTCGGCCGCCCAACGAGGCCGCACGCAGGAGCGGCCCCGCCGTCGACAGCGCGCTTGAGATCGTGCGCACGGCATGGCTGGGTCACCCCGCCGCAGCAGGCGAGATCACGCGCGGCTGGGACCTGCCGGCCCTTATGATCGGTGCAGTCTGCCTGATCGCCGCCGTCGTGGCGGTGGTGGCGTGACTCATGTCGGTACCTAACGCCCTGATAAAGATGCGCACGAGGGAACGTGAAAGACACGGGATGTCGGTTAGAGTGGTGCGCGGTCCCATCCGGACTCCCGCCGACGGACAATCGGCATCGACATCGTCGTCGGTCAAGAGTCGGCGCTCGACAAGCAAGGAAATGTTCACGAACGTGATCACTGATAACACGGTCTGGGGTGCGCGGGCGACTGGGTTCGCGAGATCGCTGCGGACAGTCGGTACGCCGAGACCGGGTGAACGCCGGTGACTCTGTACATCATCCGCCGGATCATCAACTACCTGATCCTGACCGCTGTCGCCTCGTCTCTGGCATACGTGCTTGCCAGCACCGGACTGAATCCTGTGGGACAGTTCCAGGGGCGCAACCCTCCGGTCCCTCAGTCCTCGATCGACCAGCTGCTGAATGCTTGGGGGGTCAACCCCAGCGTGCCGCTGATCGAGCGCACCTGGACGTGGTTCATCAACATCTTCCACGGCGATCTGGGTCTCACGGTGAGCAACCAGCCCGTCGCTGCGCAGATCGCGGTTCGTGCGGGTGTGAGCCTGCAGCTGCTGCTGGTGGGTTCGATCATCGGCGCGATCCTCGGGGTGATCCTGGGCGTGTGGGGTGCTGTGCGCCAATACAAGATGAGCGACCAGGTCGTCACGATCGTCTCGTACATCATCTTCGCGACGCCGACGTTCGTCATGGGCATCCTGCTGATGATCCTCGCGGTGAACTTCAACAACCTGATCGGCATGCAGCTGATCACCTTCAGCGGGCAGTATTCAGGGACGGCGGCGCCAGATTTCTGGAGTCAGCTCTGGGATCGGGTATCGCACGCACTGCTGCCCACCCTCGTGCTGATCCTGTTGGGGGCGGCCTCCTACAGTCGGTACCAGCGCAACGCCATGCTCGACGTGCTGGGCGCCGACTACATCCGCACGGCTCGCTCGAAAGGCCGCACGCGCGGTTCGGCGCTGGTGCGTCACGGCGTGCGGATCGCGCTCATCCCGATGTCGACGTTCTTCGCCTACAGCTTCGGCACTCTCGTGGCCGGCTCCGCCATGCTCGAGATCGTCTTCAGCTGGCATGGCATGGGCGAGATGACGATCCAAGCCGTGCAGCAGAACGACATCAACGCGATGGCCGGCTCCACGCTCTTCATCGCGGTCCTGATCCTGTGCTCGTCGACCCTGTCCGAGATCTTGTACGCGGCCCTCGACCCGAGAGTGAGGCGCTGACATGGCGATTCCCGAAGCAGACCTGCTCAGCCAGACGGATGTGGCCGTCGACGACCTCGAACCGGTCACCACGACGCTGGCAGCCAAACCCGCATCGCGGGCGCGCGTCATCTGGCGTCGCCTCCAGCACACGCCGCGGTTCTGGATCGGCGGCACGGTCGTCATGCTGTTCATCCTGCTGGCGATCTTCGGCCAGTTGCTGACACCGTGGGGGCCCACGGATCAGGACGTCAACAACATGAACTATCCGCCCACCGTCCTGCACTGGTTCGGCACCGACATCCTGGGCCACGACCTGTTCTCGCAGATCGTGTCGGGCCTGCAGAAGTCGCTGATCATCGGCTTCATCGCCGGCCCCGCCGCCACGCTGATCGCCGGCCTCCTCGGGGCCACGGCCGGTTACCTCGGCGGCTTCAGCGAGAAGCTCATCGCCTGGATCATCGACCTGCTGCTGGTGCTGCCCGCATTCTTCATCCTGGTGCTGCTGTACCCCTTCACGCACGGCAGCTGGGTCGTGATGATGATCTTCCTGGCCGTGACCGGCTGGATGATCATGGCGCAGGTCATCCGCAATCAGACCAGATCCCTGCGCGATCGAGAGTTCGTCAAGGGTGCGCGCTACATGGGATTCGGCACGTGGTCGGTCGTGCGCCGGCACATCATTCCGAACGTGGCGTCCCTGCTGATCATCGATGCCACGCTCGGCATCGCGGCGATGATCCTCGCCGAGACGAGCCTGAGCTTCTTCGGCTTCGGCGTGCAGCCGCCCGACGTGTCGCTGGGCACGCTGATCGCCAATGGCCAATCCGCGGCGACCACGCGCCCCTGGCTCTTCCTGTTCCCCGCCGGCACGCTGATCATCCTGCTGTTGGCCATCAGCCTCGTCGGCGACGCCCTGCGTGACGCCATCGACCCGACCTCAGGGGTGAACCGTGCCTGAGACCACCGCTCCTGACCTGTTCAACCGCCCCCAGTCGACCCCGGCGCGCACCGGTCACCCGCTGCTGGAGGTCAAGAACCTCTCGGTGACCTTCCCGCAGCGCTCCGGTGATGTACGGGCAGTCCGTGACATCAGCTACACGGTCAATGAAGGCGAGTTCCTCGGAATCGTCGGCGAATCCGGTTCGGGCAAGTCCGTCTCGTCGCTGGCGATCATGGGACTGCTGCCCGACACCGCTCATATCACCGGTGAGATCCTCTACAACGGTAAGTCGCTGTTGTCGATGGGCGACAAGCAGCTTTCACGCATCCGTGGCAGCGAGATCGCGATGGTCTTCCAAGATCCGCTGTCGGCGCTGACGCCCGTGTACACCGTCGGAGACCAGATCTCCGAGGCACTGCGCCTGCACGACAGTGCCCTGAGCAAGCACGCCGCGGCCGCCCGGGCCATCGAACTGCTGAAGATCGTCGGCATCCCGGACCCGACCCGGCGCGCCCTCGCGTTCCCGCACGAGTACTCCGGCGGTATGCGCCAGCGCGCGATGATCGCGATGGCGATCGCCAACGATCCGCGGTTGATCATCGCCGACGAACCGACCACGGCCCTGGATGTCACCATCCAGGCGCAGATCCTCGAAGTGCTGCAAGAGGCCAAGCGACTGACCGGCGCGGCCGTCTCATTGATCACGCACGACCTGGGAGTCGTCGCCGGTCAAGCCGATCGTGTCGCCGTGATGTACGCGGGCAAGCTCGTCGAGTCGGGCACGGTCGAGCAGATCTTCAACGAGCCGACCATGCCGTACACGATCGGTCTGCTGCGGTCGGTGCCCAACATCCGCACCGCCGGCAAGAGCCGGCTGGTGCCGCTGGAGGGGCGTCCGCCGTCGCTGGCGAACCTTCCGGCGGGCTGTCCGTTCGCCGCACGCTGCCCCGCAGTGACCGACCTGTGCCGTGTGCAAGAGCCTGCACTGGTGGAGCATGCCGGCCCTGACGGGCACCTCTCGGCGTGCCATCGCGCCGGTGAGATCCTCTCGGGTGAGCTGACGCGGTCGCAGATCTTCCCCCGCCCGGACGCACTGGTGGATCGCGAGAAGATCATCAGCGACGCGCCGCCGGTGCTGGTGGTCAAAGACCTCGTCAAGCACTTTCCGCTGATGAAGGGCGGAGTGTTCCGCCGGCAGGTCGGTACGGTGCGCGCGGTCGACGGCGTCTCCTTCAGTCTCGCGCCCGGTCGTACGCTGGCCATCGTCGGTGAGTCCGGCTGCGGCAAGACGACGACGATCCTCGAGCTGCTGGAGCTGGTCAAGCCGCAGAGCGGTTCGATCGAGGTCGTCGGTCACGACGTCTCCACGCTCTCCAAGCACGCGCGGCGAAAGCTGCGCAGCGAGATCCAGATCGTCTTCCAGGACCCGGCCGCCGCCGTCGACCCGCGTCTGCCGATCGCCGACGTGGTCGGCGAGCCGCTGCTGGCGCAGGGAGTGCCGCGCGACAAGCGCAATGAGCGGGTGTCGGAGCTGCTGGACCTGGTGGGCTTGGACCCCTCGATGCTCGACCGCTACCCGCACGAGTTCTCGGGCGGCCAGCGTCAGCGCATCGGCATCGCGCGAGGCCTTGCCACCGACCCGAAGATCCTCGTCCTGGATGAGCCCGTCTCGGCCCTGGACGTGTCGATCCAGGCCGGCGTCATCAATCTGCTGCAGGACCTGCGCGACAAGCTGGGCCTGTCGCTGATCTTCGTGGCGCACGACCTGGCGGTCGTGCGCCAGATCGCCGACGATGTCGCGGTGATGTATCTGGGCAAGGTCGTGGAGTACGGCGAGATCGCCGCGGTCTTCGACAAGCCGAAGCATCCCTACACACAGGCGCTGATGTCGGCCGCGCCGATCCCGGACCCCGCGATCGAGCGCACGCGCGAGCGGGTGCTGCTGCAGGGCGACCTGCCCAGCCCCGCCGAGCGGATCGACGGCTGCCGGTTCCGCACCCGGTGCCCGCTGTACAAGATCCTTCCCGATCCGCAGCGCGCGATGTGCGACACGCAGGATCCCGAGCTGATCGATCACGACGGCGACCTGGTGGCCTGCCATCACGTCGATCGCAACACCCTGGTCGTCGGCTGACGACCCCAGAGACCCCCGCCGATGCCGGTGGGTGACACAGAAGAAGAGGAAGCACATGAACCGCAGAACCACAGCACTCGCGGCTGTCGCTGTGCTCAGCGCTGCCGGCCTCGCGCTGGCCGGCTGCGCGCAGCCCAACGCAAAACCGACCAACAGCGAGCCTGCACAGCTCCCGCTCATCGGTTGGACGCCTGTCGCGGCGGACGACGTGCAGCAGGGCGGCACGCTCAGCCTCGCGGTCCTGTCCAGCGGCACCGATGAGGGCAACTGGAACATCAGCACCACGCAGGGTGCCAACGTTCCCGTCGTCAACATGACCTCGCCGCTGATGGGCACCCCGTACAAGGCCACCAAGGACGGTCAGGTCGAGGTCGACCCGAACTACGCCACCGACATCAAGCTCGAGAGCGATTCGCCCCAGACGGTCGATGTCAAGCTCAATGACAAGGCGGTGTGGGAGGACGGCAAGCCGATCACGGCCAACGACTACAAGGCCACGTTCGCCGCACTCTCCGGCAAGAACACGAAGTTCAACATCGCTTCCTCGGCCGGCTTCGACCAGGTGTCGAGCTTCGATGTCGTCAGCGACTACGAGTTCACGTTCACCTTCGGCGAGACCTACGCCGACTGGCAGGCGCTGCTGACGACCCCCGCGGTCCCGGCTGACATCGCCAGCGACCCGGCGAAGTGGGCGAGCTTCACGACGAAGCCGCTGCCTTCGAGTGGTCCGTTCGTCATGTCGAAGATCGACAACAACGCCAAGGTCTACACCGAGACGCCGAACCCGAAGTGGTGGGGCACCAAGCCCAAGCTCGACCAGATCGTGTGGAAGGTCATCGACCAGGGCGCGCAGGCGCAGACCTTCGCGAACAATGAGATCAACGCCGTCGAGGCGCAGGATGTCGACACCTACACGGCCGCACTGAAGAAGTCGGGTGCGAAGGCGCTGAGCTCGGGTGGTCTGACCTACTCGCAGGTCACGTTCAACGGTCTGCAGGCCCCGGTCGACAACGTCAACGTCCGCAAGGCCATCGCGCAGGCGGTGGACCGCACCCTGATCGCCAAGACGGCCAACGAGCCGCTGGGTGTGAAGGCGACCACGGACGGCAACTGGATCTTCATGCCCGGCCAGAAGGGCTACGAAGACACCGTCGGCAACAAGCTGCCGTACGACATCGATGCCGCCAAGAAGGACCTCGAAGCCGCGGGCTACAAGCACGACGGCAGCCAGTGGACCAAGGACGGCAAGCAGCTGAAGCTGTCGGTCATCGTTCCTCAGGGCACGAAGTCCAACGAGCTGCGCGCTCAGCAGATCCAGTCGTCGCTGAAGAAGATCGACGTGCCGGTGACCCTCGACGAGGTTCCCAGCGCCGACTACTTCGACAACATCCAGAACGGCAAGTTCGAGATGGCGACCTTCGGCTGGCAGGGCACGCTGTTCCCGATCTCCTCGACGGAGTCGCTGTTCTACCCGGAGATGAAGCCGGGCGGAAGCGGTCAGAACTACGCGTTCGTGACGGACGAGAAGCTGGGCGACCTGTGGAAGCAGGCCAACGCGGAACTCGACCCGGCCAAGCGCCTGAACATCGCGAGCCAGATCAACGACACCATCGCCAGCTACGTGCCGATGCTGCCGATCTACCCGTACCCCAATGTTCAGGTGGTCGACAAGAACCTCGCGAACTACGGTCCGGGAACCTTCACCGACCTCACCGAGGACTGGACGACGGTCGGCTTCACGAAGTGATCGCGGGGGCACTCGTGCCTTCGCGTGCACTGAACTGAACGCACGCTGAAAAGGGCGCCCGCCTCGCACCGATAGAATCGGATGCGGGGCGGGCGCCTTCTCGCGTTTCTGCCGCTTTCGACATCGCCCCCGCATCCCACTCTTCTTCACCGAAAGGTGCACTCGGCCATGTCTGAAGCCCACCGCACAGATCTGCGCAACGTCGCGATCGTCGCGCACGTCGACCACGGAAAGACCACACTCGTGGACGCCATGTTGCGCCAGACGGGCTCATTCGGCGAGCACGCGCACGTCGAAGAGCGTGCGATGGACACGAACGACCTCGAGCGCGAGAAGGGCATCACGATCCTCGCCAAGAACACGGCGATCACCTACAACGGCGTGCACACCGACACGCCGGTGACGATCAACGTGATCGACACCCCCGGTCACGCCGACTTCGGCGGCGAGGTCGAGCGCGGGCTGTCGATGGTGGACGGTGTTGTGCTGCTGGTGGATGCCTCGGAAGGGCCGCTGCCGCAGACCCGGTTCGTTCTGCGCAAGGCGCTGGAAGCGAAGCTGCCGGTCATCCTCCTGGTCAACAAGACCGACCGGCCGGACGCGCGCATCGCCGAGGTCGAAGAAGAAGCGCACGACCTGCTGCTGGGGCTGGCCTCCGACCTGGTGGACGACGTGCCCGATCTGGACGTGGACGCACTCCTGGATGTGCCGGTGGTGTACGCCTCCGGGCGCGCGGGCGCGGCATCCCGAAACCGGCCTCAGAACGGCGAGCTGCCCGACAACGCCGACCTCGAACCGCTGTTCGCGGCGATCCTCGAGCACGTGCCCGCGCCCAAGTACGACGACGAGGCGCCGCTGCAGGCCTGGGTCACGAACCTCGACTCGTCGCCGTTCCTCGGGCGCCTGGCGCTGCTGCGCGTGTTCAACGGGACGCTGCGCAAGGGGCAGACCGTGGCCTGGGTGCGCCACGACGGTTCGCACTCGAACGCCCGCATCACCGAACTGCTGAAGACCCGCGCCCTGGAGCGCTATCCTGCCGAGTCGGCCGGACCCGGCGACATCGTGGCCATCGCCGGCCTGGAAGAGATCACGATCGGCGAGACGATCGCCGATCCCGACGATGTGCGGCCGCTGCCGGCGATCCACGTCGACGACCCGGCGATCTCGATGACGATCGGCACGAACACTTCGCCGCTGATGGGAAAGGTCAAGGGGCACAAGCTCACCGCGCGCATGGTCAAGGACCGCCTCGACCGCGAGCTCGTGGGCAACGTGTCGCTGAACGTCGTCGAGATCGGTCGCCCCGACGCGTGGGAGGTGCAGGGCCGTGGTGAGCTGGCGCTGGCGATCCTCGTGGAGAACATGCGCCGCGAAGGCTTCGAACTGACCGTGGGCAAGCCCCAGGTGGTCACCCGCAAGGGCGAGCGCGGCCAGGTGCAGGAACCGTTCGAGCAGCTGACGATCGACGCGCCCGAGGAATACCTGGGTGCGATCACCCAGCTGCTGGCGGCGCGCAAGGGCCGTATGGAGTCGATGACCAACCACGGCACCGGCTGGGTGCGCATGGAGTTCGTCGTGCCGTCGCGGGGCCTGATCGGCTTCCGTACCGAGTTCCTGACGACCACGCGCGGAACCGGCATCGCCAACGCGATCGGCGCCGGCTATGAGGACTGGGCCGGCCACATCGTCACCCGTCAGAACGGCTCGATCATCGCCGACCGTCAGGGTGTCGTGACGCCGTTCGCGATCATCGCGCTGCAGGAGCGGATGTCGTTCTTCGTCAATCCCGGCGACGAGGTCTACGAGGGCATGGTCATCGGCGAGAACTCGCGCAATGACGACATGGACGTGAACATCACCAAGGAGAAGAAGCTCACGAACATGCGCTCCTCGACGGCTGACACGTTCGAGTCGATGACGCCTTCGCGAATCCTCTCACTGGAGGAGAGCCTCGAGTTCGCCCGTGACGACGAGTGCGTCGAGGTGACGCCGGAGAAGGTGCGCATCCGCAAGGTGGTGCTCGACCAGCACGATCGCGCACGTGCCACCGCGCGGCTGAAGCGCCAGGACGCCAACGCCTGACACCCGCGTCCCGTCGCTTCCCCGCGCCGTCGCGCCGTCGCGCCGTCCGGCCGTCCGGCCGTCCGGCCGTCCCGCCGCGTCGAAATCATGTGCAATCGACCAGCACACATGGCTTTTGCGTCAGTTCGATGTGTCGCCGACGAAGTCATATGATTTCGACAGCCCGCGGCGCGGGTCAGCGCAGCTCGGAGAGCAGCACGGCCGAGGTACCCGGCTCGAGGGCCTCGAACACATGCGGCGCGTCGCCGCGGTACGAGACGAAGTCGCCCGGAGCCATGCGCACCGGGGCTTCGGCCGGCCCGACGTTGGCCTGGCCGGTCATGAGGACGACGTATTCGATCGTGCCGCGCGTGTGCGGCGCCGACTCGCGAACACCGCCGGGCTCGGCGCGCAGCAGGTAGAGGTCGCGGCGCGTCTGCGGAGGACTGGCGGTCAGCAGCGTCGCCGAGTAGGGCGCCTTCGATGACGGGACGGGCGATCCCGTCACGGCACGGATGAAGGTGGTCACGGGCTGTTCGTCGTCGACGAACACGGCGAACGGCACGCCGAGGGTGGTGGCGATCGCCCACAGCGTCTCGACGCTGGGGTTGCCGGTGCCGCCTTCGAGTTGAGACACCGTGGCCTTCGAGAGGCCGGCGCGGCGGGCCAGCTCCGAGACGGACAGACCGGCCGCTTCGCGCTCGCGCCGCAGGGCCCGCGCGATCCGTGCACCGAGTTGCTCCATGCGTTCAGTATGTCAAACGCCCGTTCGGCTTGATATCCTCCCGTGAAACGTTCATGATGATGATCATGCGTTCACTCAAACGAACACAACGCGGGAACGACCTCGGATGAGTCGTTCGCAGGGAAGCGCACGGGCGGATGCCGCCGGCGACGCCGGGGGCACGGGCGCAGGAGAGGTCGCAGCGCGCCGCAAGGCCGTCCGCGACGGCGTGGGGGTGGCCGTGGCCACCAGTGCGTATGGCATCTCGTTCGGGGCTCTGGCCACGGCATCCGGATTCGACGTGTGGCAGACGTGCGTGCTGAGCCTGCTGATGTTCACCGGGGGATCGCAGTTCGCCTTCATCGGGGTGATCGGCACCGGGGGACTGGCGGCGATTCCCGCAGCGATCGCCTCGGCCGGTCTTCTGGGCGTGCGCAACATCGCCTATGGCATGCGCATGTCCCCACTGCTGGGCGGCGGGTGGCTCACGCGCGCGGCCGCCGCCCAATTCACGATCGACGAGTCCACAGCCGTCGCCCTCGGCCAGAGCACCGTCCGCGCGCAGCGGATGGGCTTCTGGATCACCGGCCTCGGCGTCTACGTCGGCTGGAACTCCACCACCCTCGCCGGGGCCCTATTGGGCGACGTGCTGGGCGATCCCCGCGCGTATGGGTTGGATGCCGCGGCCGCCGCCGCCTTCCTCGCGCTGCTGTGGCCGCGCCTGCGCCGGCGCCAGGCCATTGCGGTGGGCATCGCCGCAGCGGCGGTGGCGACGGTGCTGACCCCCGTGCTGATGCCGGGGATGCCGGTGCTGGTCGCCGCGATCGTTGCGATCATCGTCGGCTGGGCCAATTGGCTCGGCAGGGACGACACCGCCGCCGTCCCCGGTGCGGGCCTCACCGCCGTCCCAGGTGTGGGCCCCGGTGCGGGCCCCGGTGCCGAGCCCGACGATGTGCCCGAGCGTGAGGGACTGCCATGACGCTGTGGAATGCGGTGCTGGTGGCCTCCATCATCTGCGTGGCGGTGAAGACGCTGGGCTATCTCGTACCGGCGCGCCTGATGCAGGCCCCCCGCCCGGCGCGCATCGCCGATCTTCTGACGGTGGCGCTGCTGGCTGCCCTTGTGGCGGTGCAGACCCTGGGGGCGGGGCAGGCGATCATCGTGGATGCTCGAGTGCCTGCGGTGCTCGTGGCGGCGGTGCTTCTGCTGCTGCGTGCGCCCTTCCTGGTCGTGGTGACGGCGGCGGCGGTGGTGGCCGCACTGCTGCGTCTGTGGGGGTGGGCGGCGTAGCCCGGTGCGGGAGCGGTCGTAGACTGACGCGGTGAGATCCACCGTCACCCAGATCCTGACGCTGCTGCTCGCCTTCGTCGTGGGCACGGTCTACGGTGTGGCCGGCACGATCTCGCACGCCTATCGGCTCGGCTGGTTTCCGGTGGGCCTCGTGCTGTCGCTGATCGGGATCATCGCGCTGCTGGTGGCGATGCGCGCGCTCACCGAGGACCGGTGGACGGCACTGGCCGGCGGCGTCGGCGCCCTGGCGGCGACCGTGGTCTTCTCCGGCTCGGGGCCCGGAGGATCGGTGATCGTGCCCGGTGGAACGCTGGACGAACTGGCCGGGGTGAACCTCGGCTTCGTCTGGGCGATCGGGGTGGCGCTGGCGGCGACAGTGGTGGTCGCGTGGCCCGACCTGTCCCGATCCCGCCGCTCAGCGGATCGCTAGACTGAGCGCGTGACTTATGTGATCGCCCTTCCGTGTGTGGACGTCAAGGACCGCGCGTGTGTCGACGAATGCCCTGTCGACTGCATCTACGAGGGCGACCGGTCGCTGTACATCCACCCCGATGAATGCGTCGACTGCGGCGCCTGCGAGCCGGTGTGCCCGGTCGAGGCGATCTATTACGAAGACGATCTGCCTGAGGAGTGGGCCGACTACTACAAGGTCAATGTCGAGTTCTTCGACGACCTGGGCTCACCCGGCGGTGCGGCGAAGATCGGCGTGATCCACAAGGATCACCCGATCGTGGCGGCGCTGCCGCCGCAGGTCTGATCGCATGGGCGTCGCCGATCTGGCCGACTATCCCTGGGACGCCGTGGCGCCCTACGCGGCCCGCGCCCGGGCGCATCCGGACGGCATCGTCGATCTGTCCATCGGGTCGCCGGTGGATGCCACACCCGACGTGGTGCGGGACGCGTTGAAGACGGCCACCGACGCGCACGCATACCCGCAGACGGTCGGCACACCCGCGCTGCGCGAGGCGATCTCGGCCTGGTATGCGCGACGCCGCGGGGTGCACGGGCTGACGTCCGCCCAGATCCTTCCCACGGTCGGGTCGAAAGAACTCGTGGCCCTGCTGCCGCTCCTGCTGGGCCTCGGCCCCGGCGACATCGTCGTGCACCCCCGCGCTGCCTACCCCACCTACGCGGTGGGTGCGCGCCTGGTGGGCGCGACTGCGGTGGCAGGCGACGACCCCGCACAGTGGCCCGAGGGCACGCGCCTGGTGTGGGTGAACAGCCCCGGCAACCCGGACGGCCGGGTCCGCGGCATCCCGCAACTGCAGGCCGACGTCGCCCGGGCACGAGAACTCGGCGCCGTGATCGCCGGCGACGAGTGCTACGCCGAGCTCGGCTGGGACGCGCCGTGGGACGCGGAGCCGGTGCCGTCGATCCTCGACCCACGGGTGAGCGGAGCCGATGCGGCCGGTGTGCTCTCGGTCTACTCGCTGAGCAAGCAGTCGAACCTCGCCGGCTACCGCGCAGCGTTCCTCGCCGGTGACGAAGCCCTCGTGGCGCGCCTGCTGACGGCCCGCAAGCACCTGGGGCTCATGGTTCCCGCCCCCGTGCAGCACGCGATGATGGCCGCGCTGGGCGACGACGCGCACGTGCGCACGCAGAAGGAGACCTACCGTCGCCGCCGCGACATCCTCAAGCCCGCCGTCGAAGCCGCCGGATTCCGCATCGACGGCAGCGAGGCGGGACTGTATCTGTGGGCCACCGAGGGATGCGACGCCTGGCAGAGCCTCGGGCGTCTGGCCGATCTCGGCATCCTCGCCGGCCCCGGGCACTTCTACGGCACGCACTTCGAGCAGCACGTGCGACTGTCTCTGACGGCACCCGACGAGCGGGTGGATGCTGCAGCCGCCCGCTTGCGTTCGTAGGATACCGCCAGCCAGAGACGTCATCGTTTGGTGGATGTCTCAGTAGGCCGATGTGCGGGATAGGCTGTAAGCCGACCCCAGGCCGCTGAGATTAATCAGGCTGAGACTTTCACCGAGACTTTTCGCAAGGAGGCGTCGTGACGGACGCACAGCCGGACATTGCCACCCTCACGATCGCAGACCGCACCGCGCAGTTGCCGGTGCTGGCGGCCGTGGACGGCAAGCCGAGCGTCGACGTCTCGACGCTGACCAGGCAGACCGGGCTGACTGCGCTGGACTACGGGTTCGTCAACACGGCGGCCACCAAGTCGGCGATCACCTATATCGACGGCGATCAGGGGATTCTGCGCTACCGCGGCTACCCGATCGAGCAGCTCGCGAAGGGCAGCTCGTACCTCGAGGTGGCGTGGCTGCTGCTGTACGGCGAACTGCCCACGGCCTCAGAACTCGCCGACTTCGACGAGCGCATTCGCCGGCACACGCTGCTGCACGAGGACCTCAAGCGCTTCTTCTCGGCACTGCCGCACACCGCCCACCCCATGTCGGTGCTGTCATCGGCGGTCGCGGCACTGTCGACGTATTACGAGGGACAGACCGATCCCCACAACCCGGAGCACGTCGAGCTGAACATCGTGCGCATGCTCGCCAAGCTTCCGGTGATCGCCGCCTACGCGCACAAGAAGAGCGTCGGGCAGGCGTTCCTCTATCCCGACAACTCGCTGAGCTTCGTCGACAACTTCCTGAAGATGAACTTCGGAGTGCTCAGCGAGGACTACGTCGTCAACCCGGTCATGTCCAAGGCCCTCGAGCTGCTGCTGATCCTGCACGAAGACCACGAGCAGAACGCATCGACCTCGACCGTCCGCCTGGTCGGGTCGACGGGGGCCAATCAGTTCGCGTCGATCTCTGCCGGCATCCAGGCCCTGTCCGGACCCCTGCACGGCGGTGCGAACGAAGCCGTGCTGGCGATGCTCGCCCGCATCCGCGATTCCGGCGAAAGCGTCGAGCGCTTCGTCGAGCGAGTGAAGAACAAAGAAGAAGGCGTGAAGCTCATGGGCTTCGGGCACCGCGTCTACAAGAATTACGACCCGCGTGCCAAGCTCGTCAAGGAGTCGGCCGAAGAGGTGCTGGCCGAACTCGGTGTGCACGACCCGCTGCTGGACCTCGCCAAAGAGCTCGAAGAGATCGCGCTGGCCGATGATTACTTCGTCGAGCGCAAGCTCTACCCGAACGTCGACTTCTACACCGGCGTCATCTACAAGGCGATGGGGTTCCCCACGCGCATGTTCACGGTGCTGTTCGCGATCGGGCGTCTGCCCGGCTGGCTCGCACAGTGGCGCGAGTCCGTCAATGACCCGCAGACCAAGATCGGTCGCCCGCAGCAGCTGTACGTAGGCGCGCCCGAGCGCAACTACCCCGGGGCCTGAGCCGCGGGCGGATCTGGGCGCGCGCTCACGCGCCGGTGGTCGACAGGTCGAAGGCGCGCCACATGGCGGCGTAGCCGCCGCCGGCGGCCAGCAACTCGTCGTGCGTGCCCATCTCGGCGACACGGCCGTGCTCGAGCAGCACGATCCGGTCGGCGGTCATCGCCGTCTGCAGCCGGTGCGCGATCAGCACTGTGGTGCGGTCTTGCGCCAGGCGGTTCATCGCCCGCGTGACGTGCGCCTCGGTGGCCAGGTCGAGATTCGACGTGGCCTCGTCCAGCAGCAGGATCGCAGGGTCGACCAGCTGCGCGCGCGCCAGCGCGATGAGCTGTCGCTGCCCGGAAGACAGGGACGAGCCGCGCTCTGAGACCACGGTGTCATAGCCGTCCACCAGCGCAGTGATCATCCCGTCGGCACCGACCGCCCGCGCGGCGGCCACGATGTCCGCCGGCAGCGCGTCGGGGCGGCCGTAGGCGATGTTCTGGCCGATCGTGCCGGTGAACAGGAACGACTCCTGGGGAACGTAGCCCAACCGCGCCCGGAACCCGTCGAGGTCGAGCGCGCGCAGATCGTGTCCGTCCGCGCGCACCGCGCCGCGGTCGGGATCGTAGAACCGGGCGACGAGCTTCATCACGGTGGATTTGCCCGCACCGGTCTCGCCGACCAGCGCCACGGTCTCACCGGCGCGCACCGCGATGTCCACACCTGCCAGCGCTTCGCTCGGGTGCCGCGTGATGGCATCGGGCAGCCGCGAATCACGGGGGCCGCGCCTGCGCGAGGAGACCGGCCCGACCGGGTAGGCGAAGTGCACGTCGTCGACATGCACGCGGCCTTCCAGCGCCGGCACCGGCTGCGCATCCGGTCGCTGCGGTGTGAGGGTCGACAGGTTCATGAGCTCCGAGATGCGCGCGACGGAGACCCGGGTCTGCTGCCAGGCGTCGAACACCTGCGACAGCTGCTGAATCGGCGAGAAGAACATGTCGATATACAGCAGGAAGGCGATCAGGGCTCCAGCGGTCAGCTGTCCGTGCGCGATCAGCGTCGCCCCCAGGCCCAGCACGATGACATCGGCGATGGCGGCCAGGAACTGCACGAACGGAAAGTACACGGCCACCAGGCGCTGCGCGGCCACACGGGATCGCAGGTATGCCGAACCGTGGCCGTGGAAGACCCTCATGGTCTCCTCTTCGTGCGTGAACGCCTGCGATTCGCGCACTCCCGACAGCGACTCCTGGAAGGACGCGTTGACGATCGCGATCCGTTCGCGGGACAGGTCGTACAGCCGCGTCGCGCGTCGGCGGAACCACACCGTTGCCAACGCCAGAGGCACGATCACGCTGAGCACGGCCAGACCCAGCGGCACATCGACGATGATCAGTGCGGCGGCGACGCCGACGAAGGTGACCCCGGCCACGAGCGCTCCCAGCAGCCCGTTCTGCAGAAGCGACTCGAACTGGTCGATGTCGGTGGTCATGCGGGTCATGATCCGCCCCGCCATCTCGCGCTCGTAGTAGTCCAACGACAGGCGCTGCAGCTGTGCGAACACGCGGATGCGCAGCGACAGCATGATGCGCTGGGCGGTGCGCCCGGTCACGAACGCCTCGACCATGCCCGTGAACATGTCCGCGATCGCGATGACGAAGTACACACCGGATGCCACGAACAGCACGCCGACGATGCCTTCGGTCACACCCTCATCGATGCCGGCCTTCACCACCGCGGGGCCCAGCAGCCCCGCGACCGCATCGATCACGACGAACACGAGCGCGAACAGCAGCGGGCGGCGGAATTCGCGCAGGATCTTTCCCAGGCCGAAGTCGCGCTGATGGCGACTCTCGTGGGTCAGGTCGGGTTCGACGTGGTCGATGATCGGGGGGAGGGCGGCAACCTGCGCGAGCAGCTGCGGCGTGGGTGCGAGGGATCCCCGGATGCCGCGCCCGCCGCCCGAACCTCCCAGGCCTGCGCCCAGGCCCGGCGCCGACAGCGCGTGTGCCGGGCGGCGAGCGGGGGAGGACGGCCTGGTCGCCGGCGCACCGCCCGAGAGCGGGGTGCGCCCGGGTGCCGGTGCTTCGTCGGGCACCTCGCCTTCGCCGAACAGCGCACGGTAGGTCGCGCTGGCCTCGACCAGCTCGTCGTGCGTGCCGGATGCGATGATCTTGCCGGCCTCGAGCACGACGATGCGGTCGGCCAGGTGCAGGGTCGAGTGCCGGTGCGCGATCAGCAGCACAGTGCGCCCGGCCGACACCTCGCGCAGCGCCTCATGGATGCTCTGCTCGGTACGCGCGTCGATCGCACTGGTGGCGTCATCCAGAACCAGAATCGCAGGGTCCCGAAGTATCGCACGGGCCAGGGCGATGCGCTGACGCTGGCCCCCCGACAGACTCAGACCCCGCTCGCCGACGACGGTGTCATAGCCGTTCGGCAGCGCATCGATGAACTCCTGCGCCTGTGCGAGCCGGGCGGCGTGCTCGACCTGCTCGTCGGTCGCACCCGGCGCGCCATAGGCGATGTTGTCGCGCACCGAAACCGAGAACAGGAACGCGTCCTCGAACGCCATGCCGATCCGACCGCGCAGGGACGCGAGCCGCGCATCGGCGATGTCGACCCCGCCGATGCTGACGGACCCGGCGGTCGGCTCGTACCTGCGCACCAGCAGCCGCGCCAGGGTGGACTTGCCGCTGCCGCTGGCACCCACGACGGCCACGCGCTCGCCGGGCTGGACGGTCAGGGTGAGCCCGTCCAGCACCGGCGCCCCGCCCGGGTAGGCGAATGAGACGTCGTCGAACACGATCCGGCCGCCGTCCTGCGGCAGGTCCACCGCGTCGGGGGCGTCCGCGATCGCCGGGCGCAGATCCAGCAGCTGGAAGATGCGCTCGACGCCCGCGCGGGCCTGCTGGGCGATGGTGAGCATGCCCGCCAGCCGGCGCGAGGGGGCCATCAGCTGCGCGATGTACGTCGAGAACGCGAGGAAGGTGCCGAGCGTGATCGACCCGGTCACCGCCAGCCAGCCGCCCAGGGCCAGGATGCCGACCTGGCCGAGCACGGGCACCGCCTCCAGCAGAGGCTGATAGCGGGATTGGATGCGCACCACCCGCATCTGCGAGCCGTACAGCTCGCCCGCCGCCCCGGCCAAGCGCCGCAGCTCGCGCTGCTCCTGCCCGAACGCCTTGACGACGCGCACTCCTGCGACGTCTTCATCGACGATGCCGGCAACCACTCCCTCCTTCTGCTGCGCATCCCAGCTCGCCGGGAACACACGCGTGCGCATGCGGTAGCTGATGGCGACCAGGGCCGGGACGACGGCGAGGCTGACCACCGCCAGCAGCGGTGAGAGCACGAACATGATCACCAGCGACATGAGCATCATCAGCACGTTGCCGCCCACCAGCGGCAAGAAGCTCAAGAGCCCCTGCACGAGCGCGGTGTCGGAGCTGGATCGGGCCACCAGCTGACCGGTGGGCATCGTGTCCAGCGCGGCGGCATCCAACCGCTGCAGGTGATCGTGCATGTCGTTGCGCAGGTCGTTCTGCACGTCCAGCCCGATGCGCCCTCCGCGGTAGCGGCGCAGGTAGGCGAAGACGAACGCGAGGACCGCGAGCACGATCAGCAGGGTGAGCCACGGCAGCAGCGGCGCGTCGTGCGCCACGACCACATCGTCGACGATCTCGCGTGCGATCAGGGGAGTGACCACCTGGCACCCGGCTCCCGCGATCGCCGCGGTCACCGCGATCGCCAGGTTGCGGCGGTGTCGCATCAGATAGCGGCCGAGCCGCCGCATCCACCCTTCGGGAGCGGGGGCTGCCGCATCGCGCGTGTGCGAGGTCATCGGGTGGACGCCTCCTGCTGATATTGCTCGATGCCCTCGCCGAATGCGGCCAGCGCGGCGAGGGTCGCCTGTGCGTCCGGTGTGCGTCCGGCGATGTCGCGCACCAGAGCGCCCAGCGCTTCTTCGGCCGCCGCGCGCACGCGATCGCCCTCCGGGGTGATGCGCAGCTCGATCGCGCGCTGATCGCCCTCTCCGCCGTGTCGGGTGAGCAGTCCTCGGCGGGCCAGAGAATCGACGGAGGCGCTGACGGCGGGTCTGCCCACCGCCAAGCGCGCGGACAGCCGGGAGGCCCGGGCCTCGCCGCCGGCCACGGCCGACAGCATGCGATAGTCCGACAGGCTGAGCGCGGGCGGGTCCTGCTGTGCCAGCGTGCGCTCGAGCATGCGCGCCACACGCGCCAGCGCGACCACGGCCGCCTGCCGTGCAGAAAGTGGTTCGATCACTGAACTATTCTGCACCCGCGCCGCAGTGCGCAATGTTGCAGAGCGCACAGTCGCCGCTCCGGTGCGGGCACTACCGTGGAGGGCATGAGCGACGAACGCTGGATCTTCGGGACGGGACTGTCGACGATCGCCGGCGACGGCACGGTACTGGATGCCTGGTACCCGACGCCGCGGATCGGACGCGCCGACGGCACCACCGTGGCCACTCGGGCCGCCGGCCTGCAGGCGGCGGCCGGGCCCGACGTCCGTCGCGGAGTGCGTGTGGAGATCGTCGAGCTGCAGATCGCTCTCGAGCGGGCACCGGCATCCACGGCCGACGTCTATCTGCGCCTGCACGCGCTGTCGCACCGGCTGGCCGCACCCAACACCGTGAACCTGGAGGGGATCTTCGGGTTCCTTCCCACCGTCGCCTTCACGAACGCGGGGCCGGTGCTGCCCGACGACCTCGACCGCCTGCGCCCGGGACTGCGTGCCGCGGGCATCCAGGTGCAGGGGATCGACAAGTTTCCGCGGCTCACGGACTACGTGACCCCCCCCGGGGTGCGCATCGCCGACGCCGCTCGCGTGCGGCTGGGCGCGCACCTCGCACCGGGCACGACCGTCATGCACGAAGGGTTCGTGAACTACAACGCCGGAACGCTGGGCGCCTCGATGATCGAAGGGCGCGTGTCGCAGGGCGTCGTCGTCGGCGACGGCAGCGACATCGGCGGCGGTGCCTCGATCATGGGCACCCTGTCGGGCGGCGGCACCCATCGCGTCTCGATCGGCCAGCGGTGCCTGCTGGGCGCGAACGCCGGTGTGGGCATCTCGCTGGGCGACGACTGCATCGTCGAGGCGGGACTGTATCTGACCGGGGGCACCAAGGTCGTCCTGGCCGCCGAGCCCGCACGGGCCGACGGATCGCGCCCGACGGTGAAGGCTGCCGAGCTGTCGGGTCGCAGCGGCGTGCTGTATCGACGCAATTCTCTGAGCGGCGCCGTCGAGGCGCTGCCGCATGCCGGAACCGGCATCTCGCTGAACGACGCACTGCACGCGTGACGGGCCTGCGGTCGTCGGTGACTGTCGTGCAGGCTGCGGCGGGCCGCTGACTAGACTCGAAGGATGCCGCAGCTCGACCTGTCTCAATCCTCCGTTGATCTGACCCGGGCCGTGTGCGACATACCGAGCGTGTCGGACGACGAGGCGCCGCTGGCCGACGCGATCTTCGCGGCGCTGAGCGACTGCGCGCACCTCGAACTGTTCCGTGACGGCGACACGATCGTGGCGCGCACGAACCTGGGACGCGACCAGCGTGTGGTCATCGCAGGGCACATCGACACGGTGCCGATCAACGGCAACGTCCCCACCCGCGACATCGAGGTCGACGGCGAACCGCACCTGTGGGGGCGCGGCACGGTCGACATGAAAGCCGGCGTCGCCGTGCAGCTCAAGCTCGCCGCCGAACTGGTGGCACCGCGCGTGGACATCACCTGGATGTGGTACGACCATGAAGAGGTCGATGCGTCCCAGAACGGACTGCATCGCCTGTCGCAGAACCGGCCGGATCTTTTCGCGGGCGACTTCGCGATCCTGGGCGAGCCGTCCAACGGCGAGGTCGAGGGCGGATGCAACGGCACCCTGCGCGTGGTCGTGCGCACGCACGGCGTCCGCGCGCACAGCGCGCGCTCGTGGATCGGCGAGAACGCCATCCATGCCGTCGCCCCGGTGCTTGATCGTCTCGCCGCATACCGTGCGCGCGAGGTCGCCGTCGAGGGGCTGGCCTACCGAGAAGGGCTGAACGCCGTGCGCATCGGCGGCGGCGTCGCCGGCAATGTCATTCCCGATCTGTGCGAAGTCGAGGTGAACTACCGCTTCGCGCCGAGTCGCTCGGTCGAGAAGGCCATCGCCCACGTGCGGAAGGTGTTCGAAGGGTTCGAAGTCGAAGTGACCGATGTGTCGGCGGGGGCCCGCCCCGGGCTGGACGCGCCGTTGGCGCAGGAATTCGTCGCGGCCGTCGGCGCGGTGCCCAAGCCCAAGTACGGATGGACCGACGTGGCGCGGTTCTCGGCCATGGGGATCCCGGCCGTCAATTACGGGCCCGGCGATCCTCACCTGGCGCACCACGATGAAGAACGCGTCGCCGTGGCGCAGATCGAGGCGGTCGAGCGGGGCCTGCGGGCGTGGCTCTCGCCGAGCTGATCCGCGTCCCGCCGCAGGCTCGGGGATGGCTGCGGCTGCCGGCGGCGATACGCATCGGCGTCGTGTACCTCGTGGCGCGCGGCGTCACGATGGGGTTCTTCTGGGGCGCGGCGCAGCTGTCGACGTTCGGCTCGCGCTTCGGCCCGCGACCGAACGTGGGGTCGCTGCTGATGGGCTGGGACGCGCAGTGGTACTGGTTCATCGCCGTGCACGGCTATCCGGCCACGCTGCCCACCGATGATTCGGGCGCCGTGGTCAACAACCAGTGGGCGTTCATGCCGGTCTACCCGTACCTGGCCCGGCTTCTGGGCGGCGAGGGCGTCGGCTGGCAGCCCGCGGCGATCGGCATCTCGCTGGTCGCGGGGTTTCTCGGCTGCCTCGTACTGTACCTGCTGCTGCGCCCCCGGGTGGGGGAGGATGCCGCGACCTGGGCGATCGTGTTCTTCGCATGCGCGCCGTTGGCTGCGATCTTCCAGATCGGCTACGCCGAGGCGCTCTTTCTGCTCTGGCTGTTCCTGGCGCTGTGGTGCGTCGCGCACCGACGCTACCGGTGGCTGTATGCGCTCGTGCCGCTGATGGCCTTCACCCGACCCGGAGTGCTGGCCTTCGCCCTGTTCCTCGCCCTCCACGGCATCCAGCGGTGGAAGATGCGGCGCGCCGAGCCGCTGCCGACGGGCCACGTCGTGCACATCGTCGTGCTCGGCGCGATCGCGACGGTGGCGGGCTTCGCATGGCCGGTCATCGCCGGCGCCGTCAGCGGGGTGCCCGACGCCTACCTGCTCACCGAGCTGAGCTGGCGCCGCGGGTGGATCCCCGGCGACGACGGCGCCTTCGCCCCGTTCGCGGCATTCTGGCAGGCGGCCGGGTTCTGGTTCCACACCTGGGGGCTGGGCACGGCGACCGGGTACGTCGTGCTGGCGGTCCTGGTGATTGCGATCGCCTGGGCTCTGGCGTTCGGACCGCGAGTGCGAAAGGTCGGGCCCGAGATCCGTCTGTGGTCGGCGTCGTACGTGGTCTACCTGCTCGCGGTGTTCTTCCCGCAGTCGAGCATCTTCCGACTGCTCGTGCCGCTGTCGCCCTTGTGGGGAGCGGCCGCGGTGCCGCGTTCGCGCCTGTGGCGCGGCGGCCTGGTCGTGGCCTGCCTTGCCGGACAGTGGTGGTGGATCTACAACATGTACGCACTGGGCAACGCGTACTGGCAGATTCCGTGACCCGTGCGGGCTGGAATCGGGCAGCGTGACGCACGATTCTGCCGTGGTCAGACCAACACGATAAACTTGACCTACAGACCAGCGACGAAAGGGAGCCACGATGGCAGCCATGAAGCCGAGAACCGGAGACGGGCCGATGGAGGCCGTGAAGGAGGGGCGCCTGATCATCGTCCGCGTTCCCCTGGAGGGTGGCGGACGCCTCGTCGTCTCCGTGAACGACGCGGAAGCGAAGGAGCTCTACGACGTGCTCGGCGGTGTCGTGAACGCCTAGTTCACCTCTCCTGCAATTGCACCATCAGCGGCCGGTCGAAAGACCGGCCGCTGATGCGTGTGCGGGGTCGGTCTCGCGCACCGTCGTCAGCTGCAGCAGACCCTCGCCTGAGATCGAGAGGGCGCCGATGACTGCCGGTGAGTCCTTGGTCTCTTGGATGAGGGACCGGTACGCGGCGGTCACGGCATCCCGTTTCACCGGGTCGGCCACCGCACCGCCAGCCAGCACCCGCGGCACGAGCACCGTGCCGCCGGGGCGCACGAGGCGCAGACCGTGCTCGACGTACTCGATGACGCCCTCGGGATCGGCGTCGACGAGCACGATGTCGTATGAGCCCTCATTCATACGGGGGAGGACCTCGGCGGCCCGGCCGGCGATGAAGCGCACGCGCGCGGAGGGGATCTTCGCCTCGGCGAAGGACTGCCGGGCGACGCCGAGATGCTCGGGCTCACTGTCGATGGTGGTCAAGATCGCGCGGGGCGCGCCGTGCAGCAGCCACAGCCCGGAGACCCCGGCGCCGGTGCCCACCTCGATCATGCTCGCGGCGCCCGACGCCGCCGCGATCACCGCGCACTGAGCGCCGATCGCGGGGCTGATCGGCGCAGCGCCGAGTTCGAGGGCGTGTGCGCGCGCACGGACGATGTGCTCGGGCTCGCTGGTGGCCTCTTGGACGAAACGCTGGTTCGCGTCGTGTTGTGTCATGGCGCACCTCCGCCCGCCAGCCTACGTGAGCGTGCGGGGGTGTCAGAGCCGCCACGGCGGGTAACCTTGATCCATGATCTTCGGGCTCACGATCGAGAAGCTCGTGGTGATCGGAGTGATCGCCGCGTTGATTCTCGGCCCCGATCGCCTGCCCCGCTATGCGGCGATGCTCGCGCAGGCGGTAAAGCGCGGTCGTGCGATGCTGGGCACCGCGAAGGAGCGCATGCAGGACGAGCTCGGCGACGACGTCGACTGGCGCAGTCTCGACCCGCGCCAGTACGACCCGCGACGCATCATCCGCGAGGCGCTGCTCGAAGACACCCCGCCCCTTGCGACGGCGGCGAGCGTGTCCACGGAGCCGGCGAGGACGCCGCAGGCCTACAGGCCCGGGGCGCCCGTGCCCTTCGACTCCGAAGCGACCTGATCCACCGTCTCCTGCACAGGCGGGGACCTGACCGGCAGTTGTCCACAGATCGCGGGCGGCAGGTGGCCGGGATGCCCGTTCCGGTCAGGCTGTCGGTCATGGACACTTCTGCTGCAGCCGATCAGCCCGCGCGGCTCTCTGACGACACGGCGCTCACCGCGCATCTGGAGACGCTGCTTCAGGGCGCGCTCCGGCGTCAGTTCTGGATGATCTTCCTCGACGAGGAGGGCGAGGAGCTGGGGCCCGTCATGCCGTGCGACGACCTTCCGCCCGACCCGCGCGGGCTCGCCCGCGGCCAGGGGCCCGGCGCCCGTCCGCCCGCCGAGGTGCTCGCGCACTGGATCGCTGGGCTCATGGACGAGTTCGAGGTCGCCCAGGTCGTCTTCGTCTGGGAGCGCCGGGGTGGCCGGCGCATCGGTGAAGACGAGCGGGTCTGGGCGCGGGAGCTGGGGCGTGCCTGCGTGCACGAGGCGGTGCGCGTGCGCGCGCAGTTCCTGCTGCACGACCGCGGTCTGCGCGTGCTCGCCCCCGACGACTACCTGTGACCGCCGCGTTCGGCCGTATCGTGAACGACATGAGCGAATCGGCCGTCCTGCTGCATCCGAACATCGCCCTCGCCGACGGCGGACGCGCCCAGGCGCTCCTGGTGATCGACGGGGTGATCCGTGCCGCGGGCACGCGCACCGACGTCCGCGAGATCGCTCCGGGCGGGGTGCGCGAGGTCGAGTTGCCGGGGGCGGTGGCCGTGGCCGGATTCCACGACGCGCACCTGCACGTCGCCGACCTCGCGCGCGAGCAGGACGCCGTCGATCTTCGCCCGGCGCGCTCGCTCGATGATGCGCTGGCCCTGATCCACCTGCACCTGGCCGCACGCCCGTCCGGCACCGCATGGATCGGCGGGGGGCGATGGGACGCCAACCGCTGGACGGGGCCTGCGCCCACACGCCGCGCCCTGGACGCGATCAGCCCCACGCTGCCGATCTGCCTGTCGAGCATCGACGGGCACACGGTGTGGGTGAACACGGCGGCGCTGCGGGCGGTCGGCATCGGTGCCGGCACCCCCGACCCCGTCGATGGGCGCATCGAGCGTGAAGCGGGCGGCACCGAGCCGTCGGGACTCGTGCGCGAGGCGGCGTCGTCGGTGCTGATCGAGGCTGCGGCACGGTCGGCGGGCGGCGACATCACCGAGCGTGTGCAGCGCACGCTGCAGGCGCTCCTGGCGGCGGGGGTCACGCACATCACCGACTTCGACGGCGATGCATCCGCCCCGGCGCTCGCGCGGCTGCACGAAGAGCGAAGGCTCACCGTGCGGGTGCACAAGGGCATCGGGATGTCGTCCCTCGACGAGGCGATCGCCGCCGGGCTGCGCACCTCTGCCGGCGACGCGTGGATGACCACGGGTCCGCTGAAGCTCTTCTCCGACGGGGCACTGGGCTCGCACACCGCGCACATGAGCGAAGACTTCGCCGACGAACCGGGCAACCGCGGGCTCGCCGTGCTGGACGCGGTCCGACTGGACGACCTGGTCGGTCGTGCGGTGCGGGCGGGCATCGCGGTGGCAACGCACGCCATCGGCGACGCGGCCAATCACTCGGTGCTCGACGCGTACGAACGATGGATGCCGCAGGCCCGGGCGGCAGGTCTGCGGCTGCGCATCGAACATGCCCAGCTGCTGCATCCCGCCGACGCCAGGCGGTTCGCGCAGCTCGGAGTGATCGCATCGCAGCAGCCCGCGCACTGGGCCAGTGATCGGGGGCTCATCGACCGCATGCTCCCCGGACACGAGCTTCTGGGCTACGGGTGGTCACGACTGCGCACCGACGGCGCGCGCATCGCGTTCGGGTCGGATGCGCCCGTCGAACCGGTGACGCCGATGCGCGGCATCCAGGCCGCGGTGCAGCGCAGCGACGTCGCCGGCGCGATCGGGGCGGTGCCCCCGTTCGGTGTCGCCGACGCGCTGGCGGCCTACTCGGCCGGCGGTGCGTATGCCGCGGGCCTGGAGGGGCGCTTCGGCAGGCTGGCGGTCGGGTACGCGGCCGATCTGACCGTGCTGGCCGAAGACCCCGTCACGGCCGCCGTCCACGACATCGAGCAGATCGGCGTGGCCGCCACCGTCGTGGGTGGCGCCGTCGCCTATCGGGCGACCGCCCCCTGATCGGCGCGCGCCGGGATGTCGGTCACGTGGCCTGGCCACCGGTCAGGCCGGCGGACCCCCGGGCAGTCCCGTGCTGCCGAGGTTCTTCGCGCCGCGACGGCGCGGCGCGAGAGCGGCTGCCAGGGCCGTGATCTGCACGGCGGCGGGGTCCAGCGGATCGGCTGCGACGATCGGGGTGCCGGCATCGCCGGCGGCCCGCAAGGCGGGGCTGAGCGGAATCGAGGCGAGCAGCGGCACCGCGTCGCCGTCGGCCGACAGCGCGGCGGCAGCGCGCGCGCCGCCGTCCGCGCCGAACAGATCCAGTACCGTGCCGTCGGCCAGGGTCATCGGCGCCATGTTCTCCACGACCCCGATCACGCTCTGACCTGTCTGCCGGGCCACCTGACCGCTGCGCACGGCCACGTCGACCGCGGCAGGCTGGGGTGTTGTGACCACCAGCACACCTGCGGTCGGCAGCAGCTGACCGACGGTGATCGCGATGTCTCCGGTGCCCGGCGGCATGTCCAGCAGCATCACGTCGACGTCACCGAAATGCACGTCGGTGAGAAACTGCTGCACTGTGCGGTGCAGCAGGGGACCGCGCCAGGCGACGGCCCGTCCTGTGTCCTGCTCACGCAGGAACATGCCGATCGAGATCGTCTTCACCTCGTGGGCCACCGGCGGCAGGATCATGTCGTCGATCCGGGTCGGATGAGGCGCACGGCCGCGCTCGTCGGTCAGGCCCATGAGCCCGGGGATCGAGAAACCGTGCACGTCGACGTCGATCAGTCCCACACGCAGTCCTCGCTGCGCGAACGCGACGGCAAGGTTCGCCGTCAACGTCGACTTGCCCACACCGCCCTTGCCGCTGGTGACGGCGATCACCGTCGTGCGGGGACCGAACCCGGCGGTGCGCGAGGCACGCGAGCCGCGCAGCTTCGCCACCAGCGCCATGCGCTCGTCGGGGTTCATGACGGTCACGTCCACGGCGACGTCCTGGATTCCCGGCACCGCGCGGGCCGCAGCCTCGACGTCGGCCCTGATCTTCTCCGACATCGGGCAGCCCACCACCGTCAGCGCGACGCCCACGTGGGCTGTGGCATCCTGATCCACCCGGATCTCGCGCAGCATGTCCATCGACGCGATCGGCTGGCGCAGCTCGGGGTCGACCACCGCGCCCACGGCCTCGCGGACCGCGTCGTCGAGCGTGCTCACGAGGCGGCACCGTCGCCGCGCGCGTCCAGCTGTTCAAGCATGGTCTTCAGCTCCTGCCGCAGCGTCTCGCGTGTCATGATCTCGCCCGACAGCTCCGTCATCGCCATGCGCAGGGCTACGATCTCGCGCGCCAGGTACTCGGTGTCGGCGAGATTGCGCTCGGCACGCTGGCGGTCCTGCTCGATCTGCACGCGGTCGCGGTCATCCTGACGGTTCTGCGCGAGCAGGATGAGGGGAGCAGCGTACGAGGCCTGCAGCGAGAGCATGAGGGTCAGTGCGGTGAAGCCGTTGGCCGCGGAGTCGAACTTCAGGGCGTCGGGCATCAGCGTGTTCCACGCGAGCCACGCGGCGCAGAACAGCGTCAGGATGGCGAGGAAGCCGGGGGTGCCCATCGCGCGGGCCACCCATTCGGTGAACCGGCCGAACCTGTCGCGTGAGGGCTGGGCCGAACGCGCACGTATGGCACTCAAGCCTCGGGGTGCCTCGAGGTTCGTCGCCCGTGCCATCAACGCCGCCTCGGGATGCTCGCCGTGGTCACCGGAACCGACTCGTGCGGGGCCTCATCGGCGTCTTGCGAGCGCCAGTCGTCCGGCAGCAGGTAGTCGAGCACGTCATCGACGCTGACCGCTCCCACGAGCCTCTGGGCGGGGTCGACCACGGGCATCGACACGAGGTTGTAGCTGGCCAGCAGCCGCGCCACCTCGGTCGCCGAGGCCGTGACCGGCACCGCGTCCACGGTGTCGTCGATGATCGCCCCGAGCCGCTCGTGCGGCGGGTAGCGCAGCATCCGCTGGAAATGCACCGTGCCCAGAAGGCGACCGGTGGGCGTCTCGTACGGCGGCAGGGTGATGAACACGGCCGCCGCGAGCGCCGGATGCAGTTCGTGCCGCCGGATCAGTGCCAGCGCCTCGGCCACTGTCGCATCGGCGGGCAGCACGATCGGCTCGCTGGTCATGAGGCCGCCGGCGGTGTCGGGGCCGTACTTCAGCAGGGCGCGGACGTCTTCGGCCTCTTCGGGCTCCATGAGATCCAGCAGCTTCTCGAGCCGGTTCTCGGGCAGCTGGCCGAGCACGTCGGCTGCGTCATCCGGTTCCATCGCGTCCAGGATGTCGGCGGCACGCTCATCGCCGAGCTGTTCGAGGATGTGCAGCTGCTCGTCTTCGGGCATCTCCTCCAGCGCGTCGGCGAGCCGGTCGTCGGGGAGCTCTTCGGCCACTTCGAGCAGGCGGTCATCGGGCAGGTCGAGCAGCGTGTTGGCCAGGTCGGCGGGCTTGAGCTCGGAATAGGTCGCCACCAGCTGCTCGGCGGACTGCGCCTCGCCGGGCGACTGGTTCTCGCGCACCTCGTTCCAGCTCGCGAAGGTCGTCGGCCCCTTCGCGAAGGGCGCCGGACTCGTCTTGGGCTTGCGCAGGAACAGCTGGCTGACGTTCCACATGCCCAGCCGGTCCTGCTCGATCGCGACGTCTTCGATGACTGCGTGGCCGGACCCGTCGCGGAAGTACACCTTGCGGCCCAGCAGCTCGACCATGACCCGCACCTCGCCGCCTCGCTGCTGGAACCGTCGGACGTTGATCAGCCCTGTCGTGATGACCTGACCGGTCGCGATCGAGGTGACGCGCCCGATCGAGAGGAACACATTGCGTCGCCCGCGGATCTCGACGACCAGGCCCACGACGCGCGGCGGATCGTCTTTGCGGTAGATCACCACGACATCGCGCACGCGACCCACGCGGTCGCCTGCGGGATCGAAGACCGTGCAGCCCGCCAAGCGGGCGACGAATACCCTCTGCGTGCTCACGGTCCCAGCGTAGCCGCACGCCACGTGCCGTCGGCAGAGCGCACGGCGAGCGTGACAAGATGGTCAGATGAGTATGCCGGGGGTTCCACAGGGACGAAGCGAGGTCGGCGACACCGTCGCGAGCTTCCCGACGTATGAAGCGGCACAGAAGGCCGTGTCGGCGCTCATCGCCGGTGACGTTCCTGCCCGTGACATCGCCATCGTCGGCTTCGGTCTGCGCTCGATCGAACGGGTCACCGGCAAGCTCGGATATGCCACGGCGGCGCGCACCGGAGCCATCAACGGACTGCTGCTGGGTCTGTTCTTCTCGGCCATCTTCCTCCTGGGCAGCCCCACCGTCTCGGTGCCGGTGTTCATCGGTGTGCTGTTCATCGGCGTGGCCCTGGGCATGCTCATGAGCATCGGGGCATATGCCATCGTGCGACGCCGTCGGGACTTCGCGTCTGTCATGCAGGTCCTCGCCGACCACTACGAAGTCACCGTGCTCGCCGGCAGCGTGCACCGGGCGCGTGAGCTCGTCGGGTCGATGCCGGGGCAGGCGCCGCGCCCGGGTACGACGGCGCAGGGCCAGCCGCCGGCGGCTCCGCCGGTGCGCGAGGATGCCGCGCCCACGCCGCCCCGGTACGGGGAGCGGATAGCGCCGCCCGCGTTCGGCGAGCGGGCGCCGGAGGGTGGGACGGCGGGGCACCAGTGGTCGCAGCCGGAGCCATCGTCGTCGGAGGCTCCGCAACCGGAGGATGCGCCGACCGAGCCCCCACGGTACGGTGAGCGCATCGCCGAGCCGGTGACCCCCGCGGAGCCGGCCGATGCCGCAGGCCCCGCTCATGCCGCCGAGCCTGCCGATTCTTCGGAGTCGGACGATTCGAACGAGCCGGCCGCGGACGGCCGATCCGATGACGATGACCCCGATGACGGCGACCGGCACGCGTGAGCTGAAGGTCTCGGTGCCGCTGCCGGCGGGGAGCGTGGAGGTCGACGCCGTCCTGCACGAGCCGCCGCACTCCGTGGCCACGGTGATCGTCGCGCACGGCGCCGGCACTGGCATGGATCACCCGTTCCTCATCGGGTTCGCGAACGAACTCGCGCAGGCGGGCCTGCGCGCCGTGCGCTTCAACTTCGCCTACTCGCAGCTGGGACGGCGGATGCCCGGACCGGCCGCGCATGCGATCGCGGCGTGGACGGCGGCGGCAGACCTCGTCGATGACGGCGCGCCGTGGTTCGCCGCGGGACGCTCGTACGGCGGCCGGATGGGATCGATGGCCGCCGCCGAGGGCGTGATGGCCCCGACCGGGCTCGTCTACCTCGGCTATCCGCTGCATCCGCCCGGAAAGCCCGACGCCCCACGCGTGGCCCACCTGCCGCAGATCACCGCGCCGCAGCTGTTCCTTTCGGGCACACGCGACCCGTTCGTCGATCCCCACGAGCAGCTCGAACAGGCCGTGGCCTCCTGCCGCGACGCGACGCTGCAGTGGGTGGATGCCGCAGGCCACGGCTTCGAAGTCGCCGGTCACAAGCGACCTGCCGCCGACATCGGCGTCGACATCGCCGCACGGGTCGTGCCCTGGATGCGTGACCGACTGGCCTGACTCCTTGCCGGGTGCCCGCTCACGTCCCGGAACCGAGACATGACATGACACTACTGGCCGGAATTCTTGCGCAGATTTCGGCCACTTCTGTCATCTCACGGAATGTGCGACGCCCGTGCCCGAGCTCAGCCGCGCAGCCGCGCGACCCACCCCTCGACCTCGTCAGCGGTGCGCGGGAGAGCCGCCGAGAGGTTCTCGACACCGTCGGCGGTGACCAGGATGTCGTCTTCGATGCGCACGCCGATACCGCGGAATTCGGTCGGCACGGTCTCGTCGTCGATCTGGAAGTACAGCCCGGGCTCGATCGTGAACACCATGCCCGGCTCGAGCAGACCGTCGTAGTACATCTCGCGCCGCGCCTGCGCGCAGTCGTGCACGTCGATGCCGAGGTGATGGCTCGTGCCGTGCACCATGTACCTGCGGTGCTGTCCGCCGGCATCGGCATCCAGTGCCTCGTCAGCGGTCACCGGCAGCAGCCCCCATTCGGCGGTGCGCCGGGCGATCACGGCCATCGCCGCCTCGTGCACGCTGCGGAACGTCACGCCGGGCGTGGCTGCGGCGAACGCCGCGTCGGCCGCTTCGCGCACCGTCTCGTAGATCTTGCGCTGGATGTCGGTGAAGGTGCCTGAGACGGGGATCGTGCGCGTGATGTCGGCGGTGTAAAGGCTGTCCAGCTCCGCACCGGCATCGATCAGGATCAGGTCGCCGTCGACGACCGCGCCGTCGTTGCGGGTCCAGTGCAGGTAGCACGCGTGCGGGCCGGCCGCGGCGATCGTGTCGTAGCCCTCCCAGTTGCCGTCGCTGCGTGCACGCCGGTGGAACACTCCCTCCACGACACGCTCGCCCTTGGGGTGGGCGACGATGGCGGGCAGCTCGCGCACGATGTCGTCGAAGCCGTCGGCGGTGACGGCGACGGCGGCCCGCATCTGCGCGATCTCGTACTCGTCCTTGACCAGGCGCAGCTCCGACACGGCGCGGGTCAGCGCGGCATCCTCGCCGGCGACGAGCTGGCCGTCGTGGTCTTCATACGTGTCGATGTGCGCTGTGGGCAGGCCCAGCTGTGCGGCCACGGCGGCCAGCGGCGGCCGTGGGCCGATCCAGAATTCGCCGACCGAGGCATCGCCGTAGAACTCCTCCGTGGTGCGGTCGGCGCGCTCGCGGAAGTACAGCGTCGCTTCGTGGCCCGAAGCGGTCGGCTCGAACACCAGAACCGATCCCGGCTCGGAGTCCGCGCCCCACCCGGTGAGGTGCGAGAACGCAGAGTGGGCGCGGAACGGGTAGTCGGTGTCGTTGCTGCGCTGCTTCGCGTCGCCGGCGGGGATGACGAGGCGCAGACCCGCGAACTGCGCCGACAGTCGCGCGCGGCGCGCTGCGGCGTAGGGCGCCTGTGCGTGCTGCCCGGGCAGTGTCTCGGGCCGGGCCGCCCAGCCCGTGGAGATCGTGTCGAGAAAGCCCTGGGGGAAGGGCTGCCGGCGGTTCTGACCTGTGCTCTGCTGCGCGGTGGCGCTCGCAGTCGAATCGGCAGTCGTGCTCATGGTTCCAGTCTCGCATGAGCGCGGCATCCTGATTCCGGGGTGCGGCGTCGCGACATGGAGGCGGAAGGTCAGTGCGCGGGGTCCAGCTGCACGACCAGCGGTCGATGATCGCTCTGGCCGCTGTCCATCGAGGTCAGCACGACCGATCCGGCCGGTGTCCAGGCATCCGTGGCCATCACATGATCGATGGGAGCCCCGGCCAACGGCGGCAGGGACGTCGGCCACGTGCCGACGGCACCGTTGCCGGTGGCGTCCTCGGCGTCATGGCACCGGCCGAGGGTCCCCCCGTCGGTGCCCAGACCCGCCATGTGGTCGACGGTCGCATTGAAATCGCCCGCCATGATCACGTTGTCTGTGGCGCACTGGTCGGCGATCCACTGCAGGTCGTGGCGCCAGGCCTGCATGTAGTGGGCCCGCGGCGCGACGGCGTGGGCGGCGACCACGATCGGTCCCTTGCCGTCGACCGGCATCGCGACGACGGAGGGCACCGTCGAGGTGTTGCTCGACCTATCGGTCGACGATTCGATCACCGAGTAGGTGCCCAGACGCGGCGAGATGAGCACCGTGGTCGAGCTGGCGTCCCAGCCGTGCTCGCCGTACTGCGTGTGGTAGGCCCACATGCGGTGTCCGAGATCGCGCATCGCGACGGCCACCTTCTCGCCGGTGGCGATCGTGGTCTCGGGAAGGGTCACGATGTCCGCGTCCATCGCGACGGCGGTGCGGGCGACGGCAGTGGGCGAGGTGGCCTCGCCGGCCGTGTTCCACGTCATCACACGGACGCTGCCGTCCTTCTTCGCAGGAAGGGCGTCGCTCCCGGTGCCGCGCGAGATCAGCACGCCCGCGCCGGCAGCGCCGGCCAGCAGCATGACCACGGCGAGGGATGCCGCGAACAGGCGTATCGGGCGGATCAGGGTCAGCAGCAGCATGACGACCAGCAGTGCCGCGAAGCCCACTGTCACGATGCCGCGGAAGGCGATGATCTGGGCGAGCGGATACGTGCGCTCGAGGTGGAAGAACTGGGGCCACGTCAGGATCGCGGCGGTGATCGCACACAGCACGGTCACCAGGATCCCGAGAAGGCGAAGCACGAGGCGACTCTATGCTGAGAGCCTGGGAGATCGGCACGTGCGGCACGCTACTCTCAGGGCATGGCGTTGCACCCCCCACAAGGACCCAGCGACCTGCACCTGCACTCGGACCGGTCCGACGGCACGCAGCCGCCGGCTGAGGTGATGCGCGCCGCGCATGAGCACGGGATCCGCACCGCGGCGCTGACCGACCACGACACGACGGCGGGCTGGGCCGAGGCGGCGCAGGCGACGGTGTCGCTCGGGATGACGTTCCTGCCGGGCATGGAGATGTCGGCCAAGCACGAGTGGCGCAGCGTGCACGTGCTGGCCTATCTGATCGATCCGGACGACCCGCCGCTGCGGGCGATGATCGAGAAAGTCCGCTCGTCCCGACGGGACCGTGCGCACATGATGGCCGACCGCATCGCCCGTGACTACGACCTCACCTGGGATGACATCGTCGCCCAGACCGGTGACGGCGCCACCGTGGGACGGCCGCACATCGCCGACGCACTCGTGGCGAGGGGGCACGTGCGCGATCGCAGCGAGGCGTTCCACGGCATCCTGAGTCCTCGAGGTGATTACTATGTCGACCTCTACGCACCCGACCCGGTCACCGCAGTCGGGCTCATCAATGCTGCCGGCGGAGTGCCGATCATCGCGCACCCCGCGGGCCGGGCCGGAGTACTGCCTCGCAGCGTGATCACCGCGATGCTCGCTGCCGGCCTGGCGGGATTCGAACTCGGCCACCGCGAGAACCTCGAACAGGGGGTGCGGGTCCTGCGTCGTATCGTCGACGACCACGGTCTGATCGTCACCGGCTCCAGCGACTACCACGGCGCGGGCAAGCCGAACCTGCCGGGGGAGAACACGACCAGCGACGAGATGGTGGAGCGCATCATCGAGAGCGGAACGGGAAGCGCCCCCGTCTACTCGTGAGAGGGACGGGGGCGCCGCACGGCGGACTGCATCGTCAGGCCAGGGCCTTGGCCTTGATCGTGTCGTATTCGGCCGGAGTGATCGTGCCGGCATCCAGCAGGCTCTTCGCCTTGGTGATCTCCTCGGACGGGCTGCCGCCGGCGACCTGGCGGATGTAGTCATCGGCGGCCGACTGCGCCTGCTTCGCCTCGCGCGTGCTGCGCTCGGCCATGCCGCGCCCGCGCGCGATCAGATAGACCAGCACGGTGAGGAACGGCACGAACACCAGGAAGATGATCCACAGCGCCTTCCACCAGCCGTTCAGCTTGCGGTCGCGGAACAGGTCCACGATGACCGAGAACAGCGCCATGAGGTAGGCGAAGAACACGAAGACGGTGATGAACCACCAGATGATGTCCCAGAAGGACCCCCAGAAGCCGTGATATGTCACGGTGTCTGCGAAAACATGCATGACTGCCTCTCACCTTGCGATCGTGCACGACGGCGTGCCGTGCACGATCACGCTAGCGATTCGGCGACGCGCCGTGGGGGAGGCCCCGCGTGATCACGCGCCCGGTGTCGGCGAACCGGCATCCGAACGGCGCCGGCGGCGCCTGCGCCGGGCGGCGGCCGGCTTGCCGTCACGGTGCTGGGTGCCGCCGCCGTCGTGCGTCCCCGCGCCCTCCGTGGCAGAACCCTCGCCCGACGGCGTGTCGGCCCCGTCGGCAGGCTCGGTGCCGTCCTGGAACGTCTCACCGACGCGGTCGGCGGCAGTGGCGCGCCGCCGGCGCCGGCGGCGCTTCGTGTGGCCCTCGTCCACTCCGTCGGCTGCGGCATCCACCGCACGCTCCGGCGCGCGCGTGCGCGTCTTGACCGCCTGCGTGCGCGGAGCCGTCGCGATGCGGCCCTTCGTCCCCTCGGGGATGTCGAGGTCGGCATACAGGTGCGGGCTCGACGAGTACGTCTCGGCCGGGTCGGGCTTGCCGAAATCGAGCGCACGGTTGATCAGCGCCCACTTGTGCAGGTCTTCCCAGTCGACGAACGTGATGGCGATGCCGGTCTTGCCCGCACGCCCCGTACGGCCCACGCGGTGCAGATAGTTCTTCTCGTCGTCGGGCACCGTGTGGTTGATCACGTGCGTGACGTCGTCGACGTCGATGCCGCGGGCGGCGACGTCCGTGGCGATCAGCACGTCTCTGCGGCCGGCCTTGAACGCGGCCATGGAGCGCTCGCGCGCTTCTTGACTCATGTCGCCGTGCACGGCGCCCGCGTTGAAGCCGCGGTCGCCCAGCTCGTCGACGAGCTTCTGCGCGGCGCGCTTGGTGCGGGTGAAGATCACGGTCTTGCCGCGGCCCTCCGCCTGCAGGATGCGGGCGATCACCTCGTCTTTGTCGAGCGCATGCGCACGGTAGACGAGGTGACGGATGTTCGCCTGGGCCAGGCCCTCATCGGGATCGGAGGCGCGGATGTGGATGGGGCTGGACATGAACCGGCGGGCCAGGGCCACGATCGGACCGGGCATCGTCGCGCTGAACAGCTGCGTATGCCGCACGGCCGGCAGCTTCTGGAAGATCTTCTCGATGTCGGGCAGGAACCCGAGGTCGAGCATCTTGTCGGCCTCGTCGAGTACGACCTCGGCGGCACCCGACAGGTCCAGCAGGCGCTGGCCTGCCAGGTCGATGAGGCGTCCGGGTGTGCCGACCACGATCTGGGCACCGGCGCGCAGCTGCTCGATCTGCCCCTCGTAGGCCTTGCCGCCATAGATCGCCACGACGCTGGTGGCACGGTTCGAGGCGAGCATGTCGATGTCTTCGTAGACTTGGACGGCGAGTTCTCGCGTCGGCACGACGATGAGCGCCTGAACGCCGGGGGCGGGGTCGTGCCCGAGGCGCTGGACGACCGGGATGCCGAATCCGAACGTCTTGCCGGTGCCGGTCTTGGCCTGTCCGATGATGTCCTGGCCGGGAAGGCTCAGCGGGATCGTCTGCTCTTGGATGGGGAAGGAATCGGTGATGCCGCGGGCGGAGAGTGCGTCGATGATGTCCTGATCGACACCAAGGTCGGCGAAAGTCGTCACGATGTGAATGGCCTGTCTGAATGAGGCAGCGCGTGGGCTGCCGGGCGGTGATCCACGCCCTTCAATTCCGCAGGCGCGGGGTCCCGATCCATCGCCGGGACAGGACGAGTCTACCCGTCGCCCCCGTCGGGCCCTCGTTGCGGCGCGCGCGAGGCCGTGTACGGCGGCGGTCGCGCACTGCGCACCGTAGGCTTGAGAGCGTGTTCGAGTGGTTCAGACGGCGTCGACCGGTGGCGCGTACGCTGCGGCTGCGGTCGCGCGATGACCTGGGCGACGCCACGCGCGTCGCCTTCGAGGCTCTCGCGCCCGACGTCGAGACGTTCCTTGGCCAGGCGGCCTATCTGCAGCTCGGCTATTTCGAGACCCTGAGCGAGCTGATCGCGGCCACGCCTGACCTCGGTGAGAAGGATGCGCTCTCGCGGGCGGCGGGTGCGGCGCTGACCAAGCACGAAGAACTGGTCGAGCTGATCCGTGCGCGCGACGCCGATCCGACCGCGCTGATGCTCCCGTTCCGCGAGCCTCTGGATGCGTTCCGGGCCGCGACGCACGGCGTGCGGCCGGTTGAGACGATGCTGTCGGTGCACATCACGGCCGGCATGCTCGACGACTTCTACGTGGCGCTGTCCACCAGCTATGACGACACGGGAACCCGCGTGGCACGGATTCTGCAGGGCGACGACGCCCGGCAGGCCATCGTCGACCTCATCGCCCGCGCGATCGAGGACGACGGCGAGCTGCGGTCGCTGCTGGCCATGTGGGGCAGGCGTCTGGTCGGTGACACGATCCTGATCGCGCGCGGAGCCCTGCGCTCGAAGACGTTGGATGCCGCCGAGACCGAGCAGATGGAGCCGGTGTTCACCGAGCTGCTGGGAGCCCACGCGCGCCGCATGCAGGCGATGGGGCTGACAGCCTGACGGTCGCCCGGCGGCGCGGGCAGGCGATGGCCCGTCAGGCGATGGCCAAGCGCTCCCGCTCGTGCGCATCGTGCGCGTGTCGCGCAGCGGTGATGAGGGCCAACCCGCCGTAGGCGGCCACGGTGGGCACCACGAAGCCGGCGATCCACAGCCATGCGTTGTCGGTGGACAGGCCCGCCCAGGTCAGGATCGTCCAGATCGCACCGCCTGCCACGGCGCCGACAAGCGGCATCAGGGCCACGCCGCGCGTATCGCGGGCGGGCATCGTGTAATGCGCGATGGCCCCGATGGCCGCGCCGTAGATGACGGCGAGCAGGATCTGCATCAGGCCACGAATCCAACCCGACGCACGTCCTCGGTGCCGAGCTCGATGTAGGCCAGACCAGCTGTGGGCACGATGAACGAATTGCCCTTGTCATCGGTGAACGACACGTGCGGCGCGCCCGATTCGAGGGCCGACGTCACAGCCTCACGCACACTGTCGGCGGAGTCCGCGCTCTCGAAATTCAGCTCACGTCCGGTGTTCACGATGCCGATGCGGATCTCCACGGAGCACTGTCCTTCCTGGCGGGGTCATTGGGTACGGCAACTCTACGACACGTGTGCGGACCCCGGCGTCACGGTCGCGAACGCTCTGGGCGAACGCCGCGGCGATGACGCGCATGCATCGTCTGGGTGTCGTCGGTCGGCGCTAGCGTGGCAGTCGATGCCCGCACCTGCTTCCGCGCCCCTCGATGCGCCCACGCCCGCCCTCGACGACGCGCAGCGTCGCGTGGTCGGGCTTGCCGCCGATACGAGCGGTGTGGTGGTGGGGGCGCCCGGCACGGGCAAGACGACGGCGCTCATCGCACGCGTCCGGCGGCTGATCGACGCCGGGCTCGATGCCGACGTCGTGCGAGTGCTCACACCCAGCAGGCAGACGGCCACCGCTCTGCGTGATCGGCTGGGACTGGCCGTGGATGCGGCGACGTCGGGGGCGATGGCTCAGTCGGTGGCAGCGCTGGCGTTCGCGGTGATCCGCAGTGCGGACGTGCGTGCCGGTGGCGAGCCGCCGCGACTTCTGACCGGTGGCGACGAAGACCGGATCATCCAGGACCTGCTCGACGGCGATGCGCTGGACGAGGCATCCGGCCTCTCGCGCTGGCCTGACTGGCTCGGCGCGCAGATCCGGGCGAGCACCGGCTTTCGCAGCGAGATGCGCGCATTCCTGGCCGAATGCATCACGCTGGGCATCGAGCCGTCGCGCCTGGACGCGCTCGGTGACGACCTGGACATCGAGGCCTGGCGGTCCTGCGCGTCGTTCTTCGCCGAATATCTGCAGGTGCGTGCTCAGATGCGCGGTGCGCACCGCGACGCGGCGGGGCTCGTGCGAGAGGCGGCGGCGCTCGTGCGCACCGTCGATGCGGCAGAGCTGGGCCCGCTCGCGCGGGTGAAGGCGATCATGGTCGATGACGCCCAGGAGCTCACCGCCGGCGGCGTGGATCTGCTCGACGCCTGCCGTGCGCGGGGGATCGCCGTGCTGGCCTTCGGCGACCCGGACGTGGCAGCCGGAGCGTTCCGAGGGGCGACTCCCGAGAACTTCGCCCGACTGTCCGCGCTGCTCGGCCAGGCGCACGTGCTGGCGGAGCCGCACCGCGGGTCGGCGGCGAACGTCGACCTCGTACGGGCGGTGACGGCGCACATCGGCACAGCTGCCGGCGTCGCCCATCGGCGGCCACCGCACCCGCCCGCATCCGAGCACGCGCCCGATGGCACCGTGCGCGCGATGCTGCTGCGATCGGCCGCCGAGCAGTACGACGTGGTGGCGCGGCTGCTGCGCGAGCGCCACGTGCGCGACCATGTGGACTGGGCCCGGTGCGCGGTGATCACGCACGACACCCGTCAGGTGGCCGCGTTCGAGGCGGAGCTGTCGGCGCGCGAGGTCCCGGCGCGTTCGCCCGGGTCGGGGCTCGCTCTGGGAACGCTACGCCCGGTGCGCGATCTTCTGCGCGTGGTCGAGCTGGCCGCAGTGGATGCCGCGGACTGGACGCCCGACCTTCTCATCGACGTGCTGCAGGGCGTGATCGGCGGACTGGACCCCGTGCAGCTGCGACGACTGCGCACAGCACTGCGCCACGAAGAGCTGCGCTCGGGTGGCGAGCGAACGGCGGCCCAGCTGCTGACCGACGCGTGCCGCCACCCCACCGAGTTCGACGCCGTCGACACGCGCGAGGCCCGCCGCGCAGCCCGCGTGGCGCGGATGGTCGACGATGCCGGCACGGCGCTCGCGCAGGGGGCCACTGCCCACGAACTGCTGTGGATCGTCTGGCACGCGTCAGGTCTCGAGTCCGTGTGGGGGCAGGCGGCGCGGGGCACCGGTCCGCTGGCCGACCAGGCCAATCGCGACCTCGATGCGGTGGTTGCCCTGTTCCAGGCTGCGAAGAGGTTCGAAGAGAGGCAGGACGCCACAGCCGGCACCGCGATGCAGTTCGTGCGCGGCATCCTGCACAGCGACGTGGCCGAAGACCGGTTCGAGTCGCCCGCCGGAGCGGCGGTCTCGGTCCTGACACCCGCGGGAGCGCTGGGGCGCGAGTTCGACACGGTCGTGGTCGCCGGAGTGCAAGACGGAGTGTGGCCCAACACGCGTCTGCGCGGCAGTCTGCTGGACACCTGGCGACTCGCCGATGCGGTCACCCGAGCCGAGGGCGACACCGGGGTCCCCGACGTGCTGGACCGCCGGCGCGCGGCCATGCATGACGAGCTGCGGCTGTTCGTGCGAGCGCTGTCGCGTGCACGAGAACAGGTCGTGGTCACCGCTGTCGATGACGACGACAACGGACCGAGCGCGTTCTTCGAGTTCCTGCCCGATCCCGTGCCCGCCGCAGCCCTCGCCGCGCACCCGCTCACTCTGCGCGGATTGGTGGCGGCACACCGGCGCAGCGTGACCAGCCGTGCACCGTCGGGCACGGCGTCGGCAGCGGCAGCGGCACGGGCGGCCCATGCCGCCGGGCAGCTCGCGCTGCTGGCTGACGCCCGGGTCGCCGGTGCCGATCCGCAGGAGTGGTACGGCGTGGCCGATCCGACCTCCACCGGCCCGCTGCGCGACCTCTCGCGCGAGGATGTGCGGGTCTCGCCTTCGCGGCTGGATGCGCTGGAGACCTGTCAGCTCAACTGGGTCATCGGTGACCTGGGCGGTGACCCGGGCGGCACCACAGCGGGGCTCGGGACGATCATCCACGCCGCGCTCGAGCACACGGCCGGCAGCGACGAGGCGGCGCTATGGGAGCAGGTGCGCTCGCGCTGGGACGAACTGGAGTTCGAGGCCGCGTGGATCGAGCGCGCCACGCAGTCCCAGGCACGCGACCTCGTGCACAGACTGCACCTGTATCTGAGCCGTTTCGAGGCCGCCGGCGGCACGCTCATCGATGCCGAACCGCATTTCGAGATTCCGATCCCTGTCGACCCGGTCGACGACGATGCCGGGCATGGCGGAGCTGCGGTGGGGAAGGCCGCACATGGCGCGGTCTTGAGCGGATACATCGATCGCGTCGAACTGCACGCTGACGGAAAGGTGGTCATCGTCGATCTGAAGACCGGCAAGAGCGAGCCGCAGACCGACCCCAAGGTGGCCGAGAACCCTCAGCTGGCCGCCTACCAGCTCGCCTTCGAGTCCGGGGCGATTCCGGGCGCCGACGGGCACGCGTCCGGGGGAGCGAAGCTGCTCGTGCTGCGTCCGTCCGCGAAGGGTAAGGACTATGCGGAGCCGCGGCAGCCGCCGTTCGACGACGACGCCCGAGAACGATTCGTTGTCCGTGTGCGTGCCGCCGTGGACGTGATGCGCGGCACGCGGTTCAGCGCTCCGTTCGAAGAGCATTGCCGCGATGAGCACACGTACGGGCTGTGCCGCATCCACACGATCGGCCCGGTGAGTGCCTCATGACCGCGCTCACACCCGAAGCGATCGCCGCGGCACTCGGCCAGTTTCCGCCCACCGCCGAGCAGAGCGCCGTGATCTCATCGCCGCTCGCGCCGGCGCTCGTGGTCGCCGGGGCCGGCAGCGGCAAGACCGAGACGATGGCGGCGCGAGTGGTGTGGCTCGTGGCCAACCGCATCGTGCGGCGCGACGAGATCCTGGGACTCACCTTCACCCGCAAGGCCGCCGGCGAGCTGACAGAGCGCATCCAACGGCGCCTGGCGCGCCTGGCCGAGTTCGAGCGGGCGGGCCTGATCGCGCACCTTCCGGTGCTGCACGCCGAAGGCGCCCTCGACGTGTTCGGCGCGATCGAACGCTCCGGCTGCAGCGTGCGCGACCGGAACACGGCGCTGGCCGAACTCGTCGCGCGCACCGGCGCGCGCGCGCAGGCGCAAGACACCGAGACGCTGCTGCACCGGCCGACGGTGTCGACCTACAACAGCTTCGCCGACGCGATCGTCCGCGAACACGCGGTGCGCATCGGGCGTGACCCCGAAGCGGCGGTCTTGAGCGAATCGGCGGCCTGGCTGCTGATGCGCCGCGTCGTCTACGCCAGCGACGATCCGCGTCTGGAGGCCGTGGAGCGTGCGCCGCGCACGGTGATCGATGCGGCCCTGCGCATCGCCCGCGACGGAGTCGATCACCTCGTCGATCTCGACGCACTCGCCGCCTTCCCCGAGCAGTTCCGCACGGTGGCGCAGCTGCCCTCCATCCGCCGCGGCACGACGGTGTACGCCGATGTCACCAAGGCCGTCGGCTGTGTGGACGCGCTGGAACTGCTCGTGACGCTGGCCCGCGACTACAACGACCAGAAGCGACGGCTGGGAGTGCTCGACTTCTCGGATCAGGTGGCCGGCGCTCTGCAGGCCGTGCGCGGCCATCCCTCCGTCGCCGCCGAGATGCGTTCGCGTTTCGCCGTCGTGCTGCTGGACGAGTATCAAGACACCTCGGTCGCGCAGACCGAGCTGCTCTCCGCGCTGTTCGCCGACCGTGCGGTGATGGCCGTCGGTGATCCGCATCAGGCGATCTACGGCTGGCGCGGGGCCAGTTCGGGCAACCTCGGGGGGTTCGCGGGGGCGTTCGCGCACGACGAGGCCTGCGGATCGTTCGCGCTCATGACCAGCTGGCGCAACAGCCGTGCGGTGCTGCGGGCAGCCGAAGCCGTTCTGGCTCCGCTCGCGGCGAGCGCGCCGGTGCCGGTGGGTGCGCTGCTCCCGCGCGAGGAGGCGCCCGACGGGGCGGTCGAGATCGCCGTCGAAGACGATCTCGACGCCGAGACGGAGCGCGTCGCGGCCTGGTTCGAGCAGGTCCGCAGCGAGCGGGCGGCCGCTGGCCGCACGACGACCGGGGCCATTCTGTTCCGGGCCAAGAAGCACATGGTGCGCTTCGCCGACGCCCTGGCCGCGCGAGGCATCCCGCACCGCATCCTGGGGCTGGGCGGACTGCTGTCCACGCCCGAGGTGGTCGACGTGGTCAGCGCGCTGCGGGTGATCAGCGATCCGCGTGCGGGATCGGCGCTGATCCGGCTGCTGGCCGGTCCCCGGTGGGCGATCGGGTTGCCCGACCTGCGGGAGCTTGCGGGACTCTCGCGCCGCATCGCGCAGCATGATGCATCGCTGCAGCGGCTCGAACCCGTCGTGGCCGAGCGCGTCCGCACCGGCGGGGACGAGTCGGGCTCGCTCGTGGACGCGCTGGATTTCGTGCTGCGCGTTCCCGACGATCACTCGTGGCTGGCGGGTCTGACCGCTCAGGCCCGCGTTCGACTGCGCGAGGCGGCGGCGGTGTTCGCCGGGTTGCGCCAGTCGGCGGCGGCACCGGTGATCGAACTGGTGCGCCTGATCGAACGCGAACTGCGGCTGGACATCGAGCTGGCCGCCAACGAGGCACGTGGCCCGGCGCGGGTCGCCGCTGCGCAGCTGCGCGCGTTCACCGATGAGGTGCATGCGTTCCTGGCCGCCGACGAGACAGGGTCGCTGTCGAGCCTGCTGGCCTGGCTCGACCACGCCGAGCAGCTCGACGAATTCGCTCCGCGCACCGAACCCGCCGAAGACGACGTCGTGCAGCTGCTGACCATCCATGGGTCGAAGGGGCTGGAGTGGGACGCCGTGGCCGTGGTGCGCCTGGTCGACGGCGAACTGCCCACGGCCGCAAAAGACACGAAGGCATGGCTCGGATTCGGCGTGCTGCCCTACGAGTTCCGCGGCGATGCGCCGTGGCTGCCCGCGCTGGCCTGGCGCACCGCCCAGACCCAGCAGCAGATCAAGACCGCGATCGACGACTTCGCCGCCGCCAACCGTGAGCGTCAGATCGACGAGGACCGGCGGCTGGCGTATGTCGCAGTCACCCGGGCGCGCGATCATCTGCTGCTGACCGGCTCGCCGTGGTCGGGCACGATGCGCCCGAGATCGCACAGCCCGTTCCTGATCGAGATCGCGCAGGCGCAGGGCGCGGTGCTGCCCGACGGCGATCCGGGGGAGAACCCCTACCAGGGGGAGAAGCGCATGCTCAGCTGGCCGTTGGACGCCCTGGGCGCGCGTCGGGCGCGGGTCATGGATGCCGCGACCGCTGTGCGCGCGGCGCTCGAGGCAGAACGGCCCGCCCCCGACGATGACCTGGCGCTGCTGCTGGCCGAGCGTGATCTGCGGCAGGCTCCGGCATCCGGCCGCGCCCCGGTGCGCATTCCCGCGTCGCGCTACAAGGACTTCGTCGCCGACTATGCGGGAACCGTCGCCGCGATCGCCCGCCCCATGCCGGAGCGGCCGTTCCGCCAGACCCGGCTGGGCACCCTGTTCCACAGCTGGGTCGAACAGCGTTCCGGGCTCGTGGGTGCGGCAGGCTCACTCGACGATGCGCTGTGGGAGCTCTCGTCCGACGAGCAGGACCTCGGGCACGCCGATGCGGCGGAACTCGAGCGACTGAAGGACGCGTTCGCCCGTTCGCCGTGGGCCTCGCTGCAGCCGATCGCCGTCGAGACCGAGATCGATTTCCGGTTCACCGGACTCGATGACGCCGACCATCTGGCGATCTGCAAGCTGGATGCCGTCTACCGGCGCGGTGAGCGCTTCGAGATCGTGGACTGGAAGACCGGTGCGCCTCCGCGCACCGCCGCCGAGCGAGCGGAGCGGATGCTGCAGCTCGAACTGTACCGTCGTGCCTACCACCAGAAGCACGGGGTTCCGCTGGATCAGATCGACGTCGTGCTCTACTACGTCGCGCACGACCTCATTCTGAGGGCGTGACCTGCCGCACGCGCGTCGAGGTCGCCGCACGCGCGTCGAGGTCACGGCGCGGTCAGGACGAGGCCGCCCAGCGTCGCAGCGCGGCCTCGGACGCACGGTCGGCGTCGGCCACGGCATCCGCGTCACCGTCCCGGCCCACCCACCCGCTCACGTCGATGGGTGCCGTCGCGTCCGGGTCGGCCGGTGAGGACGTCTCGGTCCGGCCGCCGATCTGCTCGCTGAAGAACGCGGTGTCGTCCGGGCCGAAGGCGTCTGTCTGCATCGATGTATCGATGCCGCCGGCGGCGCCGGGCACGCGCCCGAGCAGGGCGATGGTGTCGTCGACGTCGACCGCGTCATCGGCGAGCAGATCGTCGTCGACGACAGAGTCGGCCAGGGCGGTCAGCAGGTCCACCGCGTCATCGACGATGTCGTCGCGGCCTTCGTCGTGGCCGTGCACGAGCCAGCGGGCGAATTCGAACTCGGCGTACAGCCGCGCGCGGATGCGCAGCCAGGCGTCGGGCGTGCGCACGCTCGCTTCGGTGTAGGCGTCGAACACGTCTCGTGCAGCCTCGGGTGCGGATGCGGTCCAGCGCAGGTCGGCTGCCGGGTCGCCCACGCGCAGCCCGTGCCAGGTGAGCAGCCCCGAGACCGTGGGCACGCCGTCGCGATCGGCGAAGACGAAAGCGTCGGTGGTGGTCCCGCCCAAGGTCAGAGTCGGTTCGAATTGCCAGATGCGCGAGGCGCCGACCGCCTTGCTCCAGCGTGAGAGCAGCGACACCGGAAGACGGTGACTGGTCGCGACGCGATCCAGCAGGCGCTCGGCATCGGCGCGTGTCTGCGCCGCGGTCAGCTCCGGCAACGACTCGGCGCGTGCCACCGAGTCCGGAAGCGCGTGCACAGCGGCGATGGCCGCTCCGAGCGTGGTGGCCGTTCCGCGGCCTGCGGGAACGTCGGCGGCATCGACGCGGTAGCCGGGCAGGTGACTGACCACGATCGCCGGCGCGTCGCCGACGCGCGCCTGCCCGAGGAGGGTCGGCGCCGCGAAGGGCAGCAGGGCACGCACGCCCGAGGTCAGTGCGCGCAGGGCCCGTGCCTGCGCGGCGAGTTCGGCTGCGGTGTCGTCGTCTGTGGCCGCGCGCACCACGACGCGTCGCCCGTCCGACAACTCGGCCAGCGCCGAATCGAAGCGGCCGGCGCCGTGTTCGGTGAGCGCGCTGACCGCGATGACCGAGGCCTGCGGGACTGCCGAGGTCACAGCCGCCGCTAGAGTGAGGGGTGAGCGTGCCATGCCCCCCAGGGTAGGTCGGCGTCGGCTGCCGAAGGGGTCGCCACGCCCGGCACGGAGGGATCGATGACCGCACAATCGCGCGAGGGAAGACACAATCGGTCGTCCGGCCCGGCACCCGCGTTCGGTCGGTCCGGATTCGATCGCAGCGCCCATGAGCGCAGCGACGCAGACCTCATCGCGCGACTGCGGGGCGATGCTTCCACGCGCACGCTGGTCATCCGCGGCGATCGCGCCCAGCTGGGCGCGGACGGCGGGTTGCGCTTCCGCGGCGGCAGCGACGTGGCGGATGCCGCGCACTGGGCGTTTCTGGGCCGGGCGTCGGACGGATCGGCCATGCTGGCCGCGGTTCTCGACCCCGACGCGGCCGATCTCCCGGACGGACCCTGGGTCGCGCTACGTGCGGCCGGTGCGGGCTTGTCGGCAGAAGAGGCCGACGCCTTCGTGACGGCGGTGGCGCTGGGGCGCTGGCTGAGCGACTCCACGTACTGCCCGGCGTGCGGGGCCGCCACTCGCGTGCAGGCGGCCGGCTGGGCGCGGCGGTGCGACTCCTGCGGGCGCGAGCATTTTCCGCGCACCGACCCGGCCGTGATCATGGCGGTGGAGAGCTCCGGAGGCCCGGATCGGCTGCTGCTGGGTTCGAATGTGCTGTGGGGGCTCAATCGCTTCTCGTGCTTCGCCGGGTTCGTCGAGGCGGGCGAGTCGGCCGAGGCGGCCGTCGCCCGCGAGCTTCTCGAGGAGTCGGGCATCCAGGTCAGTGACGTGCGGTACTGCTCGTCTCAGGCGTGGCCGTACCCGCGCTCGCTCATGCTGGGCTTTCGCGCACGCGCCGTCGCCGACGACCGGGCCCGCCCCGACGGCGACGAGATCGCCGCGCTGCGCTGGTTCACCCGCGCTGAGATCGGTGAGGCCCTGCAACGCGGCGCGTGGGGCGACGATGCCGAAGGCGACGACATCCTCTTGCCGGGGCCGGCCTCGATCGCGCACCGCCTCATCGCCGACTGGTACGCGGAGGCCGAATGACCGGCCCGTTGGACGGCCTCGACCCGCAGCAGCTCGAGGCGGCCACCGCGCTGCGCGGACCGGTCTGCGTGCTGGCCGGAGCCGGTGCGGGAAAGACGCGGGTGATCACCCGGCGCATCGCGCACGGGGTCGACACCGGCGCCTATTCTCCGGGCCGGGTGATGGCAGTGACCTTCACCGCCAAGGCTGCCGGAGAGATGCGCGGGCGGCTGCGGGCGCTCGGCATCGGCGGTGTGTCCGCCCGGACGTTCCATGCCGCGGCCCTGGCCCAGCTGAACTTCTTCTGGCCGACGGTGGCGGGCGATTCTGCACCGGCGATCGTCGACAACAAGGTGCGACTGCTCGCACATGCCGCCGACGGCATCGGACTGTCGGTGGACACGGCCACGCTGCGCGACGTCGCGTCGCAGATCGAGTGGCGCAAGGTCACGATGCGATCGATCGATCGCTACGCCGCCGACAGACCGGCCGGTGTCGGAGGGCTGGGCATCGAGCGACTGGTGGACCTGCAGCGTGCCTACGAGAAGCTGAAAGACGAGCGCCGGCAGCTCGATTTCGAAGACGTGCTGCTCGCGTGCGCCGGCATGCTCGAGGCAGAGCCGCGCGTGGCTGCCGCCGTCCGTGAGCAGTACCGGCACTTCACCGTCGACGAATACCAGGATGTCTCGCCGCTGCAGAACCGTCTGCTGGAGGTGTGGCTCGGCCAGCGCCGCGACCTGTGCGTGGTGGGTGACGCGAGCCAGACGATCTATTCGTTCGCGGGTGCCGACGCGGGGTATCTGCGGGATTTCGGCACGCGGTACCCCGATGCGACCGTCGTACGGCTCTCGACGAGCTATCGGTGTGCGCAACCCGTGCTGGGCGTGGCCAACGAGCTCATGCGAGGGCGTCCCGGTGCGCTGCTCCTGCACGCTGCTGACCCTGCGGCCCCGTCGACCGAACAGCTGCCGGCAACGGCGGCGGGCGCGCCGCGACCGACGGTGACGACATTCGCGAATGACGCGGACGAGGCCGCGGGCGTGGCCTCAGCCATCGCCGCGCAGCTGCACGACGGTGCGGACCCGCGCGAGATCGCCGTGTTGTACCGTGCGCACGCCCAGTCGGTGCCGCTGCTGCAGTCGTTGGCGGCCGTGCAGATTCCGGCGACGGTGCTGGGCGGGCGACGCTTCTTCGACATTCCCGAGGTGCGCCAGGCAGTGCTCGCATTGCGGGGCGCCTCGGTCGCGCCGATCTCGCGCGGTTTCGTGGATGCCGTGCGCGACGTGCTGCGTTCTCTCGGGCTGACCGATGACCCGCCGCCGGCGGGCGGTGCGCTGCGCGACGCGTGGGAGGCCCGGCGGGCACTGCTGCGGCTGGCGGAGGAAGCACCCGCGCAGACCTCGCTGCGCGCGTTCACCGATGATCTGATGGCGCGGGCGAAAGACCAGCACGAACCCGGCATGCGGACGGTGACACTGGCGACGCTGCACGCGGCCAAGGGCCTGGAATGGCGGCACGTGCACATCATCGGCATGTCCGAAGGGCTCCTGCCGATCTCGTACGCGACGACGTTCGAGCAGATCGACGAAGAGCGGCGCCTGACCTATGTCGGCGTCACGCGGGCAGCGCTGACGCTGTCGCTGTCGTGGTCGCGCGTCGGGGATCGGATGCGGGAACGGCAGCCGTCACGCTTTCTGCGAGAGATCGGCAGCCGCACGCTGCGTGCGGTCGATGGGTCCGCCAGGAACGGCGGTGCGAGCGCGCGGACAGCGTCAGCGAGCGCGTCACGGGCGCATCGCTGACCTCGCCGACCATGCGAGCCGCCACGAGTCCCGCCTCGATGATCAGACCGCCCGGCGCCGGCGGCGGCGGAGCATGCAGCAGCTGGGTGGCCACCGCCGGCCACGCCGGATCGGCATCGCGACGGGCGGCTTCCAGGCACGTCAGGCATGCGGTCGCCCCGGGAACCACCATCGGCCCCACCGTCACCGTGTCGCCGTGCAGCACGAGAGGCAGGTGGCGGATGTCTTCGCGCAGAAGCCGGGCTGCATGACGAGGATCGACCACATGGGCTGCCACGATGAGGACGGCGTCGGCGCTGCGGGAGTCCGACGTGATCGCCGCCCCGTGTGCGCGCAGACCGGCCGTCACCTGGGCAGCTGCCGGCGCCAGTGCCGGTGAGTCGGCCTCCACGGCGACGGATGCGGCCAGGCGGGTGCCGGGCGTGATCAGCACCGGCCCGAGCAGTGCGATCAGTGCCCGTGCGTCGTCAGCGCTGGCGCCCAGCGCGAGGGCGACCGGCTCGACGGCCACGTCGGGCAGGCCGCGGGACAGCTCGGTGATCATCCGCTCCTGCCAGGGCGCGGGATGATGCAGCCGAACGGAGTCGTCAGGCCCGAATTGCAGATCGTCGGGTGTGCGCCACACCGGCGGGCGGGCGGGGTCGAGTACCAGCATCCACCGATTGTGCGTCCGGCGAGGGCGCCCACGACGGTTGTCCACAGACCGAACCCCACACGTCGGCCGGTGGCACGGCTGTGCAGGAGACGACGGTCGCTCAGACCGGGCGCGGTCCCTGCGGATCGTCGTCGGCCGGACTGTCGGTGCCGTCGTGTGCCGGCCCGCCCTGCGTGCCCTCGTCGGTGGTGGGCTCGTCAGTCGATCCCGCCTCCGGACCCTGCGCATCGAAATCACCGCGCAGCAGCGCCTCCAGCGCGTCATCCATCTCGTCACGAGGAGCCTGCTCGCCGCGCGAGCGTGCCTGCAGGCGGGCGATCAGGTCGGACGGGTCGTCGATGTCGTCGGCCGACGGCATGAGGTCGGAGTAGTCCCACAGCGCGTCGCGGTCGGTCACTCCCACCGCGTCGGTCACCGCCCGCCACATCGCCGCGGCCTCACGCATGCGGCGCGGACGCAGTTCGAGGCCGACCAGCGAACCCAGCGCCTTCTCGGCCGGTCCGCCCACCGCCCGGCGACGGCGGACGGCCTCGGCGATGCGGTCGGCGGAGGGCAGACGTCCGGTCGCATCGGCGGTCACGACCTCGACCCAGCCTTCGATCGTGGCCAGCAGGTTCTCCAGGCGCGCGAGGGCGGCCGTCTGCGCTTCGGATCGCGCCGGCAGCAGCGCGCCGCTCTCGAGCGCCTCGCGCAGTTCTTGCGGGTTGTTGGGGTCGAAGCGTCCTGCCATGTCTTCGAGCGCATCGGTGTCGACGTGCACTCCGCGTGCGAACTCGGTCACCTGGGCGATCACGTGCAGCCGCAGCCAACGCGCGTGCCGGAACAGACGCGCGTGCGCGAGTTCGCGCGTGGACAGATACAGTGCGAGCTGATCTTCGGGCACTCCGAGATCACGTCCGAAATCGGCGAAGTTCTGCGGCAGGATCGCGGCCGTGCCGGCGGGCATCACCGGGATTCCGACATCGCCGCCGGAGACCACCTGCAACGAGAGCTGTCCGATCACCTGCCCGAGCTGGGTGGCGAACATGCTGCCTCCCAGCGTGCGCATCACCTGGCCGGCACCCTGCACGAGCTGCTGCATCTCCTCGGGCGCCTGCGAGCGCAGTGCCTCGGTCAGCGCGTCGGCGATGCTCGTGGCCACGGGCTCTGCGAGCTCCTGCCACACCGGCAGGGTGGCCTCCACCCACTGTCCGCGCGTCATCGCCTGCGGCGGCGAGCCGAGGTCCGAGATGGCGGTGGCTTCGCTGAGCCACAGCGTCGCCAGCGTGAAGGCCTGGTCGAACTCGCCGCGCTGGCCGGTGGTCACACCCTTGTCGCTCTGGTTCGCGATGTGCAGTGCCTGGCGCTTGGCCAGATCCCACGCAATGCCGCCGGCAGGGGCGTTGCGCAGCGCCTGCTGCATCTGATTCATGATGCCCTGCATCATCGCCGGGTCGACGCCCAGTGCGCGCAGCTGCTCGAGCTGCTCGGGATCGGGCGTGCCCGATGCGCCGAAGAGCTGCCGCATGAGCTCGGCGAAATCGTCCTCGGGGGAGCGGTCGTCGTCTGCCACTTCAGTCGCCTTTCAGCAGGGTGTCCGCGTGTGGTTCTACGCTAGTCGCACGGATCCCGGTGATCTGCGACCGAGGGCTCCTCACCTGTACGCCGGTCGCGAACGAGGTGGGAAGGACTCCTGTGGCTCTGTTCGACGAGAACGTGACGGTCGCGCCCGCGCCGCGCCGACGGCGCCCCCGGGGCACCGTCATCGGCATCTGGGCGATCAGTGTGGCGGTGGTGGTGCTGCTGATTCTCACGTTCCTGCCGACGGCCTACGTGATCCAGCGACCCGGACCGGTGTTCGACACGCTCGGCAGTGCGCAGAACGCGTCCGGCAAAGAGGTGCCGCTGATCACCGTGTCGGGTGCGCCGACCTATCCGACGGCCGGCGCGCTGTTCCTTCTGACCGTTCAGGTGGTCGGAAACCCGCAGCAGACGCCGTCGTGGCTGCAGCTGGCCGGCGCGTGGTTCGATCCGTCTCGTGCGGTCGTGCCGATCCAGGCCGTCTTCCCCGCCGGCCAGACGTCGCAGGAGCGCGACCAGGAGTCGGCGGAGATGATGGTCGACTCGCAGAAGGAGGCGACAGCGGCGGCTCTGACCGAACTCGGCTACACCGTGACGCCCAAGCTGACGGTCTACTCGCTGGTCGAGGACTCGGCATCCGATGGCATTCTGCAGAAGGGCGACGTGATCACCGAGGCCGACGGCACGAAGATCACGGATGCCGACACCCTGCGCGATGTGATCGCCAAGGGTGACGGCGCGCCGGTCGCGATGACCATCATCAGAGACGGCAAGACCGAGCACGTGTCGGTGACCCCGAAGCAGGCCACCGTGGACGGCAAGACGGCGTGGCTGATCGGGGTGACACTGACCACGGACTTCGACTTCCCCGTCGATGTGACCTTGCAGCTGAACGACGTGGGCGGCCCGTCGGCGGGCATGATGTTCGCGCTGGGCATCATCGACACGATGACTCCGGGTGAGCTGAACGGCGGCAAGAAGATCGCCGGGACCGGCACCATCGATGCGAAGGGAGACGTCGGTGCGATCGGGGGCATCCGGCAGAAGCTTTTCGGGGCCGCCGACGCGGGAGCACGCTACTTCCTGGCCCCGGCATCCAACTGCGATGAAGTCGTCGGGCACGTCCCCTCGGGCCTGCGCGTGTTCGCAGTGAAGAAGCTCGATGACTCGATGCGGGTGCTCGAAGCGGTCAGCGCCGGCGGCGATCTGAATGCACTGCCGACCTGTCACTGACCCGTTCGGCGTACGCACACGCGCGGCCTCCTAGGATGAGTGGGTGACCTCCACACCCGCACCCGCCCCGGCCACGCCCCGCCGTTCTCGTCGTGTCATCGCGATCTCGCTCGTCATCATCGCCGTGCTGGTGGTGGCCTTCTTCGTCTTCGCGAATCTGTACACCGACTGGCTCTGGTACGACCAGCTCGGTTTCCAGACCGTTCTGGTCACCGGCTGGGGCTGGCGCATCGGCATGTTCGCCATCGGCTTCTTCGGCATGGCCGTTCCGGTGTGGCTGTGCATCCAGCTGGCCTATCGGCTGCGCCCCGTGTACGCACGGCTCAGCTCGCAGCTGGACCGCTACCAAGAGGTCGTCGAGCCGCTGCGGCGGTTGGCGATGTGGGGGATCCCGATCTTCTTCGGCTTCTTCGCCGGGTTCGCCGCATCCACGCAATGGGAGACGGCTGCGCTGTGGGTCAACGGCGTGACCACGAAGGTCACCGACCCGCAGTTCCACCTGGATACCGGCTTCTACATGTTCGCGATGCCGTTCTACAGTGCGCTGCTCGGGTTCAGCTCGGCCGTGCTGCTGATCTGCCTGCTGGTGTCGGCGGTGGTGTCGTACCTCTACGGTTCGGTGCGCGTCGCCCAGCGCGAGCTGCGCATCTCGAAGGCCGCGCGCATCCAGTTCGCCGTGCTGGCCGGCGTCTACCTGCTCCTGCAGGCGGCCAGCCTCTGGCTGGACCGCTACAAGACACTGGTCGCCGACAACGGTCAGATCACGGGGCCGGACTACACCACCGTGAATGCGGTGATCCCCGGACAGATGATCCTGGCGATCATCGCCGCGATCGTGGCGATCCTGTTCTTCGTCACTGCGGTGGTGGGACACTGGCGCTACCCCCTGATCGCGACCGGACTGCTGATCGTCTCGGCGATCGTGCTGGGCATGGCGTATCCGTGGGTCGTCAATGCCGTGCAGGTGCGCCCGAACCAGCTGAACCTGCAGGCCGACTACGTGCAGAAGAACATGAAGGCGACCGACGTCGCCTATGGCCTGGACGACATGCAGACCACGGACTTCGCGGCCAAGACGAACGTCACGAAGGGACAGCTGCGCTCGGACGCGCAGACCACCGCGCAGATCCGCATCATGGACCCGGCCATCATCGGACCGACCGTGCAGCAGCTCGAGCAGTACCGCTCGTACTACCAGTTCAAGAATCCCCTGGACGTCGACCGCTACAACATCGGCGGGCAGTCGCAGGACTCCGTCGTATCGGTGCGTGAACTGAACCTGTCGGCGCTGGGTGCCCAGGCGACGTGGCAGAACACGACGCAGATCTATACGCACGGTTACGGCCTGGTGGTCGCCAAGGGCAATGCCCGCACCACCGACGGCAAGCCGGTGTTCTTGGAGCGCGGCATCCCGAGCAGTGGGTTCCTCACCGCGGAGGACTATCAGCCCCGCGTGTACTTCGGTGAGAACTCGCCGACGTACTCGATCGTCGGCGGCCCGAAGGGGTCGGCGCCGATCGAGCTGGACTACCTGTCCGGTACCGACAAAGAGGTCAAGACCACCTTCACCGGCAACGGCGGCCCGAACGTGGGCAGCTGGTTCAACCGGCTGGTGTACGCCCTGAAGTTCCAGTCGGAGCAGATCCTGTTCTCGGACAGCATCAACCCCGAGTCGCAGATCCTCTACGACCGCAACCCGGCCCAGCGCGTGCACCAGGTCGCGCCGTACCTGACACTGGACAGCGACGCATACCCGACGGTCGTGGACGGCCGGATCGTGTGGGTCGTCGACGGCTACACGGCCAGCGCCGACTACCCGTACTCGCACAAGACGAGCTTCTCGAAGGCCATCGCCGACTCGTCGAACCCCACCCCGTCGATCGCGATGGACGACATCAACTACATCCGCAACTCGGTGAAGGCCACTGTGGACGCATACGACGGGCACGTCACGCTCTATGCCTGGGACGATCAGGACCCGGTGCTGAAGGCGTGGCAGAAGATCTACCCGAACACGGTCAAGCCGCTGTCGGCGATGTCGGGGGAGCTGATCAGCCACGTGCGATACCCCACCGATCTGTTCAAGGTGCAGCGCTCGATCCTCGGGACGTACCACGTCAGCGACCCGCAGTCGTTCATCCGCGGCGACAACCAGTGGCTCACGCCCAACGACCCGCAGAACAGCCAGGAGCTGCAGCCGCCGTATTACTTGACGATGGCGATGCCCGGCCAGGATGCGCCGCAGTACTCGATGTTCACCAGCTACATTCCGCAGGGTTCGAGCGATACCTCGCGCAACGTGCTGATGGGGTATCTCGCGGTGGACTCGAATGCCGGTGACAAATCCGGCGCCAAGCGCGCCGACTACGGCAAGCTGCGCATGCTCGAGATCAGTGCGGAGACACCCGTTCCCGGTCCCGGTCAGGTGCAGGCGAACTTCGACGCGCAGCCCGAGGTGTCGCAATACATCAACCTGCTCAAACAAGGCCAGTCTCAGGTGCTCCCCGGCAACCTGCTGACGCTGCCGGTCGGCGGCGGCTTCCTGTATGTGCAGCCTGTGTTCGTGCAGTCCTCGGGTGAGACGAAGGTGCCGACCCTGCAGCGGGTGCTGGTAGCGTTCGGCGACCAGATCGCATTCGAAGACACGCTGGCCGATGCCCTCAACTCGCTGTTCGGCGGCGACTCCGGAGCCTCCACGGGCGATGAGAACGTCACCCCGACCCCGGCACCGTCACCATCGGGCACGGAAACGACCAAACCCGGCACGGGCGGCCCGACCAGCCCCGGCACGTCGGTCGAGTTCCAGGCAGCGCTGCAGCAGGCAAAGACCGCCCTTGCGGACCGGCAGGCGGCGCTCGCGAGGGGCGACTGGACGGCGTACGGCAAGGCCGACGCCGAGCTGACCAAGGCGATCGACGCGCTGCTGAAGCTGGAGGGCCAGCAGCCCTGACCTCCCCGCCGGTCGAAATCATGTGATCTCGACCTCGACACACCGTTTTGACGTCAATTCGATGTGCCCCCGTCGAAGTCACATGATTTCGGCAAGCGGGCGGCGTCGCTGCAGCGCTCGGTGCGGGCGTGTCTGGGGCGAGGCGGAGGTCCGAGTGCGTTCGATTCGCCCCGTCGGGGTCCGCGTGTTAGGCTGTTCAACGTGCCGCGGGGTGGAGCAGCTCGGTAGCTCGCTGGGCTCATAACCCAGAGGTCGTAGGTTCAAATCCTGCCCCCGCAACAAGATGAAGGCCCTCGCGAAAGCGAGGGCCTTCTGCTTTGCAGGCGGTCCGGGTGCGAGCTCAGCGCCGGTACTCGGACCGCCAGCGCACGAGCGGGCGGGCGCCCGCGGGCGCATCCGATCCCATCGCGACCACGCGTCCGACCACGAGCCGATGTGTGGCAACCGGGTGCACATCCGTCACCCGCAGTTCGAACCATGCCAGGGCGCCTTCGATCAGGGCCGGACCGTGAGGTTCGCGGCGGAAGAAGGGCACCTGATCGAGCAATCCCACCAGCGGCGCACCGCCCCAGCCGAGCCTGTCGGCGACCGACCCTTGGCGGTCGGTGAGAAGATTCAGGGTGAACCGTCCCGTGTCGACCACGACATCCGCCATTCTCGACAGCTCATACAGGCTGACGAGCATCGTCGGCGGGTCGTAAGACACCGATAGGAAGTCCGTGACGGTCACCGCATGGTCCCATCTGCCCTGCCGTGCAGTGAGCACCGCCACCCCCTTGGCCGCGTGCGTGGAAGCCGTCTTGTACGCGTCCTCGTCCGCCGAGGTGGGCACCTCGGCGAGCACACGACCGGCGTCTCGCGGAGGTGACCCGGCCGGACCTCCGACGGAATGCCGAGGGATGCCGGAACCCGCGCCGGTCAGCGCGTTCGCGGGGCCGGCCTCGGCAGACATCAGGCGTTCGCGTGCGCGTGCCCGTGCACGGCGTCCAACGCGTTCAGCGCAATGACCGAGTGCGCATACGCTCCGCCAGCGCGCATCTCGGCGGCGACCCAGATCGCCTCCATGATCTCCTCGTCCGAGGCTCCCTTGCGCGAGGCCAGCTTCGTGTGGCTGTCGATGCAGTAGGGGCACTGCGTGGTATGCGCGACGGCGACGGCGATCAGCTGCTTGGTCTTCTCGTCCAGGGCGCCCTCAGCGAACACCTGCGCGCTGAACGCCTCGAATGCCGCAGCCGTGTCGGGAGCAAGTTCGCGACGCTTGCGCGCCATCTCGGGGGTGCGCTTGGGGTACATCGAGTCGGTCATGAGAATCCTTTCGTTGGTCTGTTCCAGGCTATGCCCGCTGCGACACGGGTTGCCCGGGGCGCGCACCACCGCGAGGATGGAAGCATGACCGAGGCGATCCCCACTGACGTGCCGACGGCCGAGCCGGTGGCGCTTGCCGTCGCGCAGTTCGCGCCGACGACGGATGCCTCGGCCAACCTCGAGCAGATCACCGCTCTGACCGCCCTCGCGGTCGCCCGCGGCGCGGGCGTCGTGGTCTTCCCGGAATACTCCAGCGCGTTCCTGGATCCGTTCGATGAGAGTCTGGCCGGCCACGCGCAGCCCCTCGACGGCCCGTTCACGGCCGCGCTGACCCGCCTGGCCGCCGAGCACGACATCCACATCGTCGCGGGTCTGCTCGAACGCGCGCATGCCTCCCGCGTGCACAACACACTCGTCGCCGTCGGCGGCGACGGGATCCGCGCCCGGTACCGCAAGACGCATCTGTACGACGCGTTCGGGCAGCGTGAATCCGACTGGGTCGAGCCGGGGGAGCTCGCCGAGCCCGAGACATTCGTCGTGGGCGGGGTGCGCTTCGGACTGCAGACCTGCTACGACCTGCGCTTTCCCGAAGTGACGCGGACTGTCGCCGATGCCGGGGCCGATGCCGTCCTGGTGCCCGCGCAGTGGGTGCGGGGACCGCTCAAAGAGATGCACTGGCGCACTCTGATCCAAGCGCGTGCGATCGAGAACACCGTCTATGTCGCCGGTGCCGATCATCCGCCGCCGCTCGGAGTGGGAAACTCCATGATCGTCGACCCGCAGGGTGTCACCGTCGCGGCCGTCGGCACTGCGACCGACGTCGCCGTGGCCTCGGTGAGCCCCGCAGCCATCGCCGCCGTGCGACGGATCAACCCGTCCCTTGCATTGCGCCGCTATCGCGTGGTGCCGCGCTGACCGCACTGCCTTGGCCGCACTGCCGTGACCACCGCACGGCGCTGCCTCAGCGCAGCCGCTGCAGACGGGCTGAGGCATCCTCGATCACGTCCACCCGCTTGCAGGCGGCGAACCGTACGAACGACGCGTAGCGCGCACGATGGGCAGGCGTGACGAACGCGGTCAGGGGAATGCCGACCACACCGGCGCGCTCGGGCAGGTCGCGGCAGAATTGCGCGGCGTCCGTGACCGCGAGCGGTGCGGCGTCGGCGACCGTGAAATACGTGCCCTGCGGCGGCAGCACCGTGAATCCGGCAGCGGACAGGCCGCTGCCCAGCAGGGCGCTCTTGGCACGCATCGTCGCGGCGATCCCGGTGAAATACGCATCGGGCAGCCGCAGCGCCGTCGCGATCGCCGGCTGGAAGGGCGTTCCGCCGGCATATGTGAGGAACTGCTTGACGGCCAGCACGGCGTCGACGAGGTCGGCAGGACCCGTGAACCAGCCGATCTTCCAGCCGGTCACCGAAAAGCTCTTGGCCGCCGACGAGATCGACAGCGTGCGCTCCCATGCCCCCGGCAGCGTCGCGATCGGCACGTGGGGCCCGTCGAACACCAGGTGCTCGTACACCTCGTCGGTCACGATGACCGCGTCGTGTCGTTCGGCCAGCCGCACGACTTCTTCGCGGACGGCGTCGGTGAACACCATGCCGGTGGGGTTGTGCGGATCGTTGACGAGGATCACGCGCGTGCGATCGGTCACGGCAGCCCGCAGCTCGTCGAGGTCGGGCTGGAAGTCCGGCGCCCGCAACGGCACGGGCACCAGGCGGGCGCCCGCCAGCGCGACGCACGCCGCATAGGAGTCGTAGTAGGGCTCGAAGACCACGACCTCGTCGTCCGGTTCGCCGGTCAGTGCGAGGATCGCCGCGGCGATGGCCTCGGTGGCACCCGCGGTGATGATGATGTCACGCTCGGGGTCGAGGATCGTTCCGTAGAAGCGGCGCTGGTGCTCGGCGACCGCAGTGCGCAGCTCCAGGATGCCGCGTCCGGGCGGGTACTGGTTGGCGCCCTCCGCGATCGCCCGACGTGCCGCATCGAGCACTTCGGCCGGGCCGTCTTCGTCGGGAAAGCCCTGACCGAGATTGACCGCCCCTGTTCGGGTGGCGAGTGCGCTCATCTCTGCGAAAATGGTGGGGATGCCGCGGCCGTCCTCGTCGAGCAGACCTGCGCCCTCAGCGGTGCGGCGCCAGGCGCCGGAGAAGTCTCGCACGCCGTCCACGCTACTCGCACGGCACACACGTGGCTCACATAGCTACGCCGGAGACTCGCCATAAGCAAAACACAGAATTCATCGGCATGCTTGTCTCAACAGCGTGAAGGAGCAACGATGAGCGACAACCAGGGCAACCGTCCCGAGGAAGAGAACGCGACCCCCGCGCAGCCGGTGCAGCCCGTGGCTTCGCCCGGTGCGGCAGAGCAGATTCCGCCGCGGCCGCCGGCACCTCAGCCGGCGTCGGCAGACCAGCCGACGACCCCGATTCCCCCCGCCCAGCAGACCCCTCAGCACGCCCAGGGCCAGCCGGCACAGGCACAGCCGCCGTACGGCCAGGCGCAGCCGGTATACGGCCAGGCTCCCGCCGCAGGCGCCTCTCCCGCTGCGCCGTCCGCTGCGCCGCAGGCCGGTCCCCAGACCCACCCCACGCAGCCGTATCCCGGTGCTGGCTTCGGCATCCCCGCGCCCGCGACCGACAGCACGTCTCCGGCCCCGGCGCCTGCCAAAGCGAAGTCGGGCGCAGGCAAGATCACCGCGCTGATCGTCGCGGCGGCCGTGGTCGGAGGCGCCGTCGGGCTCGGCGGTGCATGGGCGGGCTTCAACCTCTGGGGTCCCGCCGACAATTCGGCGGCAGCGGGCCCGAGCGTGGTCACGGTCAACAACCCCGACAGCGTGAACGCGACGTCGGCGATCGCGACGAAGGTCGTGCCCAGCGTCGTCACGATCAACGTGTCGGCCGGCAACAACGGCGGAACCGGCTCCGGCGTCGTGCTGAACAAGGACGGCTACATCCTGACCAACACGCACGTCGTGACGCTTGACGGCGAGAGCGGCGACGCCTCGATCTCGGTGACGACCTCAGACGGCCACATCTATCAGGCCAGCCTTGTGGGCACCGACCCGGTGTACGACCTGGCAGTGATCAAGCTCAAGGGCGCGGACGATCTCACTCCCATCAGCTGGGGCGACTCGTCGGCGCTGAACGTCGGCGACCAGACGGTGGCGATCGGCGCGCCGCTGGGCCTGTCGAACTCGGTGACCACCGGCATCGTCAGCGCATTGAACCGCTCGATCGAGATCGCCTCGTCAGCGGCGCCCAAGGGCGGAAGCAGCGACAACGGCCAGAACGGCGACAACGGCCAGAACGGCGGCAGCCCGTTCTTCTTCGACTTCGGTCAGGGCCAGGGTCAGTCCGCCCAGAAGCCCACCGAGTCGATCAAGATCGCGGTGATCCAGACCGACGCGCCGATCAACCCCGGCAACTCCGGCGGTGCGCTGGTGGACAGTCAGGGGCGCCTGGTCGGCATCAACGTCGCGATCGCCTCGACGGGCAGCACATCGTCGTCGTCACAGGCCGGATCGATCGGTGTGGGCTTCTCGATCCCGTCCGATATCGCGCACCGCATCGCGGACGACCTCGTCAAGGACGGCTCGGCCAGTCACGGCCTGCTGGGCGCGAGCGTGCGGGACGCCTCGAGCGTGCAGGGGGCGACCATCACCGGCGCGTATGTCGTGGAGACCACCGCCGGCGGGGGAGCGGCCAAAGCGGGCCTGCAGGCGGGGGACATCATCACGTCGTTCAACGGCGTGCCCGTCACCGGTGCGGTGGACCTGACCGCACAGGTGCGCGCCGACGCCGCCGGCTCGACCGCGAAGCTCAGCTACGTGCGCGACGGTCGCACGCAGAACACCGAGGCGACCCTCGGCACCCTCAAGTAGGTCGAATGGGAAGGACGCCACCCCGCGATAGGCTCGCGGGGTGGCGTCCTTCTCGTTCAGCTCGGGCAACGCGGCCAAGCTGTTGCGGGTGCCGCTGTACGCTGCCGGGCGCGTGGCGACGCTGCTGATCCCGCGTACGCGCGACGACTGGGTGTTCGGGTGCGGCGCGGGCATCGGCGACGGTGCCCTCGCCCTGTGGGAGCAGACGGCCACCGAAGCACGGCGGGCCGTGTGGCTGACCGGCTCGGCACACGAGGCGCGCGATGCGGCAGCCCGCGGCATCCCGAGCCTGCCCAAGCATTCGCTGCGTGGATTCTGGCGCACGGCGCGGGCGCGGGTGCTGGTTGTCACGCACGGTTTCGGCGACGTGAACCGCTACGCCGTGGACGGCGCTTTCATCGTGCAGCTGTGGCACGGCATTCCGCTCAAGCGCATCGGCATCGATTCCCCGGAGACGGTCCGGGTACCCGGCCCGTTGCAGCGGATGCCGGGGGCCGCGATCATGCGTCGGCTGATCGGCGCGCTCTACCGTCGCACGACGCGCAAGATCGACCTGATCCCCGCTGCGTCGCACCTGGTGCGCGGGCGCCTCGAGTCGGCGTTCTCGTTGACCGAGTCACATGTGCCGGTCACCGGCGAACCGCGGGTGGACGTGCTGTCGCAGCAGGATGCGGTGACCCGCCGTGAGAATGCGCTCGGGGCCGTGCGCACCGCGGTGGGCGACACGGGCGCTTGCGTGCTCGTCCTGTACGCGCCGACCTGGCGTGACGGGGCGCAGGACCCGGCCGTTCCGACGGACGCGGAATGGGATCGGATCGGCGAGGTGCTGGCACGGCGCGATGCGGTGCTGCTGGTGAGGTCGCACCCCCTGGGCGCGGGCGCGTATCGACCGCCCGAGCATCTCCGGCAGCGGGTGCGCACGATCGGCAGCGATCTGGTCAACGACATCACGCCGCTGTTGCCGGGGATCGATGTGCTCGTGACGGATTATTCGTCGCTGGCCTTCGATGCCGCGCTCGTTCCGGTGCCGACGGTGTTCTTCGCGCCCGACCTGGCCGACTACGTCGCCCGGCGCGGCATGTACGGCACCTATGCCGATGTGGCCGGACCCGACGCGCACGAGAGGTCTGACGCAGACCGCGGATGGGCGCGCGACTGGGATGAGACGCTCGCGCAGTTGGATGCCGTGCTGTCCGGTGGCGACGAGCTGGAGGCGCGGGTCGCGCGCGCCCGTGACCTTTCCGATCGGGTGCACGCGTTCGCCGACGGGCGCAACGCTCAGCGTGTGAGCGCCGCGATCGCCGTACGGCTCGCATCCGACGACCGACGACACCGCCGACGGCGGAGAGGACGACCGTGACCCAGGCACGATTCCAGACGCACCCCACTCCTGCCCTCGTCCTGAGGGGCACCGGTCCCCGCCCGGTGCGTGCAGAGCTGATCGGTGCACGCGCGCGGGTCTCCGGGACGATCACGGGGGGCGGCAAGACGTGGCGGATCGTGCTGCCCTTGCATGCTTCGCGCTGGCGCGGGCCCGTTCTGCCCCTGCCGTCCGGTCAGTACGGCCTGACCGTCGAGGGCGCATCGGGATCGGACGTTGCGGACTGGGATCCGCTGCCGGTGACCATGCTGGGCACTCTGCGCGCGACATTGGAGGGCACGCAGCTGCAGATCGGGCCGCCGCTGGACCCTGCCTATGATTCCTGGGAGGGGCAGGCTGCTCTGGAGCGGCGCTATGCGACGCGCCCGAGCGACGTGCTGGAGAACGCCGTGTTCTTCGAGAGCTTCTACGGGCGCAATGCGAGTGACAATCCGGCCGCGATCGATCGTGAGATCGCTCGTCGGGCGCCCGGCGTGGTGCGGTATTGGAGCGTGGTCGATCTTTCGGTCGCGGTCCCCGACGGTGCGGTCGCGATCGTGGAAGGCACTCCCGATTGGTGGCGCGCACGCGGGGCCGCGCGCCTGCTGGTGATCAACGACTGGCTGCGGCGCCGCTTCGAGCGCGGAAGCGGGCAGCACGTGATCCAGACCTGGCACGGCACGCCGCTGAAGCGTCTGGCGCTGCAGCGGTCAGGCTTCGCACCGCGGCGCATGTTCGCCGTGCTGCGCGAGTCGCGGCGCTGGGACGTGCTGCTCGCGCAGAACCCCTATGGTGCGAGAATCCTGCGCCGTGCCTACGCCTTCGGCCGCAAACCCGTGTGGGTGGAGGGATACCCGCGCAACGACGTGCTCGCCGCCGATCACGCGGCGGACGGCAGGTCGAAGGTGCGCGCGGCGCTCGGCATCGGGGCGGATGAGCGCGTGCTGCTGTATGCCCCGACCTGGCGCGACGACCGGGAGCAGATCGTCGAGTTCCTCGAACTCGAGGCGCTGGCGGCCGAGACGGGTTCGGTGGTGCTGGTGCGCGGGCATTCGCGCACCCTGATTCCGGGTCGGGATGCCGCCGGCTCGCGGGTGATCGACGTCACGGCATTCGGCGACACCGCGCAGCTGATGCTCGCCGCTGACGCGCTGATCACCGACTATTCATCCGTCATGTTCGACTTCTCCGTCACGGGGAAGCCGATGTACTTCTTCGTGCCCGACATGGAGCACTTCCGTGGTGAGCTGCGGGGGTTCTATTTCGATCTCGCGGCCCGGGCGCCGGGACCCGTCGTACGCACTCAGCGGGAGCTGACTGAAGCGATCCTCGCAGAGGACGCGGCACCTTACGCGCAGAAGTATGCGCAATGGCGTGAGCGGTTCAACGCGCGTGAGGACGGCCACGCTGCCGAGCGCGTGGTGTCCCGCATCCTGGATCAGGGATTCATCGGCCGCTGACGGCCGCGGTCACGGCAGCGGCGTGTTGCGCGAGCCCAGCCGTGAGGTGTCGACGGTGTCGTGGGCGCCGGTGGCCACACCCGACAGGAACCCTGCACCCCACGAGAGGTGCATTGTGGGCAGCACCGCCAGGGTCCACAGCTTGTCGCGCCATCCGGTGCCTCCTCCGTCTCCGGCGGCGACGATGATCAGCAGCGCGACGTACGCGACCAGCGGAAGGTAGACGATCGACAGCAGCAGTGAAAGCCACCCGGTCACGATGCCGGTCACCTGCAGCACACCGAAGATGATCGCGGCGGCGACGACGAGCACGAGTGCGGGCGGGGCGAAGAAGCGCAGCGGGTTGCGCCAGGCGAAGCGGCGCACCAGTTCACCGCGCCAGGCGCCGGTCGCGCGGAACTGCTGCGCGAGCCGTACCCAGCTCTCGCGGGGCCAATACGTGACCGACAGGGCCGGGTCGAACCAGACGCGGTAGCCGGCGCTGCGGATCCGCAGGTTCAGCTCCCAATCCTCGCCCCGACGGATCGTCTCGTCGAACAGCCCCACTTCGTCCAGCACGGCGCGGCGCATGACCCCGAGGTAGGCGGATTCCGCCTCTCCCGCGTGCGTGCTGCCGTGGTAGGCGCCGCCACCCAGCCCGATCGGGGAGTTGTAGGCGCGCGCGACGGCGCGCTGGAACGGCGTGCGGCCGTCGGCGCGCATCACACCTCCGACATTGGCAGCCCGGGTCTCGGCGAGGGTTGCCAGCGCCGCTCTCGTGTAGTGGGGCGAGAGCTCGGAGTGCGCGTCGACGCGCACGACCGTGGGGCGGCTGCTGGCCTTGATCGCCAGGTTCAATCCCTTGGGGATGTCGGCGCCGGGGTTTTCGACCAGGACGATCCGCTCATCGGCTTCGGCCAGTCGCCGCGCGAGTTCGTTCGTGCCGTCCGTGGAAGGCCCCAGTGCCAGGATCAGCTCGGACGGCCCGTCGGTCTGCTGGGCGAGAACGGTCTGGACCGCGCGCTGCAGGTAGGCGACCTCGTTGAGCACGGGCATCACGAACGACACGCCGGCGTCGGCAGGGGGGACGGGAGCATCTCTGTGTCCTGTCGCGTCATCCTGCACCCGTCGATCATCCCATGCGGGCGGCGGCCTTCGTGGCACGGCGGCCCGACCGCCGCTGAGCCCGGTTCTGCGTGCGCTGGCTGCCGTGGGCGGCATAGACCCACTCCGGGACCTTGCCGCTCTCGATCAGCGCCAGCAGCCCGGCCGCCAGCGTGTGCTCGGGGTCGATCCGCAACGCTGATTCGACGTGGTGCCCGGCGGCAGAGCTCGCCCCCACCGCCCAGTGCAGCCACGCCAGCATGCACAGCAGGTCAGGGCGCAGGTCGGGGTCCAGATGAACGATGGTGCGGCGCAGGATGTCGATCGCCCGGCGCACGCGCACAACGTGCGGCTCTCTCACACTCTCGCCGAGGAACAGTTCCCCCTGTTCGTCGGGCCGCCCGTCGGACTGTGCGGTCTCGGCCGCCACGATCTCGTCCATCGACAGGTGCTGCGTGCGCTGCACCTCGTGCCGGCGCTCGCTGTCGGCGCGGGCGCGTTCGCCGACTGCGCGCCCGAAGGCGATCTGCAGCACCATCTCGTCTCGACGGTCAGGGCGCATGCTGTGCAGGGCGAGGCGGGCGAGCATCGGCAGCGGCGTGTCGTCGGCGTCGCGCTCCAGCAGCTCCTCGATGAAGGCGATCGCGTCCGGAATGTTCGCCGGCTGCCACCGGCCGAACGCGTCGAGTTCGTGACCGCTGATCAGGCCGTCGACCATCGCCGTGAGCCGCCCCGCCGTCTCGGGGTCGGCGGGTGGCAGCGAGCCGGCGGCTGTGTGCGCAGTCAAGGGCGCGCCGCCGCGCACCTCGGCGGCGTGGGCGGCCATCGGACTCTCATCGATCTCAGACCGGGGATGCCCGTCGAACGGCGGCGACGGCTCGTACCAGCTGGCCCAGCCGTCCTGCGCGACGCAGTAGGCGTCCTTCACGGTGAATCCCGCCGATTCGAATCGCTCGTCCAAGGCTGCGATCAAGCGTTCCCACTGCGCGAACGCCACAGGGAAGGTGGCGTCGGTGTATGCGGCCAGGATCACACCGTCGCAGCCTTCCAGTCTGCTCATCGACCCGAGCGCGATGGATCCCAGACGGTCGTACGGGGCGCCCCGCGACGGCAGATCGATGCGCATGACGCCCATTGTGCGCGTGCCCGCGAACGGGACGATGAGGATGCTCTCGCGGACCGTGCAGCCGGCGAGAGTGGGGAGCATGGCGAGGAAGTCGGCACCGCCGGATGCGTGCAGGATGGTGGGTTCGGTTCTCATCACCCCATGCTGACGGCGTGGGAGCCCACCGAACGGGGCTGCGGCGGAAATGTGGAGAAGAGGCCGAGGCTTTCGCCCTGTGCAGGAGGCGCTGGGCCAGGAAGTCAGTCCTCGGGGTCGGCGTCGGAGCCCGCGGCGGGTTCTGCGGCCTCCTCCGGCGCCGTCAGCGCATCGATCGAGATGCTGATGGAAGCACGGCCGCCGTCGGTGGTGATGGCGAACGGATCGATGGGCGGTCCTTCGGGCAGGACGTCACCTGTGCGCTCGAGATCGGGTTCAGAGGGCAGGCCGGCCCACTGGAACGGCTCTTCCGGCTTCGAAGCGAACAGACCCATGCGTCTATTCTGGCCCGTTCTCGCGTGTGATGCGTCGGCGCGGGTCGAGCCTGCCCACGACGGCACCCGCGCTGCGCAGGCGCGATCCGATGGCGTGCTCGAGACGGGTGGCGCCCGGGAGCGGCTCGACCTCGGCGGCCAGGGCCGCCGGTGCCGCCCCGAATGCGCGGCGCGATGTCACGATCACGCGCCGTCCCAGGATGCTGTTGCCGACACCGCCGACGACGGCGCCCACACCGAACGGCAGTGCTTTTCCGACCCAGGATGCACCTCCACCGACGGCGAAGCGCCGGACGAACGCCGATTTCAGCCGGTCCACGAGGGGCCCGACCATCGCGCGGGGCAATGACGTGGTGATCATCTCACCCCAGTACGCGCTGCGCGCAGGTCCCTTCCCGGCGGCCTGCCGGGTGAGCTGGCTGACCAGGGCCACGCCTTCTTCACCGAGCATCAGCGTGAGCACGAGAGCACGCGCCCGGTCGGGGCTCTCCACCCGGATGCCGTGGACCTCTGCCAGCGACTGCGCGAACAGGGCGCTGGCCTCGACGAAAGCGACCGTCTCGACGCCGCTGAGGGCCAGAGTGATGCCGGTGGTGATCCCGGGAATGACGGCGGTGGCCCCGACCGCAGCACCGCCCCCGGCCACGGCGGTCAGGTAGCGGCGCTCCAGGATGCGCACGATCTCAGCGGGTGTGGCATCCGGATGCCGCAGTCGAATGCTGCGCAGGTGGGCGAGCACTGCCGGGCGCTGGATCGCCAGCACCCGATCCAACGCACGGATCGTGCGCGGGTGCTCATCCGAGCCTTCCGGCGGAAGGCCTCCGGCCCACGGTGCGTCTGGAGGCAACGAGTCGATGCGCGTCACCGCGCGACCTCCCGCAGAGTGACGGCTCACAGCGAGTCCTCGCACAGACGCTGTCGGTGCGGTGCGGGGTCAGACGTACTGATTTGCCCGCTCGAGGTCTTCGGCGAAGTCGACCTCGACCGCGTAGAGATCCGAGATGTCCATCGGCTCCAGGCGCACGCCGTCCTCGATGATCGCCAGCTCCAGGCCGCGCTCGAAGTAATCCTGGTCGTCGACACGGTGAAGCTGGCGCATGAACGCCTTCTTGTCGCGGCTGGAGATGTAGTTGATTCCGACCGCTTCGCCGATGCCGCCGACGACCGTCTTGGACAGCTCGGTGATGAAGCCCTCTGCATCGATGCGGTACTTGACTTCTTCGTCGCTGACCTTCGACGTGTTCACCGTGACGAATGACTGGTCGCGCTCGATGAACGCCACCGCCCGGCCGAGGATGCGCGGGTCGAACACGACGTCGCCGTTCATCCACAGCACACCGCCCTTGCCCGTGGTGCCGAGGGCGCGCAGCAGGCTCTTGGACGTGTTCGTCTGGTCGTAGCGGTCGTTGTAGACGTAGTCGGCGTCGGGGAACGCTTCGATGATGGTCTCGGCGCGATAACCGACGACCGTGGTGATGCGCGCCTCACGGCCGAATGCGGCACGGATGTTCGCGTGCTGCTGGCCCATGATCGAGCGGCCGTCGTTCAGGACGGTCAGCGACTTGGGAAGACTGCGGCCAAGTCGCGAGCCCATACCGGCTGCGAGGATGACGGTCTGAAGAGTCACGATCAGCTCCTGAGTTGCGTGCGGGGGATGCGGTGCATACCGAGAAAACACCCCTTCGTGCTCTTTCATAGTAGCGAACTTCCGCGGTTGCGCCCCGAACCGGGGGCATCCTGTTGCGCATTCGTAATCGGGAACACGGCTTCTTCACAGGCCGATTGCCCAGGCAACGCTTGATACCTTGGATCGGTGACAGCCTCTCTGCCCGTGCCAGAGGACCCCCGCGAAGATGAAAGCCCTCGCGAGGAGGGGGCGGTCCGCCCTGTGTCGTTACCGCCCAAGCCGCGCATCTCTGCCGCCGCAGCCGCGTTGCACGCACGCACGGCTGATGCGTCCGCGGGGCCGTCATCGCCGGCGGCATCTTCGTCCAAGAACGAGACGAAATCCGCTTCCGTGACGAAGAAGGCCGCGAAGCGGCCGGCGTCCAAACGAGTCGGCAAGAAGCAGACGGCGAGGGAGCAGGCGGGATCGGACGCGGCGCATCCAGCGGCCGCGGAGAAGGATGCCGCGGTGGTGTCTCCGCTGGGTCCGGTCGTCGTTCCGCCCAAACCGCCTCTGCCCGCTCTCGCCGACCGCATCGAGGCCGTCGAGCCGGTGGACGAAGAGCCGGGCGATACCCGCGAGAGCGTCGAGCCGGAGCTGACCCGCCCGGTGGCGGAGCCGTGGCTGGGGCTGCGCGAACAGAACACGGGCGAAGAGCAGTCGGCCGATGCGGATGACGACGACCCCCTCGACGTGACGCATGACCGCGCACCCGTGCAGCCGATGCGGGCCGAGCAGACCGCCGCGGTGATCGCACCGCCGACCGAGCCTCAGGCCGCACCCGAACCCGAACCCGAACCCGAACCCGAACCCGCGTCGGCTGTCGCCGCTGCCGTGCCCGTGCCGCCCGTTGACACGGCATCCCCTCGCGCTCCGGTCCTGGTGTTGCGGGAACTGACGAAGTCGTTCCGGGGCTCCGTCGCCGTCGACGGCATCGATCTGGTCGTGCCGGAGGGCACGTTCTACGGTCTGGTGGGCCCCAACGGTGCGGGCAAGACCACGACGCTGTCGATGATCGCCGGACTTCTGCTCCCCGACAGCGGCATGATCACGGTGCACGGCATCGACGCGATCGCACACCCGCGTGAAGCGAAGCGCGCGATGGGCGTGCTGCCTGATCGGCTGCGCACGTTCGATCGGCTCACCGGCCGACAGCTGCTCATGTATTACGGTCTGCTGCGCGGGCTGGACGGCACCGTCGTCAGCTCCCGCACGGCCGACCTCGCACGTGCGTTCGAGATCGAAGACGCCCTCGCGCGCCCGGTCTCGGACTACTCGGCCGGAATGACCAAGAAGGTCATGCTCGCCGGCGCGATGATCCATGCACCGCGCCTGCTCGTGCTCGATGAGCCGTTCGAGGCAGTCGATCCGGTCTCGTCGTCGGTGATCCTCGAGATCCTGGGCGCGTATGTCGCCCACGGCGGCACGGTGATCCTCTCCAGCCACGGCATGGAGATGATCGAGGCCGTGTGCGAGCGGGTGGCTGTTCTGGTCTCGGGGCGGGTACTGGCCGAAGGGCCGGTCGCCGACGTGCGCGGTGAGCTCACGCTGCAACAGCGTTATGCCGAGTTGACCGGCGTCGCTTCAGACGTGGAAGGGTTGGAATGGCTGCACACCTTCTCCGGCTGAGGGTCGCTCTGCTGCTGTCGGGACTGCGCGCAGGATCGGGGCACGCCGCACGAACAGCGGGTGCGCTGGTGGCCGTGGTCATCGCGGTGAGCGTGGGATGCTGGGGCCTGCTGGCCCTGCGCGACGCCACGGCCGAGGCCACCGCCGTCGTCACGATCCTCGGTGGCGCCGCACTGACCCTGGCCGCGGTAGCGGCCCCCCTCTCTCTGTCCACGAGCGATCCGATGGACCCACGCCGTTTCGCCGTGTTGGACCTGCCCCCGCGACCACTGGCAGCTGCGCTCGTACCGATCGGACTGGTCAGCGTGCCCATGCTGTCGCTGCTGGTACTGGGAGGATTCGTCGTGGCGGCATGGACTGCGCACGGCGTGCCCTGGGCCGCAGGGGTCCTGAGCGTCGTCCTCGGTGTGCTCACCTGCAGCCTGCTCTCGCGCGTGTGCCTGTCGGTCGCAGCACTGTTTCTGCGCGAGCGGCGATCCCGGGAACTGACCGGACTGCTGCTGATGGCGCTGCTGGTCGTGCTCGTGCCGATCGCGGTGTTCCTGGCATCGCTGGAATGGAGTGACGCCGTGGCCCCGCAGCTGCGGGCCGTGGCCGGTGTCGTCGCCGACACGCCGTTCGGCGCGGCCTGGGCGATCGGAGCGCACTGGGGCACCGGTGAGGCGCTGGTCAGCGCAGCGGTGGCGGTGATCACCCTGGCTCTGCTGTGGCTCGCGTGGGTCGCGCTGGTGGTGCGCAGTGTGTCGGCTCCAGCGCCGGTCGAATCGGCGGGCGGTGCCGGAAGGCTCGGATGGTTCACGGTGACCCCCGACACCCCCGGCGGAGCGATCGCCGCGCGGAGCATGGCCTATTGGTTCGGCGATCGACGCTATCTCGCCAACCTCGTCATCGTCCCTGTCGTGGCGGCGGTGGCGATGGTGCCCCTTCTCGTGGTGGGTGTGGCGCCGCAGATCGTGGTGCTGGTTCCCGTGCCGATCATCGCGCTGTTCCTCGGGTGGCTGCCCCACAACGACCTGGCATACGACGGGACCGCGATCTGGATGCACATCGCAGGGGGAGTGCGCGGTGTGTCGGATCGGCTCGGGCGCCTCGTGCCGATCCTGGTGGTCGGCATCCCCGCACTGGTGATCACGATCCCCATCGCCGTGGCGCTGCACGGCCGATGGGCGGTGCTGCCGGCGATGATCGGGGTGTGCGCATCGCTCTTCCTGAGCGGGCTGGGTCTGTCAAGCGCTGCTTCCGCGGTGCAGCCGTACCCGGTCTCGCGGCCGGGCGACGGCCCGTTCCGCCAGCCCGAGCGGGTGGGGGCCGCCAGCGCGATCACCCAGGCGGTCGTGCTCGTGGGAACCATTGTGCTGTCGATTCCGGCCCTGTGGTGGGGATGGCTCGCGCTCAGCCGCGACGTGTCGTACGCGCCGTTCGCGCTCTGGGGCGGGGTCGCGGTGGGTCTGGCCGTGCTCGTGGTCGGCGTCGTGGCGGGGGGCGCGGTCTTCGATCGCCGCGGCTCGCGGTTCGTCGAGCTCGCCGAGGTGGCCTGATCGCCACCGATCTCCGCCGTCCGAGCCGTTCGCCCCTGCGCGGTCGGGCGACAGTAAACTGGGCATCCATGAGCACCCCGATCGATCGTCCAGACTCCGGGGGCGTTGCCACCCTCGACCGTGAACTTGAAGAGCTCCTGCGCGAAGAGAGCATCGAGCCCGGTGACCACGAGCGCTTCTCGCACTACGTGAAGAAGGAGAAGATCCTCGAGTCCGCCCTGACGGGCAAGCCGGTCAGGGCGCTGTGCGGCAAGAAGTGGACCCCCGGCCGCGACCCCGAGAAGTTTCCCGTCTGCCCGACCTGCAAAGAGATCTACGAGGGCCTGCGCGACGTCTAGCGGCTACTCGGCGTCCATGTAGACGGTGGGGATCGCCGGGTCGGAGCGGCTGAGGGCCAGTGCCTGCACCGGAAGCTCTTCTCGCACGCGTGCGTGGTGCTCGCGCGCGCGGGCGACGCCGGCGTTGTCCTCATAGGACGTGTCGATCGTGCCGTCCTCGACCAGATCGACCTGCAGCGCGCGCGCATCGGGGTGATCGACAGAGGTGTCGACGGCTTCGAAACCGTCGGAGACGACGATCAGCTCCTGCGTCGCAGTGCCGTGATCGAGCATGCGGAACGCCGCCTTGCGACCACCCTTGGACGCCTTGTCGGTCGAGGCCTTGGCCACCGACACCCACGCCCCGTCGTCGGCCTGCCGCGCGACGAGCTTGTAGACCATGCCGGCGGTGGGCGTGCCCGAGCCGGTGACCAGCGAGGTGCCCACGCCGTAGGCGTCCACGGGAGCTGCCGCCAAGGTGGCGATCGCGTACTCGTCCAGATCGCTGGTGACGGTGATCTTGGTGCCGGTCGCGCCCAGTTCGTCCAGCTGCGTGCGCACTTCGGCGGCCACGATCGGCAGGTCGCCGGAGTCGATGCGCACACCGCCCAGGCCGGTGCCGGCGACCCGGATTGCCGTTTCGACGCCGGCGCGGATGTCGTAGGTGTCCACCAGCAGTGTGGTGCCGGTTCCCAGCGCCTCGATCTGCGAGCGGAACGCCGCCTCCTCGCTGTCGTGCAGCAGCGTGAACGAATGCGCGGCGGTTCCCATCGTCGGGATGCCCCATGCCCGCCCGGCTTCGAGGTTGCTCGTCGCACCGAAGCCGGCGATGTATGCGGCGCGCGCGGCGGCCACCGCGGAGTGCTCGCCGGCCCTGCGCGAGCCCATCTCCGCCAGCGGGCGGTCACCGGCGGCGATCGACATCCGTGCCGCCGCCGTGGCCACGGCCGAGTCGTAGTTCATGACGCTCAAGGCGATCGTTTCCAGCACGACCGCCTCGGCGAATGTGCCCTCGATCGTCAGCACCGGGGAGCCCGGAAAGTACAGTTCGCCTTCGCGGTAGCCGCGGACCGAGCCGGTGAACCGGTAGCTCTCCAAGAACGTCAGGGTCGCGGCATCCACCACTCGGTGATCACGCAGGAACCGCAGCTCGTCGTCATCGAAGCGGAAGTCGCGGATGAGCGAGAGCAGGCGGCCGGTGCCGGCCAGCACTCCGAACCGGCGACCGCCGGACAGGCGGCGGGTGAACAGTTCGAACACGCAGCGGCGCCCGGCGGTGCCGTCGCGCAGCGCCGCCTCGAGCATCGTCAGCTCATAGCGGTCGGTGAACAGGGCTGTGCTGCGGACGCTCATGGCGGTCAGCATATCGGTCGCCGGCAGGTCGGTAAGCTGGTCGATTGTGAATGACGCGCCGATCGGGATCTTCGACTCCGGCGTCGGCGGGCTCACCGTCGCACGCGCGGTGTCGGCGCTGCTGCCGCGTGAGTCGATCCGCTACATCGGCGACACTGCGCACTCGCCGTACGGGCCCAAGCCCATCGCAGACGTGCGCCGCTACGCGCTCGAGGTGCTGGACACGCT